>NZ_QFDQ01000172.1 GCF_003270085.1 Streptomyces triticisoli | reverse complement strand
GCCACCCGCGCCGCTCGCCTCGCGTGCGCCCGCGGCAGCGGCCCGCGCCTCCTGCCGGGCGGCCCGCTTGCGCGCCCGCAGGGAGACGGGCAACGCCCACAGCTGGTACTTGGCGGCGGACCGGTCGAGAACCTCGTTGGAGTAGCCGGAGCGCAGCCCGGAGACCTGGCCCCAGGGCAGCACGATCACGCGGAAGGGGTTGCGGACGCGCAGCCGCTCCGCGTTGACGTACACGGCGGGCCGCAGGGTGAAGGCGACCACGAGCGGCACGACGAGGATCATCGCGGCGAGCGCCAGCCACGGTTCGCGGCCCTGGCCGGTGACCAGCACGTCGATGCCCAGCCACCCGATGATGGCGAGCAGCAGGACACCGCCCGCGATGCCGGCGGACGACCGGAAGACCCGGTCCTTGTTCTCGGGGCCCTGCGGCTGCGGCGCGGTGGACTCGTGCTCGGGCGTCGTCATGGCCCCGATTGTGCACGACGCCCCGAAGCGGACGAGATGAGCCTCGGGACTGTACAGCCGCTACGCGCGTAGATATGCTCGCCTGGTGACCATGCCCACCACTGCACCCGCTGCACCCGCTGAACTCGCCGACGTCACCGCGTCCGACAGCACGCTGCGCCGTTTCCTCCACGGGCTGCCCGGCGTCGACGCGGTCGGCCTGGAGGCGCGCGCCGCCTCGCTCGGCACCCGTTCCATCAAGACCACCGCGAAGGCGTACGCCATCGACCTCGCCATCTCGATGGTCGACCTGACGACGCTGGAAGGCGCGGACACCCCGGGCAAGGTCCGGGCGCTCGGCGCCAAGGCGGTCCACCCCGACCCGACGGACCGTACGACCCCCGCCACCGCGGCCGTCTGCGTCTACCCCGACATGGTGGCCGTCGCCAAGGAGGCCGTCGCCGGCTCCGACGTGAAGGTCGCCTCGGTCGCCACCGCCTTCCCGGCCGGCCGCGCGCCGCTGAGCGTCAAGCTGGCGGACGTGCGCGAGGCGGTCGCCGCGGGCGCCGACGAGATCGACATGGTCATCGACCGCGGGGCGTTCCTCGCGGGCCACTACATGAAGGTGTACGACGAGATCACCGCCGTGAAGGAGGCCTGCGGGACGAGCGCCCGTCTGAAGGTCATCTTCGAGACCGGCGAGCTGTCGACGTACGACAACATCCGCCGGGCGAGCTGGCTCGGCATGCTGGCGGGCGCCGACTTCATCAAGACCTCCACCGGCAAGGTCGCCGTCAACGCCACCCCGGCCAACACCCTGCTCATGCTGGAGGCCGTCCGTGACTTCCGGGCGCAGACCGGCGTGCAGGTCGGTGTGAAGCCGGCCGGCGGCATCCGCACCTCCAAGGACGCGATCAAGTTCCTCGTCCTGGTCAACGAGACCGTCGGCGAGGACTGGCTGGACAACCACTGGTTCCGCTTCGGCGCCTCCTCGCTCCTGAACGACCTGCTGATGCAGCGTCAGAAGCTGGCCACCGGCCGCTACTCCGGCCCCGACTACGTGACGGTGGACTGATCACCATGGCATTCGAGTACGCACCCGCGCCCGAGTCGCGCGCGATCGTCGACATCGCTCCGTCCTACGGCCTGTTCATCGACGGAGAGTTCACCGAGGCCGCCGACGGCAAGGTCTTCAAGACGATCAGTCCGAGCACCGAAGAGGTCCTCTCCGAGGTCGCCCAGGCCGGTGAGGCAGATGTGGACCGCGCGGTCAAGGCCGCCCGGAAGGCCTTCGGGAAGTGGTCGGCGCTGCCCGGCTCGGAGCGCGCCAAGTACCTGTTCCGCATCGCCCGCATCATCCAGGAGCGCAGCCGCGAGCTGGCGGTCCTGGAGACGCTGGACAACGGCAAGCCGATCAGGGAGACGCGGGACGCCGACCTTCCCCTGGTGGCGGCCCACTTCTTCTACTACGCCGGCTGGGCGGACAAGCTGGACCACGCAGGCTTCGGCCCGGACCCGAAGCCGCTGGGCGTGGCCGGCCAGGTCATCCCCTGGAACTTCCCGCTGCTCATGCTGGCGTGGAAGATCGCCCCGGCCCTCGCGACCGGCAACACGGTCGTGCTCAAGCCCGCCGAGACCACCCCGCTCTCCGCGCTGTTCTTCGCGGACATCTGCCGCCAGGCGGGCCTGCCGAAGGGTGTCGTCAACATCCTCCCCGGCTACGGCGACGCGGGCGCCGCGCTCGTCGCGCACCCGGACGTGAACAAGGTCGCCTTCACCGGCTCCACGGCGGTCGGCAAGCAGATCGCCCGCACGGTGGCCGGCACCCACAAGAAGCTCACCCTCGAACTCGGCGGCAAGGGCGCCAACATCGTCTTCGACGACGCCCCGATCGACCAGGCCGTCGAGGGAATCGTCAACGGCATCTTCTTCAACCAGGGCCAGGTCTGCTGCGCGGGCTCCCGCCTGCTGGTCCAGGAGTCGGTCCACGACGAGCTGCTGGACTCGCTCAAGCGCCGTCTGGCCACCCTGCGCCTGGGCGACCCGATGGACAAGAACACCGACATCGGCGCGATCAACTCCGCCGAGCAGCTGGCCCGGATCACCGCGCTCGCCGAGCAGGGCGAGGCGGAGGGCGCCGAGCGCTGGTCGCCGGCCTGCGAACTGCCCTCCTCCGGCTACTGGTTCGCCCCGACGCTGTTCACGAACGTCACCCAGGCGCACACCATCGCCCGCGACGAGATCTTCGGTCCGGTGCTGTCCGTCCTCACCTTCCGCACCCCGGACGAGGCCGTCGCCAAGGCCAACAACACTCCGTACGGCCTCTCCGCCGGCATCTGGACGGAGAAGGGCTCCCGCATCCTGGCGGTGGCGAACAAGCTGCGCGCGGGAGTGATCTGGTCCAACACGTTCAACAAGTTCGATCCGACCTCGCCGTTCGGCGGCTACAAGGAGTCGGGCTTCGGCCGCGAGGGCGGCCGCCACGGCCTGGAGGCGTACCTCGATGTCCGATAAGACGGAAAAGACCGAGCCCCGACTGTCGGTCTTCAAGACCTACAAGCTGTACGTCGGCGGGAAGTTCCCGCGTTCCGAGAGCGGCCGGGTGTACGAGGTGACCGACTCCAAGAGCAACTGGCTGGCGAACGCACCCCTGTCCTCCCGCAAGGACGCCCGCGACGCGGTCGTGGCGGCCCGCAAGGCGTTCGGGGCGTGGTCCGGCGCGACGGCGTACAACCGCGGCCAGATCCTGTACCGCATCGCGGAGATGCTGGAGGGCCGCCGCGAGCAGTTCGTACGCGAAGTGGCCGACGCGGAGGGCCTGTCGAAGGCGAAGGCCGCCGCCCAGGTGGATGCGGCGATCGACCGCTGGGTCTGGTACGCGGGCTGGACCGACAAGATCGCCCAGGTGGTGGGCGGCGGCAACCCGGTGGCGGGCCCGTTCTTCAACCTCTCCATGCCGGAACCGACGGGTGTCGTGGCGGTCCTGGCCCCGCAGGAGTCGTCGTTCCTGGGTCTGGTCTCGGTGGTCGCCCCGGTGATCGCGACCGGCAACACGGCGGTCGTCGTGGCCTCCGAGGAGTCCCCGCTGCCCGCCCTCTCCCTGGGCGAGGTGCTGGCCACCTCCGACCTGCCCGGCGGTGTCGTCAACGTCCTGTCCGGCCGCACGGCGGAGATCGCCGCGCCCCTCGCCGCGCACCAGGACGTCAACGCGATCGACCTGGCGGGCGCCGACGAGGACCTGGCCAAGGAGCTCGAGACCGCGGCGGCGGACAACCTCAAGCGCGTCCTGCGTCCACAGCCTGTGGATTACTCCGCGACCCCGGGCATCGACCGCCTGACGGCCTTCCTGGAAACGAAGACGGTCTGGCACCCCACGGGCGCACTGGGCGCCTCCGGCTCGTCGTACTGAGCCGTCCCCGCAGACGAGAGCCGCGTCTCCCCTTCCTTCGGGGAGACGCGGCTCTTTCACCTATGTCCACAGGTGACTACGGGCGTCAGCGCACCGACCCGAGCGCCTGGCCCGCCACCGGGATGCTGCCGACCGACGGGGCCTGGGCCACCGGACCGGTGAGCATCTTCGAGTCGGCCGGCCTGAAATCGGCGACCTGGGTGCCGACGCTGTTGTCGAGCGGGTCGACGCCGGTGCCCGCGAGGGGGTTGGGCTTGAGGCCCACGACCGGGCCGGTGACGTGGTGGGCCGTGCCGGTCAGCGTCCCCACGGCCGCCTGCGGGTCGGCCTGACCGAGCCGGTGGCCTCCGCCCGCGGCCGGGAGGACGTCCGCCGAGGCCGTCGCCGCGCCCGCACCCAGGGCGACCCCTGCGGTCGCTGCGGCGAGCAGGGCGCGTCGGGCGGTGGAGCGGGAGGAGGACGCGTGTCGGGCCATTGCCGGTGCCACCTTCTACTGCGTTGGGTAACCAGTAAGCCGCACAGAGTAGTTGAGACATAAGCCACATTCCAAAGCCGCCCCGCGAGGTCGGCAGGCGCGCCGCCATGCGTCAGACTGGTCTTCCGTGAGCCCTCATCTCCCGTCACCCGCCCGTGTCGTGCTGCTCTGCGGCCCCTCGGGCTCGGGCAAGTCCCTGGTCGCCGCCCGCTCCGGACTGCCCGTGCTGCGCCTCGACGACTTCTACAAGGAGGGTGACGACCCCACCCTGCCGCTGGTGGCGGGGAGTTCGGACATCGACTGGGACCACCCCGGCTCGTGGGACGCGGACGCCGCGGTGGAGGCGATCACCCGGCTGTGCGCCACGGGCGGCGCGACGGTGCCGGTCTACGACATCTCCCTGAGCGCCCGTACCGGCGAGGAGCCTCTGCACATCGGCCGCACCCCGCTGTTCATCGCGGAGGGCATCTTCGCCGCCGAGATCGTGGAGCGCTGCCGGGAACTGGGCGTCCTGGCCGACGCGCTGTGCCTGTCGCGCGGGCCGGTCACCACCTTCCGCCGGCGGTTCCTGCGGGATCTGAAGGAGGGTCGCAAGTCGGTGCCGTTCCTGCTGCGCCGCGGCTGGCGGCTGATGCGCGCCGAGCGGTCGATCGTCGCCCGTCAGGTCGCACTGGGCGCCCACCCCTGCGACCGGGACGAGGCCCTGGGCCGGATGGCGGCAGCGGGGGCGGGGCGTCGGACACAGGCGCGGACGGCGGCGTAAGCGACGTAATCGGCATGACCGGCATGACCGGCCCAACCGGCTTACGGTGCGCGGGCGTACGGACCCCGCGCACCCGCACCCGCACGCGAAAGCGGGGCTGGACGGACCCCCGGCCCTCCAGCCCCGCTCCCTTGGTGCTCCCCCACGTTCCCCCGTGTTGTCCCCCGGTTTCCCCGTTCCCCGGTGTCCCCCCGGACTTCCCCCGTCCCCCCCCTTTTCCTCCCCTTTCCCCCGTTTCCCCCTGTCCTTCGGCCGGTTCAGGCGACGAGCTCGCCGAAGGACTCCTCCTGGTCACGGCCGAAGCTGAGGACCTCGTCCTCGCGCAGCCGGCGCAGGGAGCGCCAGATGCTGGACTTCACCGTGCCGACACTGATGCCGAGGATGTCCGCGATCTCCGGGTCCGTGCGGCCCTCGTAGTAGCGCAGGACCAGCATGGTGCGCTGGAGTTCGGGCAGCCGGGCGAGCGCCTGCCACAGGACGGCGCGCAGTTCGGTGCCGCGCATGGCGTCCGTGTCGCCGGGCGTCTCCGGCAGTTCCTCGGTCGGGTACTCGTTGAGCTTGCGGCGCCGCCAGGCGCTGATGTGCAGGTTGGTCATGGTGCGGCGGAGGTATCCGCCGACCGCCGCCTTGTCGCTGATCCGGTCCCACGCCCGGTACGTCGAGAACAGCGCGCTCTGCAGCAGGTCCTCGGCCTCGAAGCGGTCTCCGGTGAGGTGGTAGGCGGTTGCGTACAGGGAGGCGCGGCGCTCCTGGACGTAGGCGGTGAACTCCACCTCCGACAGGGTGCGGCGCTCCCCCGAGCCCTCCCCGTACGCGGTTCCCCCGTGCGTTTCCCCCGTGTGCGCGTCAACCACCGTCATGTACGCGGTGTGCTGACGCCCGGTGCCGCGAGCGCACCCCCGCGGGCTCACGGCACCGGACTTCTCCGAACTCCGGCCCATGTCGTGCAGACGCGTGACCACTGCGCTGTTGCTGGTGCTGTGCAGCGTGTTCATCTCGCGCCCCCCGTCGTGGAGTTCCGGAGTTCCGGCTGTTCCGTCGTGCTTCCGTGCTTCCTTGCCTGTGCCGAAAATCTTGCCTGCGCGACTTCATGGCCATGTCCCCCGACTGTCACAGACCTGTCACAGGGGCCGCGACACGGCGCTACCCGCGCGTAGCTCTCCGGGAGTCGAAAGCCCACCCCCGTATGCGCCAGAATGAGGTCCGTGCCTTCCCTGTTGCTGATCGAGGACGACGACGCCATCCGGACGGCCCTGGAGCTCTCACTGACGCGCCAGGGACACCGGGTGGCCACCGCTGCCAGTGGTGAGGACGGTCTGAAGATGCTGCGCGAGCAGCGGCCGGACCTGATCGTGCTGGACGTGATGCTGCCCGGCATCGACGGGTTCGAGGTGTGCCGGCGCATCCGGCGCACGGACCAGCTGCCGATCATTCTGCTCACCGCGCGCAGCGACGACATCGACGTGGTGGTCGGGCTGGAGTCCGGAGCGGACGACTACGTCGTCAAACCGGTCCAGGGCCGGGTGCTGGACGCCCGGATCCGGGCCGTGCTGCGCCGCGGCGAGCGGGAGGCGAACGACTCGGCGACCTTCGGCAACCTCGTCATCGACCGTGCGGCGATGACGGTGACGAAGAACGGCGAGGACCTGCAGCTGACCCCGACCGAGCTCAGGCTGCTGCTGGAGCTGAGCCGGCGGCCCGGGCAGGCGCTGTCCCGGCAGCAGCTGCTGCGGCTGGTGTGGGAGCACGACTACCTCGGTGACTCCCGGCTCGTGGACGCCTGTGTGCAGCGGCTGCGCGCCAAGGTCGAGGACGTGCCGTCGTCCCCGACGCTGATCCGCACCGTACGCGGAGTCGGTTACCGCCTGGATACGCCGTCGTGAGCGACGCACGCGTCAACGCGTCCTGCGCACAGCGCAGTCGATCGAGGGTGGTGGCGGGCTGCGGGCGGGACACCGGCCCGCAGCCGAGCGCGACAGCCGCACCTCTGTGCCGCGCGGGCGGGGAAGCGAACGGTAGGACACTGTGACCGAACAGCACGGGGGGCTCCATGGCTGGGCCTCGAAGCGCAGGGGAGCACTGTCCCGGTTGCGGTTCACCAGTCTGCGCCTGCGGGTGGTCGTCGTCTTCTCGCTGGTCGCGCTGACCGCCGCCGTGTCGGCGTCCGGGATCGCCTACTGGCTCAACCGCGAGGCGGTGCTGACCCGCGCCCAGGACGCGGTGCTGCGCGACTTCCAGCAGGAGATGCAGTACCGCGCGGGCTCGCTGCCGGCGCACCCGACGCAGGACCAACTGCAGCACACCGCCGGCCAGATGGCGGGCAGCAGCCAGCGCTTCAGCGTGCTGCTGGTCGGCCAGGACACGAACGGCCGCACGGTGTACGGCAACTCCGGCGGCCTGAGCGGCTTCTCGCTCCAGGACGTGCCCGAGTCGCTGCGCACCGCGGTGAACAAGCGGCAGCCGCTGTCCTCGGCCAACAAGACGCCGTACCACCTGTACTGGCAGCGGGTCGTCCGGCACGGCACGCCGTACCTCGTCGCCGGGACCAGGATGGTCGGGGGTGGTCCGACCGGCTACATGCTCAAGTCGCTGGAGCCGGAGGCCAAGGACCTCACCTCGCTGGCCTGGTCGCTGGGCGTCGCCACCGGCCTGGCGCTGATCGGCGCCGCGCTGCTCGCCCAGGCCGCCGCCACGACCGTGCTGAAGCCGGTGCACCGGCTGGGAATCGCCGCGCGCCGGCTCGGCGAGGGCAAGCTCGACACCCGGCTCAGGGTGTCCGGCACCGACGAACTCGCCGACCTGTCCCGCACGTTCAACAACGCGGCCGAGGCACTGGAGAAGCGGGTCGCCGACATGGCCGCCCGCGACGAGTCCTCCCGCCGCTTCGTCGCGGACATGAGCCATGAGCTGCGTACGCCGCTGACCGCCATCACCGCCGTGACGGAGGTGCTGGAGGAGGAGCTGGACTCCGAGAGCGGCGGCATCGACCCGATGGTCGAGCCCGCGGTCCGGCTCGTGGTCAGCGAGACCCGGCGGCTGAACGACCTGGTCGAGAACCTGATGGAGGTCACCCGCTTCGACGCGGGCACGGCCCGGCTCGTCCTGGACGACGTCGACGTCGCCGACCAGATCACCGCCTGCATCGACGCCC
The DNA here is from genome assembly GCF_003270085.1 of Streptomyces triticisoli. Lineage (GTDB taxonomy): Bacteria > Actinomycetota > Actinomycetes > Streptomycetales > Streptomycetaceae > Streptomyces > Streptomyces triticisoli. Next base: position 19,758 of record NZ_QFDQ01000172.1, on the reverse strand, counting down.
GTGCCTGGCTGGACGCGGTCGAGCTGGACGCCGAGCGCGGCATCCACGCCCGGCTCGACCCGCGCCGTCTGGACGTCATCCTCGCCAACCTCATCGGCAACGCGCTCAAGCACGGCGGCTCGCCGGTGCGGGTCTCGGTCCACGAGGCGGACGAGGAGATCGTCATCCAGGTCCGCGACCACGGCCCCGGCATTCCGGAGGAGGTCCTGCCGCACGTCTTCGACCGGTTCTACAAGGCGAGCGCCTCCCGGCCGCGCTCCGAGGGCAGCGGCCTCGGCCTGTCGATCGCCCTGAACAACGCCCACATCCACGGCGGCGGCATCAGCGTGGCCAACTCCCCCGAGGGCGGCGCGGTGTTCACGCTGCGGCTGCCGCGGGACGCCTCGGCACTCGCGGCGGAGAAGACGAAGAAGACGAAGAAGACGGAGAAGACGGAGAACGCCAAGAGCGAGGGCGGCAAGAGCGAGGGCAGCGACTCGAAGGGGAAGGTCCGATGAACATACGCCGACTCCTGCCGGCGCTCCCCGCCCTGGCCCTGCTGCTCGCCGGCTGCGGGATCCGCCCCACCGAGGTGCCCACGGACTTCGGCGCCGCGCCCTCCCGCGTGCCCTGTTCGCTGTCCCAGCCGAACGTGACCACGCAGTCCCCGCGCGGCGTGCCCGTACAGGTGTTCCTGCTGTGCGGCTCGTCGCTGGTGACCGTCGACCGGACCGTACGAGTCCCGGAGAACACGGCGGACGCGCAGCGGCGCGTGATCGTGGCGCAGGGGCTGCTCGACCAGCTCGCCGCGACACCGTCGGCCGGCGAGTCGGCGGCCGGGTACACCACGCACGTTCCCGGCGGTCTGACCGTCACCGGACCGCGCCCCAAGGACCCCGAGGAGACGCTCCGGCTGAGCGCCGCACCGGGCGGCCTCACCCCGTACGCCCTCGCGCAGATCGTCTGCACACTGTCCGACTCGGCGGCCACCGAGGGCGACGGCTCCGTGGTCCTCGGCGGCCCGGACGGCACCCGGCTGCTCCGCTACCAGTGCAGCGAGGAGCTGCGCTCCCGGCCGGGCGCCACGAAGCCGCCGTCGTCCCAGGTGACCGGCGACTGACACACGGGCGGCCGGACGCGTGTGACACAGCACGCACTGCGGTGCGTGCCCGCCTGCCGGAACCGACCGTGCCGAGGGGCGCGTCTAGGGGAACGTGCAGCGTCAAGGCTCCATCGGCGGCAGCGCCGCGATCCACGTCCGTGTGACAGGGGGTGTCCTCCTTGTCACCCATCTCGCGCTCGTCGCCTGGCTCACGCTGCGTCCACTGGACGTCCCCTGGGTGACACCGCCCAACCTGCGCCCGTTCGCCACCATCCGCGCCGACCTGGACCTGGGCCGGCTCGAGGCGGCCCGGCGCATCGGCGAGGGGCTCGCGCTGCTCGCTCCGCTGGGTGTCCTGCTGCCGATGGCCCACGGCAGGCTCCGTGTCTCCCCGGTTGCCTCCCTGATCCGTACGCTGGCCGCCGGCGCCTTGATCTCGCTGGGCATAGCGCTGCTGCAGACCGGCGTGCCCGGCCGGGTCGTGGACGTGGACACCCTGCTGCTCAACACCGTGGGAGTGGCCCTCGCCCACCTCGTGATCGTCCCCGCGGGCCGCTCCCACCTCCGCCACAGGGCCGAACGCCGGGACCAGTCGGCCGTACGCCAGGAGGATCCGCCTCAGGGCCGCACCCCGACGATTCCCAGGGTCGGCCTCGCCCCGTGGGGCGACGCTTTGCCTCCTTCATCTCCATAACGTGGTCATGGGACGGGGCAGCCGACGAGGAGGCCCCGCACTACGACTCATGGAGGAGTTCGGATGACCGCCCTTGCCCGCCCCACCCACGGCCGCATGATCGGCGGAGTGTGCGCCGCGCTGGCTCGGCGCTTCGGTACCTCCGCGACGACGATGCGCGTGCTCTTCCTGCTCTCCTGCCTGCTGCCGGGTCCGCAGTTCCTGGTGTACATCGCACTGTGGGTCCTGCTGCCCTCGGAGGACAGGGCCGGTTCGGCCTGGTAGATCCGTTCGGACCGTGAAACGCCGTCGGGGCGCACCCTGAAGCAAGGGGTGCGCCCCGACCGTGATGATGTCCCGATATGGCCGACTCAGCCCAGCGGCACACCGTTCACCGGCACACCGTGCGTCGGCAGCCCCTGCACCGGCAGCCCGCCGAGCAGGCCGGTGACCGGCTTGGCCGGGCCCTTCCCGAGCTTCTTTGCGACCGGCTTCTTGGCGGTGAGTCCCTTCTTGACCGTGGGATTGGCCTGGTTCAGTGCCTTGCCGGTCTCCGGCAGCGTCTTGCTGACGTTCTCCGTCGGGAGCGCCTTGCTGACGGAGCCGACGGAGCCGAGGACCTGGCCCGCGTCCGGGGCGGCCGGCACGGCGTTCGCGGCGCCCGCGCCGGCGGCGGCGAAAGCGGCACCGAGGGCGGCGACACCGAGGGTCTTGGCGGCAGACTGCTTCATGAAAATGCGTCCTTGAATGGAAGACGGGGAACTGAGCGGTCCAAGACCGTAAACATGCCGAGCCACCCGCCGCAAACACGGAAATGCGGACGGATGGTGAAGACCGCTCGCTCCCCCGCCCTCCTCGGTCAGCCCTCCGATCCCACAGAACCGCTGGTGAACGCGGCCCCCCTGAACAGCCATTCGGATTTCAGCGCCGCATATCCGGGCTTGATCACGTCATTGATCATCGCCAGTCGTTCATCGAAAGGAATGAACGCTGATTTCATCGCATTGACGGAGAACCACTGCATGTCGTCGAGCGTGTAACCGAACACCTCGACAAGGTTCTCGAATTCCCGGCTCATGCTGGTGTGGGACATGAGCCGGTTGTCCGTGTTGACCGTGACGCGGAACAGCAGCCGCCGCAGCAGTCCGATCGGATGCTCGGCGTACGACGGCGCCGCGCCGGTCTGGAGGTTGGAGCTGGGGCACATCTCCAGCGGGATGCGCTTGTCGCGGACGTAGGAGGCCAGCCGTCCGAGTTCGACCGTGCCGTCCTCGTGCACCTGGATGTCGTCGATGATGCGTACCCCGTGCCCGAGCCGGTCGGCGCCGCACCACTGCAGGGCCTGCCAGATGGAGGGCAGGCCGAAGGCCTCGCCGGCGTGGATCGTGAAGTGGTTGTTCTCCCGCTTCAGGTACTCGAAGGCGTCCAGGTGCCGGGTGGGCGGGTAACCGGCCTCCGCGCCCGCGATGTCGAAGCCGACGACGCCCGTGTCCCGGTAGCGGTTGGCGAGTTCGGCGATCTCCAGGGAGCGGGCCGCGTGCCGCATGGCGGTGAGCAGGGCGCCGACGCGGATCCGGTGCCCGGCCGCGAGCGCGGACCGCTCCCCCTCCCGGAAGCCCTCGTTGACGGCCTCGACGACCTCCTCCAGGCTCAGCCCGCCCTCCAGGTGCTGCTCGGGGGCGTAGCGCACCTCGGCGTAGACGACGCCGTCCGCGGCGAGGTCCTCGGCGCACTCGCGGGCGACCCGGACGAGGGCGTCGCGGGTCTGCATGACACCGACGGTGTGCGAGAAGGTCTCCAAGTATCGTTCGAGGGAACCGGAGTCGGCGGCCTCCCGGAACCACAGGCCGAGCTTTTCCGGGTCGGTCTCGGGGAGTTGGGTGTACCCGGCGTCGCGGGCGAGTTCGACGACCGTGGCCGGGCGGAGCCCGCCGTCGAGGTGGTCGTGCAGCAGAACCTTGGGCGCCCGGCGGATCTGGTCCGAGCTCGGGGTGTTCCCCGTGTGGGCAGTCTGGCTCGTCATTTCCGCACTCTAACTCCTACGCGCGTAGATCGTCCCCTGTACACATCCGTCGATATGTAACGGTGACCGCCCGGACGGGTGGCGTACACCGGTGCTTCTGACACTGTTGCTGTCATGACAGAGCAGGCGACGCCGGTTCGCACGGCCCGGCTGGGGAGGACGTTCGGCCCGGAGCCGGCGGCGGTGGGCGGGGCGGTGCTGCTGCTCCCGGGCGGCCAGGAGGTGTCCGGTCGCAGGCCCTCTCCGGTGACGGCGGCCGCCCCGGTGCGCGGGCTGGGGCGCCGGCTGGCCCGGCTGGGGCGCGACGAGGGCCTGGCCGTCCACGTGGTGCACTACCGCTACCGCGGCTGGAACGGCGGCGAGGCGCACCTGGCCCGCGATGCCGCGTGGGCCGTCGAGGAGGCCGTACGGCGCTACGGGGACGTGCCGGTGTGCCTCGCCGGTCTCGGCATGGGCGGCCGGGCCGCGCTGCACGCGGGCGGGCACGAGACCGTCGACTCCGTGGTGGCGATCGCCCCTTGGCTGCCCGGGGACGACGTGGCGGCCTCGTCCGAACCGGTGAAGCAGCTCGTCGGGCGCCGGGTGCTGATCGTGCACGGCACGAACGACGAGCGGGCCGATCCCGAGCGGTCGTTCCGGTTCGCGGAGCGGGCGAAGAAGGTGAACCGGGACGTGTGCCGGTTCGAAGTCCACTCCGACGGGCACGGGTTGCGGCAGTACCGGGACGAGGTCGTCGCGCTCGCCTCGGACTTCGTCATGGGCACGTTGTTCGGGCGGGTGTTCTCACGGCCGGTCCAGGACGCGCTCGCGGCTCCGCCGCCGCTGGGCTTGCGGATGCCGCTGGCGGCGGGGTTCGGCAGGACGTTGCGGCGGTAGGGGACGTCCCCGCCCAGGCCGGGAGCAGGAGATGTCCCCGCTCAGGTGTGGAGCAGCCTGCCTCGTTTCGACAGCAGGAACTTCTTGAACGCCGCCACCGGCGGTGTGTCCGGGTGGCCCTCCAGCCAGGCCACGCCGATCTCCCGGACCGCGCGCGGGGCCGTCACCGTCAGTTCGACGACGCCCGGGCGGGGGACGGCCGGCGGGGGCAGCAGGGCGACCCCGAGGCCCGCCGCGACCAGGCCCCGCAGCGTCTCGGCCTCCTCCCCCTCGAAGGCGACGCGCGGCTTGAAGCCGGCCTCGCGGCACAGGTCGTCGGTGATGCGGCGCAGGCCGTAGCCGGGTTCCAGGGTCACGAAGGTCTCGTCGGCGGCCTCGGCCAGGCGGATGCGGCGGCGGGCGGCGAGGCGGTGGTCGGCGGGGACGACCAGGCGCAGCTTCTGCTCGTCCAGGCGGCGGGCCACGAGGTCGGGCGCGTCCGGCACGGGAGACGTCAGGCACAGGTCGAGCTCGCCGGCCCGCAGCCGCTCCAGCATGGCCTCGCCGTAGTTCTGGACGAGGCTGAAGCGGACGCGGGGGTGGTCGGCGCGGAAGGCGTGGATGAGACCGGGCACGGTCTCGGCGCCCATGGTGTGCAGGAAGCCGAAGGCGACCTTGCCGGTGGCCGGGTCGGCGTCGGCGCGCACCTCGTCGGCGGCGCGCTCGATCTCGGCGAGGGCGCGTTCGACGGAGGCGAGGAAGGTGCGGCCCGCGGGGGTCAGGGAGACGGTGCGGCCCCGGCGGGCGAAGAGGTCGACGCCGAGGTCCGCCTCGAGCCGGGCCATGGCCCGCGACAGCGTGGACTGCGGGACCTGCATCTCCTGCGCGGCACGGGTGACGTGCTCGGTGCGGGCCACGCCGGCGAAGTGCGCGAGGCGTGGCGCGAGCAGCGCGACGATGTCTTCTGTGTCACCGGTCTGTGACAGGCGCCCCTGTGACCTCTGCTGATGCACCATGGGAACAATTATGTCAAGTCCGTGCATTGGACGGATGAGTGCGGGTGTTCCTACGGTCGCAGCATGACTTCCGCTCATACCGGGGCGTCCACCACCGTGGACGCCCTCACCTCGGTCCCCGGCCCCCTCCACGTCTCCGACTCCCGCATGGCCCCGGGCGGCCCCGGCTACCGCCGGATGAACCTGGCCCTCTTCCTCGCCGGTGTCGCGACCTTCGCGCTGCTGTACTCCACGCAGGCCCTGCTGCCGCTGATCTCCGGCGAGTTCCGGGTGGCGGCGGGCGATGCGAGCTGGACGGTGGCGGCGGCGACCGGCGGTCTGGCGCTCTTCGTCCTTCCGATGAGCGTGCTGTCGGAACGTTTCGGCAGGCGTACGGTCATGACGGCCTCGCTGGCGGTCGCGGTGACCGTCGGGCTGCTGGTGCCCTTCGCTCCGTCGCTGGGCGTGCTGGTGGTGCTGCGGGCGCTGCAGGGTGCCGCGCTGGCGGGTCTGCCGGCGTCGGCGCAGGCATATCTGGCGGAGGAGGTCCGGCCCAGGGCGCTGGTCACGGCGATCGGCCTGTTCGTGGCGGGCAACAGCGTGGGCGGCATGAGCGGCCGGGTCATCACCGGCTGGGTGGCCCAGGAGTGGGGCTGGCGGGTCGCCGTCGGGGTGATCGGTGCGATCGCGGTGGGGTGTGCGGTGGCGTTCCGCCTGCTGCTGCCGGCACCGAAGCACTTCACGGCGGGCTCGCTGCGCCCGTGCGTGCTGACCCGTACGGTCCGCGACCACCTCGCCGACCCGCTGCTGCGCCGCCTGTACGCGATCGGCGCGCTGTTCATGACGGTGTTCGGCGGCGTCTACACGGTGATCGGCTACCGCCTGACCGAGGCCCCCTTCTCCCTGCCCCAGGGCATCGTCGGCTCGATCTTCCTGGTGTACCTGGTGGGTACGGTCTCGGCGTCGACCGCGGGCCGGCTGGTGGGCCGGCTGGGCCGCAGGGGTGCCCTGTACCTGGCGGGCGCCACGACGACGGCGGGGCTGCTGCTGTCCCTGCCGGACTCGGTCGCGCCGACGCTGCTGGGCCTGGTCCTGATCACGGCGGGCTTCTTCGCCGGGCACGCGGTCGCCTCCTCGGCGGTCAGCAAGGCGGCCACCCACGGCCGCGCCCAGGCCTCGGCGCTCTACCAGTCCGCCTACTACATCGGCTCCAGCGTGGGCAGCACGGTGGGCGCGATGGCCTTCCACACCGAGGGCTGGGCGGGCACGGTCGGGGTCGGGCTGCTGGCGGTGCTGGGCGTGGTGACGATCACGGTGCTCGGTACGCGGGCGGCGCGCGTGGCGGCACGGCGGGCGCCGGTGCTGGCGTAGACGCCACCTGACCTGCTGGTTCTTCCTGTCCGGGGGCCGTTGTCAGTGCCCTGCGGTAGCTTCCGAAGTGCTGGGCGTGACGACGCGCACCGGACGGGACGGCCACAGGGGTGGGTGGACGATGGGAAACGGTACGGCGACGGCGACGGGCCTCGACGAGCAGTTGGAGGGGTACCGGGTCGAGCTGACGGGATACTGCTACCGGATGCTCGGCTCGTCCTTCGAGGCGGAGGACGCGGTCCAGGACACCCTGGTGCGCGCCTGGCGGAGCCACGACAGGTTCGAGGGGCGCTCCAGTCTGCGCTCCTGGCTCTACCGCATCGCGACGAACGTCTGCCTGGACATGCTGACGGCGGGCAGCAAGCGCGCCCGGCCGATGGACCTGACCGAGTCCACGCCGCTGGCCCGTGCGGCGCTGTCCCCGCGCCCGGACCACACGTGGCTGGAGCCGATGCCGGACGCCCGGGTGCTGCCGGCGGTCGAGGACCCGGCGGAGGCGGCGGTCGCCAAGGAGTCGGTGCGGCTGGCCTTCATGGCGGCCCTGCAGCGGCTGCCGCCCAGACAGCGGGCGGTGCTGATCCTGCGCGAGGTGCTGGTCTGGAGGGCGAGCGAGGTCGCCGAGCTGCTGGGCACGTCGGTCGCCTCGGTCAACAGCGCGCTGCAACGGGCGCGTGCCACGCTCGCCGAGCGGAGCGACCGGGGCGCCGACGCGGCCGTGTCGGACCCGCTGGACGAGGAGCAGCAGCGGCTCCTGGAGCGCTATGTGAAGGCGTTCGAGGGGTACGACATGACGGCGCTGACCGCGCTGCTGCACGAGGACGCGGTGATGACGATGCCGCCGTTCGACCTGTGGCTGACGGGTTCGGCGGACATCACGGGCTTCATGACCACGCTGGGCACCGCCTGCGCGGGCTCCCGGCTGCTGCCGGTGCGGGCCAACGGGCTGCCGGGCTTCGCCCAGTACAAGCCGGATCCGGACGAGGGCGGCTTCACTCCGTGGGCCGTTCAGGTCCTGGAGATATCAGGGGGCCGGATCACCGGGTTCCACTGCTTCCTCGACACCCGGCGCTGGTTCCCCCTGTTCGGGCTGCCGCTCCGCCTCGATGGAGAGACCGACCAGGTCCAGCAGAGCGCCTAGCCCCGGGTCGGGGTCACGCAGCCGTATCCGGCCCCCGGCCCGCCGGGCGGCGAGTTGCAGCCGCGCCAGCAGTTCGACGACACCGAGTCCCGGCGGCCCCAGCCCGCCCACATCGCACACCACGACCCCGGCCCGGGTGCCCTCCAGCAGCCCCCGTACGTCCTCGCACAGCCCCGCCACCTCGTCCCGGGTGACGGGGCCGGCGAGCACGAGCACGGCGGGTGTCCTGGCGTCCACGGTCTGCAGACCGCCGGCCCGGGCGCAACTCATCGCACAGTCGGGCGTGGAGCGCCGTGACGCCGGCGGGCCTCCGGCCGCGGGCACTGGTCAGGCGATGCGTTCCAGCACCACCGGCGAGGCGGTGAAGTCCGTGCCGGCCGGCGCGATGTCGTACGAGCCCTCGACCGCCTGGAGTGCGTACTCGAAGCGCTCGGGGGTGTCGGTGTGGAGGGTCAGGAGGGGCTGGCCCTCCGTCACCCGGTCGCCGGGCTTGGCGTGGAGTTCGACGCCTGCCGCCGCCTGGACCACGTCTTCCTTGCGGGCGCGTCCGGCGCCGAGGCGCCAGGCGGTGACGCCGATGCCGTAGGCGTCGAGGCGGGTCAGGACGCCGGAGGACGGAGCCTTGATCACGTGCTGTTCGCGGGAGGTGGGCAGGGGAGCGTCGGGGTCGCCGCCCTGGGCGCTGATCATGCGGCGCCAGACGTCCATCGCCGAGCCGTCGGCCAGGGCCTTGGCGGGGTCGGCGTCCTTCAGGCCGGCCGCGTCCAGCATCTCGCGGGCGAGGGCCAGGGTCAGTTCGACCACGTCCGCCGGGCCGCCGCCGGCCAGGACCTCGACCGACTCGCGGACCTCCAGCGCGTTGCCCGCCGTCAGGCCGAGCGGGGTCGACATGTCCGTCACGAGCGCGACCGTCCGCACTCCGTGGTCGGTGCCCAGGCCGACCATGGTGGACGCCAGTTCACGGGCGTCCACCATCGTCTTCATGAAGGCGCCGGTGCCGACCTTCACGTCCAGGACCAGCGAGCCGGTGCCCTCCGCGATCTTCTTGGACATGATGGAGGAGGCGATCAGCGGGATCGCCTCGACCGTGCCGGTCACGTCGCGCAGGGCGTACAGCTTCCGGTCGGCGGGCGCCAGGCCGTCGCCCGCCGCGCAGATCACCGCGCCGACGCCGTCCAGCACGGACAGCATCTCCTCGTTGGACAGCAGTGCCCGCCAGCCGGGGATGGCCTCCAGCTTGTCCAGCGTGCCGCCGGTGTGGCCGAGGCCGCGGCCGGACAGCTGCGGGACGGCGGCACCGCACGCGGCGACCAGCGGGGCCAGCGGCAGCGTGATCTTGTCGCCGACGCCGCCCGTGGAGTGCTTGTCCGCGGTGGGGCGGGACAGCGAGGAGAAGTCCATGCGCTCGCCGGAGTCGATCATCGCGGCGGTCCAGCGGGCGATCTCGCCGCGGTTCATGCCGTTGAGCAGGATGGCCATCGCGAGCGCGGACATCTGCTCGTCGGCGACCTCCCCGCGGGTGTACGCGTCGATCACCCAGTCGATCTGCTCGTCGCTGAGCTCGCCGCGGTCCCGCTTGGTGCGGATGACGGAGATGGCGTCCATGGCCATGGGTCGGGTTCCTTCCGGGGTGCGAAGGGGGGAGCGGCCCCCCTGAGCCTGAACAGGCCCAGGGGGGCCGCCCGGGACTTACTTGGTGAGGTGCTCCGGCCCGAAGGCCTGCGGCAGCATCTGCGACAGCGGCAGGATCCCCGCCGGCGTCTCCAGCAGCAGCTCCGGTCCGCCGAACTCGTACAGCAGCTGCCGACAGCGCCCGCACGGCACGAGGATGTCGCCGTTGCCGTCCACGCAGGTGAAGTGGGTCAGCCGCCCGCCGCCGCTGTTGTGCAGCTGGGAGACCAGCCCGCACTCGGCGCACAGGCCGAGCCCGTAGGAGGCGTTCTCGACGTTGCAGCCGGTGACGGTCCGGCCGTCGTCGACCAGGGCGGCGACGCCGACCGGGTAGTTCGAGTAGGGGACGTAGGCGCGCGACATCGCCGCGCGCGCCTCCTCCCGCAGCGCCGCCCAGTCGACCGTCGTGGCGTCCGGGGCGTCCGGGGTGTCCGGGGTGTCCGGGGTGTCCGGGGTCACTTGCCCTGTCCCTTCCGGTACGGCTGACCGTTCGCCTTCGGCATCCGCAGGTGCTGTGCCGACAGGGACAGCACCAGCAGGGTGACGACGTACGGCGTCGCGGTCACGACCTGCTTGGGCACCTCGTTGGTGCCGAGGTACCAGGCGAACATCAGCGCCGAGATCACGGCGGTGACGACGGCGGGCACGAACTTCTTCTTCCACACCAGGTATGCCACACCGAACACCAGCAGGATCGCCAGCAGCAGGATCAGCGCGTGCACGTTGTGGGTGCCGCCGCGCAGGTTCAGGCTGTCGGTGTAACCGAACAGGCCGGCGCCGAGGGCGAGACCGCCCGGCATCCAGTTGCCGAAGATCATCGCGGCGAGACCGATGTAGCCGCGGCCGGCGGTCTGGCCGTCGAGGTAGACGTTCGAGGCCACGAGGGACAGGAAGGCGCCGCCCAGGCCCGCGAAGCCACCGGAGATGATCACGGCCAGGTACTTGTACTTGTAGACGTTGACGCCGAGCGACTCGGCGGCCACCGGGTTCTCACCGCAGGAGCGCAGCCGCAGCCCGAAGGCGGTGCGCCACAGCACCCACCAGGACAGCGGTACGAGGGCGACGGCGATGACGGTCAGCGGCGACAGGTCGGTGATCAGTCCGCCGAGCAGGCCGGCGACGTCGGAGACCAGGAACCAGTGCTTGGTGTTGAGCGTGTGCAGCCAGTCGGACAGGCCGGGCACGGAGAAGCTGCCCAGCGACTCGATCGGCGGGGACTGCTTGGAGGAGCCCTGCGGGGCGTGCTCGAAGGTGAACTTCGACAGGTAGCGGCAGGTGCCGAGGGCCAGGATGTTGATGGCCACACCGGAGACGATGTGGTTGACGTTGAACGTCACCGTGGCGATGGCGTGCAGCACCGCGCCGAGCGCGCCGCCGACGATGCCGAAGACGATGCCGCTCCACGGGCCCCACTGGTAACCGGCCCAGGCGCCGAACCAGGTGCCGAGGATCATCATGCCCTCGAGGCCGATGTTGATCACACCGGCCCGTTCGGCCCACAGGCCGCCGAGGCCCGCGAGGCCGATGGGGACGGCCAGGCGCAGCGCGGTGGACATCTGGCCGGTCGAGGTGATGCCGTCCGCGCCGGTGATCAGGCGGACGATCGAGGTCAGGACCAGTACGCCCGCGATGATCAGCAGGAGTACGGGGAGGGAGACACGGCGGCCGCCCCTGCCGGGCTGCTTGGCCTGCGGCTTGGCGATGGTCGCGGTGGTCATCGGGCCGCCACCTCATTCTTCTCGGAGTTGTTCTGGGCGGCGGCCACGGCGAGCTCCAGGCCGACCTGCTTCTGCTGGCGGCGCAGACCCCACTGGCGTACGGCCTCGTAGGAGATGACGACCGCGAAGACGATCAGGCCCTGCATGATCGTGGCGATCTCCTTCTCGTACGCGACCGGGGTGGCGTAGTCGAGGGCGGGAGAGGCCTTGTCGAGGAAGGCGACCAGGAGGGCGGCGAAGGCGATGCCGACCGGGTTGTTTCGGCCGAGCAGGGCGATGGTGATGCCGGTGAAGCCGAGGCCGGTCGGGAAGCTCAGGCTGTAGGTGTGGGCGTCGCCGAGCAGCAGCGGCAGGCCGGACAGGCCCGCGATGCCGCCGGAGATCAGCATGGCGGTGAGCACCATTTTCCTGGCGTCGACGCCGGAGGCCGCGGCGGCGGTCTCGGACCCGCCGGTGGCGCGCAGGTCGAAGCCGAAGCGGGTGCGGTTGAGGACGATCCAGTAGACGACGCCCATGGCGGCGGCGAGGAAGACCAGGCCGTAGATCTCGCCGACGTCCGCGCCGAGGTCGATGCCGGGGACCCAGCCGGACTCCTTCATGATGCCGGTCGTCATGTTGTTGCCGACCTGCACGCCCCACATGTCCTTCAGGGTGAGGTAGCCGATGAGGCTGGTGGCGATGGCGTTGAGCATGATCGTGGAGACGACCTCGCTGACGCCCCGGGTGACCTTCAGCGCGCCCGCGATGCCGGCCCAGAAGGCACCGGTGAACATGCCGACGAGCAGCAGCAGGGGTATCTGCAGGAAGGACGGCAGGGCGAGGTGGGCGCCGACGACGGCGGTCATCATCGCGGCGAGCCGGTACTGGCCGTCGACGCCGATGTTGAACAGGTTCATGCGGAAGCCGACGGCCACCGCGAGCGCCGCCAGGTAGTACATCGATGCCTGGTTGATGATGAGCACCTGGACGTCGGAGAACGACGCCTGCTCCAGCATCAGCGTGTACGGCTCGATCGGGCTCTTGCCCGAGGCGATCAGCACGACCGAGGTCAGCAGGATCGCCGCGACGAGCGCGATGACCGGGCCGGCCACTGCGAGGAGCACCCGCTCCTTGTCGAACTTCTTCATCGGGCCTCGTCCTCCGGACCGGCGTCTGCGTCGTTTTCTGGGGCGGTCTCTGCGGGTTCCAGGTGGCCGGACGCGGCACCCGTCATGGCCGAGCCCAGTTCCTCGGGGGTGACGGTGGCCGGGTCGGCGTCGGCGACCAGCCGGCCGTTGTAGATCACCCGCAGGGTGTCGGACAGGCCGATCAGCTCGTCGAGGTCGGCGGAGATCAGCAGCACGGCCAGGCCCTCGCGGCGGGCCTCACGGATGTGGTCCCAGATCGCGGCCTGGGCGCCGACGTCCACACCGCGGGTGGGGTGGGCGGCGATCAGGAACTTCGGCCGGTGGCTCATCTCGCGGCCGACGATCAGCTTCTGCTGGTTGCCGCCGGACAGGGAGGCGGCGGTGACGTCGATGCCGGGGGTGCGGACGTCGTACTCCTCGACGATCCGGCGGGTGTCCTCCTGGGCGCCCTTGGGGTCGAGCCAGAAGCCCTTGGCGTTGGGGCGTTCGGTGACGTGGCCGAGGATGCGGTTCTCCCACAGCGGGGCTTCCAGCAGGAGGCCGTGGCGGTGGCGGTCCTCGGGGATGTAGCCGATGCCGGACTCGCGGCGGCGGCGGGTGGGCCAGGGGGTGATGTCCTCGTCCCCGAGGGTGATCGTGCCGGAGTCGGCGGACTTCAGGCCGATGAGCGCCTCGATCAGCTCCGTCTGGCCGTTGCCCTCGACGCCGGCGAGGCCCAGGACCTCGCCGGCGTGGAGGGTGAAGCTGATGTCGTCGAGGACGGCGCGGCCGCCCTCCGCCTGGAGGCGCAGCCCGTCGACGGTGAGGACCGGGCGGTCGGTGACCGTGGACTCGGAGGTCTCCGGGGTGGGCAGTTCGCTGCCGACCATCATCTCCGCGAGCCGGCGCGAGGTGATCTCGGCGGGGACGACCGTGCCCACGGTGGTGCCGCGGCGTATGACGGTGATCTCGTCGGCGACCGACAGGACCTCGCCCAGCTTGTGGGAGATGAAGATGACGGACAGGCCCTCGGCCTTCAGTTCGCGCAGGTTGTCGAAGAGCGCGTCGACCTCCTGCGGGACGAGTACGGCGGTCGGCTCGTCGAGGATGAGGGTACGGGCACCGCGGTAGAGGACCTTGAGGATCTCCACGCGCTGGCGGTCGGCGACGCCGAGGTTCTCGACCAGGACGTCCGGGCGGACGCCGAGGCCGTAGCGGTCGGAGATCTCCCTGATCTTCTTGCGGGCGCCGCCGCCGATGCCGTACAGCTTCTCGCTGCCGAGGACGACGTTCTCCAGCACGGTGAGGTTGTCGGCCAGCATGAAGTGCTGGTGGACCATGCCGATGCCACGGGCGATGGCGGCGGCGGGGCTGCCGAAGCTCACCTGCTCGCCGTCGACCGCGATGGTGCCCTCGTCCGGCTTCTGCATGCCGTAGAGGATCTTCATCAGGGTGGACTTGCCGGCGCCGTTCTCGCCGACGAGGGCGTGCACGGTGCCCTTGCGGACGGCCAGGTGGATGTCGTGGTTGGCGACGACTCCGGGGAATCGTTTGGTGATGCCCGTGAGCTCCACCGCGGTGGTCGACCGAGCGGTGGGCGGAGGGCTGCTGGACGCGTCGATGGCGCACTCTCCTCAAGGAAATGGGCCGCCGCTCTACGCGCGTAGCGCCCCTGCTTTACATAGTGCCCGGACCTGATCGATCTTGGTTCACTCCCGATCCGTTCCGAGCATTCTGCCGTGCGAACGGGGTGCGGGTCCTCATGCGTACCGCACCCCGTTCCGCGACCGTGACGCCGCCGCCGCGGCGTCCTTTCCGGTCGTGCCTACGGCCGGTCCACGACCGTCCGGTCAGGAGTCCTTGACCTTGATCGAGCCGTTCTTGATGCCTTCCTCGGCCTTCTTCAGGGCGGCCTGCAGGTCGGCGTCGTTCTTGAAGACCGGGTTGGAGTCGGCGAGGCTCACGCCACCGTTGGCGAGGGAGCCGCGGATCTCGCCGGACAGCGGCTTGCCGTCCTTGACCGACTTGGCGAGGTCGTAGACCGTGCCCGAGACGTTCTTCAGGGCGGAGGTCAGGATGTGGTCCTTGTACTTCGCCAGGGAACTCTGCGCGTACTGGTCGGAGTCGACACCGATCGCCCACACCTTGTGCTCGGCGGCGGCCTTGATGACACCCTGACCGGACAGACCGGCCGCGTGGTAGACGACGTCGGCGCCGGCGTCGATCTGGCCGTTCGCGGCGTTCTCGCCCTTGTCGGGGCTGGAGAAGCCGCCCTCGTCCGCGGTCTGCGTCAGGTACTGCTTCTCGATCTTGATCTTCGGGTTGACCGACTGGGCACCCTGGACGAAGCCCGCCTCGAACTTGCGGATCAGCGGGATGTCCACACCGCCGATGAAGCCGATGTGGTTCTTCTTGGTGGCCTTGGCCGCGGCGACACCCGCGAGGTAGGAGGCCTCCTCCTCGTGGAAGACCAGGGTGGCGATGTTGTCGCCCTTGGCCTGCTCGTCGTCGACGATGCCGAAGGTGGTCTTCGGGAACTTGGGGGCGACTTCCGCGATGGCCGACGCGTAGACGTAGCCGACACCGATCACCGGGTTGTAGCCCTGCTTGGCCAGCGTCTCCAGGCGCTGCACCTTGTCGGCGTCCGACTCGCCGTCCTGCGGCTCGACGTCCCGGCCACCGATGCCGAGCTCCTTCTCGGCCTTCTGCAGACCGGCGTACGCCGCGTCGTTGAAGGACTGGTCACCCCGGCCGCCGATGTCGTAGGCGAGACCGATGCCCTTGCCCTTGCCGTCGGAGGACGCGTTGGAGGAACTGGTCGAACTGCTGCCACAGGCGGAAACACTGACGGCGAGGGCCGCGGTCGCAATGCCTGCAACCGCGATACGGGACACCCGGCGCATGGAACGAGACTCCTTTGTGCAAGCGCCCATACCAGGCGCTGGTTCCGCCGCAGCGTAACGCGCGTAGACCAGACGTAAAACCCCTTCTGTCCCCCTGTTATCGACCTGTGGCCACATCCTCGGCCGCCCTCACGGACAGCAGTACGCCCCTCGCACAAGGCGAGGGGCGTACGGGTGGGCTGGTCCTCGGCGGGCGTACGACGTCCCGGCGGGACCGGACGGCGGCTACTTGGTGTCGACGGTGACCTTGCCGTCGATGATGTCCTGCTTGGCCTGGTCGACGGCGGCGACGACGTCCTTCATCGCCTGGTACCTGGGGTTGGAGTCGGCGAAGCCCACGCCGCCCGACTCCAGGTCGCCGCGCACCTCACCGCTCAGCGGCTTGCCCTCGACGACGGACTTGGTCAGCTCGTACACCGCACCGCCGACGTTCTTCAGTGCCGAACCGAGGATCCAGTCCTTGTACTGGGACAGGGAGCTCTGCTTGTACTGGTCGGAGTCGACGCCGATCGCCCACACCTTGTGCTCGGCCGCGGTCTGGATGACGCCCTGGCCGGACAGGCCGGCCGCGTGGTAGATGACGTCCGCGCCCGCCTCGATCTGGCCGTTGGCCGCGTCCTTGCCCTTGTCGGGGCTGGAGAAGCCGCCCTCCTGCGGGGTCTGCGTCAGGTACTGCTTCTCGATCTTGATCTTCGGGTTGACCGACTGGGCGCCCTGGACGAAGCCCGCCTCGAACTTGTGGATGAGCGGGATGTCCACACCGCCGATGAAGCCGATGCGGTTCTTCTTGGTGGCCTTGGCCGCCGCGACACCCGCCAGGTACGAGGCCTGCTCCTCGTGGAAGACCAGGTCGGCCACGTTGTCGGCCTTGACCGACTCGTCGTCGACGATGCCGAAGGTCGTCTTCGGGAACTTGGCCGAGACCTCCTCGACCGCGGGGCCGTAGACGAAGCCGACCCCGATGATCGGGTTGTAGCCGGCCTTGGCGAGCTGTTCGAGGCGCTGCACCTTGTCGGCGTTGGACTCGCTGTCGTTCGGCTCGACGTCCAGGCCGCCGATCTTGAACTCCTTGTCGGCCTGCTGGAAGCCGGCGTACGCCGCGTCGTTGAAGGACTGGTCGCCCCGGCCGCCGATGTCGTAGGCGAGCCCGATGCCCTTGCCCGAGTACTTCTCGGACGAGGCGGAACTGCCGGTCGACTCGTTGCTGGACTTGCCGCACCCGGCGGCCGCGAGTGCGACGACCGCTACGGTCACCGCGGCTTGGGAGAACCTGGTCCTGGAGGAGATCAAACGCACAGCAAGCACCCCTTCTTGCCCACGGCGCCGTCGCCGGCCCGCAGCCCCATGAGCCGCCTCTGGTGGCGATTCCGGCGCACATTAACGCGCGTAGAAGTGGAGGGGAACGGGATTTCCCACCGCCGTTACCGAACCGTGCCGACAGCGGGTGGCCCTGAGGCGACCCGAGGACGGGCGGGTGACACAACCGGACGAAGGGGCACCGAACGGGGTGCCCCTCCGCCGGTGGCCGCTCAGCGCGTCGGGTGCAGCAGGGCGGCGGCGGTGAACAGCTCCACGCCCACCCTGATGGCGGACTCGTCGGCGTCGAAGTCCCCCTGGTGCAGGTCGCGCACGGTCCGCTCGCCCGGGGTACGCACCCCGAGACGGGCCATCGCACCGGGCACCTGCTCCAGGTACCAGGAGAAGTCCTCGCCGCCGAGGCTCTGTGCGGTGTCCTCGACCGAGGACGTGCCGCGCCGGGCGACCATGGCGTCGCGCAGCAGTTCGGTCGCCCCCGGTTCGTTGACGACCGGCGGCACCCCGCGCACGTAGTTGATCTCGGACTTGGCCTTGTGCAGGTTGGCGATCTCGTCGATCGCGGCGACCACGATGTCGGGGGCCTGCCGCCAGGCGTGGATGTCCAGGCAGCGGACGGTTCCGGCGAGTTCGGCGTGCTGCGGGATGACGTTCGGGGCGTGCCCGGACTCGATCCGGCCCCAGGTCACGGCGAGCCCGGAGCGGGTGTCGACCCGGCGGCCGACGAGCGCGGGCACGTCGGTGACGACCCGGGCGGCGGCGGTGACCAGGTCCGTCGTCAGATGCGGCCGTGCGGTGTGCCCGCCGGGGCCCTCCAGCTGGATCTCCAGCCGGTCGCAGGCGGAGGTGATGGGTCCCTGGCGCAGCCCGATCCGGCCGGCGTCGACCCGGGGGTCGCAGTGCACGGCGACGATCCGGCTGATGCCGTCCAGCGCCCCGCTCTTGATCACCTCGGCGGCACCGCCGGGCAGCACTTCCTCGGCGGGCTGGAAGATCAGCCGCACGGGCCGGGGAAGCAGCCCCTGCCGGTGCAGGTCGGCGAGCACCAGCCCGGCGCCGAGTACGACGGTGGTGTGCACGTCGTGCCCGCAGGCGTGGGCGCGGTCGGGGACGGTGGAGCGGTACGAGCACTCACTCTTGGTGTCGGGGATGGGGAGGGCGTCGATGTCGGCGCGCAGGGCGAGCCGGCCCGGGCCGCCGCCCGGTCCCCCGGGGTCCGCACCGATGTCACAGACGAGCCCGGTCCCGGTCGGAAGCACCCGCGGCGCGAGCCCGGCCTTCTCCAGCCGTTCCTTGATCGCGGCGGTGGTGCGGAACTCCTGGTTGCCGAGCTCCGGGTGCATGTGCAGGTCGCGCCGGAACGCGACGAGCTCGGCGTACAGCGCCTCCGGCAGGATGCCGGGAAGGGCGGCGTCCACCGTGGCATCAGCGGGGAGATCGGCCTCGGACTCTGGGGACATCAGCTGTTTCACCCTTTGAAGGGTAGGACGCCGAGGTGGTCGACTGACCCTCGATCAACAAAAGTTCAACCCGTCAGGGGAAGAAAAACTGGTCGCCCGGCGCATGGGTGTCGGCTGGGGTGGGTAAACTCGCCCGTTTTGGCCGGCCGAGCGGATCACGGAATCCCTGGGGTGCGGCACGCGCCACACCCCTGGCACCCGCCCCTTTTGTGCTTTTCTCCACGCATACCACGCCCCGCTCGAACCACGCCCGCGTTGTTCACCTGTCGGACGGACATCCGTGCCGATTCGCACTGATCCGCCTTGGCCCGTGGTGGTCCGCAGTAGTCCGTGGTGGTCCATGGTGGTCCATGGTGGTCCGTGCCCCGGCGGACGCTGTCAGCCGGCCGGGACCGTCCGGGCGAGGCGGTGCACGCCGCGGGCCGTGCCCGTCACCCCGGACAGGAAGCCCTGGGCCCACGGGGAGGCGTGCGCGGTCAGCCAACTCGGGTCGATGTCGCAGACGGTGACGCGGACGCCGGTGCCGGCCAGGGCCGGCGGCAGGGTGTGGACGACGGTGGAGGGGAAGCTGAGGACCGTACGGCCGATCGGACCGCGCCGGGCGACCAGCTCCAGCGGGAGCTCGGGGCGGACGACCTCCAGACCCGTCTCCACCGCCAGCCGGTGGAGTTTCCCGGCGCTCTCGCGCCGGTGGGCGAAGTAGCGGGTGACCCCGTGGGCCCCGGCCAGCCCCCGTACGGCGGCCAGGTACCGGTCGGCGTCGACCACGCCCGTCTCCACCAGGGACGTACCCACCAGGTCGGCGCCCTCGGTGACGCGGGGCGGGCCGAAGCGGGCGCGGGTCCAGGCGAAGCGGTTCCCGGTGACGGTCACACCGTCCGGGACCTCGTCGACCGGCATGGCCGAGAACACCTCCACCCGGCGCTCCCCGCCCGGGGTCAGCCGGCGCCGGGCCGCGGCCGACACCGGGCCGAGGAGAAGGTCCCGCGGGCCGCGGCGGCCCCCCTTGCGGTGCCAGCGCACCAGCCGCTCCCCGCGGGCGAGCTGGGCGACGAACTCCATCGTCGCCGTGCCGTCGTCCACGACGACGAGGTCCCGAGCCCTGGTGATCGTCAGCAACAGCTGGACGTACCGCGAGAACGGATCGCCCATCACCACCCGGTCCGCCCGCCGCAGCAGCGGGGTGAGCCCGCCGATGGTCCGCACCGGCGCCCCCGCCCCGCCCCGCGCCTCCTCCCACCGCACCTCGTGCCCCTCGTCGCGCGCCAGTTCGGCCATCCGCCGCAGCTGACCGCGGCTCATCGGGTCGGTCGGCGACAGCACGACGAGAGTGATCCCGGAGCGCTCCGGGGCTTCCCCGGGCCGGCCGCCCCTTCCGGACCCACCGGGCGCACCGGGCGAGCCCGGCGGCCGGGACGTGGCGTCGGGGCCGGGCCGGGCCGCCGGGAGC
>NZ_QFDQ01000171.1 GCF_003270085.1 Streptomyces triticisoli | reverse complement strand
GGACCCGGGGTCCGGCGAGCCCGACCTCGCCCGGCCCGGCCGTGCCGGTCCGCCAGCGGGCGCCCTGGACCCCCTCGGCCGCCGTGGGCCCCGCGTCGCGCGGAGTGCGGTCCAGGACGTGCCCGTGGTCGGACACGAGCAGGACGGGCCGTCCGGTGCCGCGGGCCGCGTCGAGCAGATCGGCCAGTCTGGCGATGTCCCCTATGCCCCACCGGGCCCGCCCGCTCTCCCGGCCGTCCGCGAGCGCGTCGTCGATGGTGTTCACCACGACCCCGACGATCCGCTCCTCGTGGGCGAGTTCCTCCAGCAGGGCGGGTGCCAGCCGGTGCCCGGCCGTGCCCTCGTAACCGCCCTTGTGGAAGAGGACCGCTTCCCGCCTGCGCTTCTTCCAGAAGGCCGTGAACCCGGCGCGCTCCACCTCCTGCCCGCCGTCGGCCGCCGTCCCGCTGAGCAGTGAGGCCCGGCTGACGCGCGTGACCGTCGGCAGCATGGCGACGGCGGCGAGACGCCCGGGCGACCGCCCGCCGGAGCCCGCCGGAACCGGAACGATCTCCGTCCAGGCCCGCCGGCCGAGTCCGGCCGCCAGCTCCACGGCGACGTCGGCGCTCATCCCGTCCAGCACGAGCACGAGCGGCCGCCCGCCGTCCCGGGCGAGCGGCGCGGCGGCCTCCGCGAGGACGTCCTCGATCAGCAGCGCCCCGCCCGGCGCCTGCTGGGAGGCGGCCTCCGCCCAGGTGGCCAGCACCGCCGCGAACCGCTCGTCGAGCTGCTGCCGCCGGGTACGCACGCGCCCGATGAGCCGGTGGTACGC
The DNA here is from genome assembly GCF_003270085.1 of Streptomyces triticisoli. Classification (GTDB taxonomy): domain Bacteria; phylum Actinomycetota; class Actinomycetes; order Streptomycetales; family Streptomycetaceae; genus Streptomyces; species Streptomyces triticisoli. Next base: position 578 of record NZ_QFDQ01000171.1, on the reverse strand, counting down.
CTCCCCGAGCACACTGTCCCGCGAGGCGTCGCCCTCGGCGAGGACGCCGACGGCCAGATCCACCCACCCGGTGGACGCGAGGTGATGCCGCACCCCCTGGCCGACCGAGTCCACGACGGGCGCCGGGGCGTCGAGCCAGCGCAGCAGACGCACGGCGGTACGGGCCCGCTCGGTGGAGTCGCCGTACAGGCCGGCCAGTTGATGGTCCCCCAGCTCGCGCAGGGCGGCCTGGGCGGCGGCCGGCCGCCCGTCGAGCGCGGCGCCCAGCGCCCGCAGCCGCGCCCGGTACCCGGAGGGCAGCAGCCGGTCCCCGGTGAGCAGCCCGCTCAGCCGCGCGCTGTCGGCGAGCTGGTCGGCGCGTTCCAGTACGGCCAGCACGCGGGCGCGCGCGTCGGCACCGGCCGGGCCACCGGCCTCTGCCTGCGCGATCCACCGGGTGAGCACACCGGTGGCGGCGGCCGCGTAGGGCGTGAGCGCGTCGAACGAGCCGAGCGCGCTGCCGAACAGCGTGCCGAGCGCGAACCCGGCGTCGGCGGCGGCCGGGCAGCCCAGCGCCGCCGCGGCGAGCGCGCCGAGCG
>NZ_QFDQ01000170.1 GCF_003270085.1 Streptomyces triticisoli | reverse complement strand
CACAAGATCATGTCCGTAACCACCAGAGGCTTCACGTTGGTCACCTATGTTGCCACGCTCGACGTCCCGCGCCACGTCGTGGACCACCTGTCGCGTCTGCCGGCCGCCCACCGGCGGCAGATCGGCACTCCGCGCGGCAGCCGGGCGCTGGGGCCGTTCCGGCAGGCGGTGCTGGTCCTGCGCTGGTTCCGCGAGCGCGGCTGCGTGCACTGTCTGGCCCGCGACGCCGGCATCTCCCAGGCCACCGGCTACCGCTACCTGCACGAGGGCATCGACGTCCTCGCCGATCAGGCCCCGGACCTGCACGAGGTCCTGGCCCGTTGCAGGAGGGAGGGCATGACGCACGTGGTCCTGGACGGCACGCTGATCGAGTCGGACCGCCTCGCGGGCGTCCGCGAAAACGGAAACGACCTGTGGTTCAGCCAGAAACACAAGGCGTTCGGCGGCAACATCCAATTCCTGTCAGCCCCGGACGGCACCCCGCTGTGGGTTTCCGAAGCCGAACCCGGCTCCACTCCCGACATCACCGCCGCCCGCATCCATGCCCTGCCCGCGCTGTACAAGGCGGCGGCCGAGGGCCTGCCGACCCTGGCGGACAAGGGCTACATCGGCGCAGGCATCGGCATCCTCATACCCGTCCGCCGCCCAAAAGGCAGATCTGAACAGGCACTTCACGTCGACACCCGCATGTTCAACACCCTGCTGCGGCACGTCCGGGCCCTCGGAGAGCGCACCGCCGCCGAACTCAAGCAGCGATGGCGCACCCTGCAGCACATCACGCTCAGCCCCAGCCGGATCGGCGACATCGCGCGAGCAGCCCTCGTCCTCAACAGAATCTGGAAGTAATCATCGCTGAGAAAACCTCAGTGGCTGCTGTCAGCATGGGCGGTTGCGCGGTCATTTCGCATCGAGGGGGATGCTTATATGCCTTTGATACGGCCGTACGTGCGCTCTGATGGGACGCCGGTTCGAGGACATTTGCGGTGGGCCGCGGGTGCACGACGAGAAATGACGATCCTCGCTTTGTTCGCGTTGGCCGTGGTGGGGCTGGGCAACGAGAACGTCTCGGCAGAGAGCGGAGCGAGTCCGCGTCCGCAGCCGACGGTGCAGTATCCGGTCCGGTTCCCGTCGCCGGAGGGGCACCGGTGACGCGGCGGCGTACGCGGCGGCCCGGCAAGCGGCAGCAGCAGAGGGACGCGCAGCTGATCGGCTTCTTCATGACGGCGGCCGCGGTGCTTGGCCTGGTGGTGATGGTGGTCAACTGGCTGCTGGCGCACTGGTGGGTGCTCGTCGTCGTCCTGATGCTCGCCGTACTCGCGGGCGCCGGCTGGCTCTACAACCGGCATCAGCAGGCCCGGTGGGAGGCCGTGCGCGCGCAGGGCCTGCGCTACGGGCTGGCTCAGCTGGACGCGCTGCACCACTCCCGGTTCGAGGAAGCGGTACGGGACCTGATGCGCCGGGACGGCTGCCGGGACGCGGTCCGGGTCGGCGGCGGCGGTGACCTGGGGGCGGACGTGAAGGCGACGGACCCGTCCGGGCGGCGCTGGGTGATCCAGTGCAAGCACCGCCGCAACGGCGCCCGGGGCTCGGCGGTGGGCACGCCGGATCTGCAGGTGCTCAACGGGACGGCCCGCCCGGTGCACGGGGCGGACATCGCGGTGATCGTGACGAACGGCAGGGTGACCGCGCCGGCCGTGGCGTTCGCCAAGCAGCAGCGGCTGCACGTGGTGGACCGCCAGACCCTGGGCGTGTGGGCGGCGGGCTCGCGGCCGCTGTGGGAGCTGCTGCGGGCGATCCCTCCGCCCCGGAAGCCGTCCGCTCTGTCCTGAGCCGTAAACTGTCGCCTATTAGCGGCAGTTGAGCAGGGGCCTGTCACCCGCGGGCCCCTTTCCCATGCGGCAGAAGAGGTGCAGGGGCCAGGACTGACGCGGCCGGTTCCGACCCGGTCGGTTGGCGGTCGGGGAGGTTGCGCACATTGGTGCGGAAGTGGCGTATGGGTGAGCGGAGGAACGGGTGGGGAGCTGGGCGGGACGGCACCGTCGGTGGTTGTGGGGTTCGGCCTGGGCGCTGGTCGTGCTGGTCGTCGTCGGGTTCTCGGTCCGGGCGCCGGTGAAGGACTGGTGGCTGGCACGTGAGGCGTGCGGGGGCAAGCTGCCCCGCGGCGATCTGGAGACGGTACGGCCCACGGGCATGCGGCTCGGGGCGGAGCGGGAGTCCTTCGACGAGGACCTCGGCCAGTACCACTGCGTGCTGACGAACGACGAGGACAAGGTCGTGGTCGCCGTCGACGCCTATCTGGGCGGCGCGGACCGGGAGAAGGAGCTGTCGTTCGCCGGCAGCTCCTATCCTCCGCACGCCGTGCTGCCGGGCGGGCTGCCCGGCTTCGAAGCCCAGAACAGCCTCGTCTACCTCATGCCCGAGTGCCCGCGCGGCGGCAAGGGACCGGCCGGGGAACGCCGCAGACTGCTGGTGGGCACCTGGACGTACTTCGCGCAGAGCCGCGAGGAGAAGGCGGCCATGCTGCGGCTCGCGGTGCGCATGACGAACGAGGTGACCGAGAAGCTCGGCTGCGGTGGCGAGCCGCTGCCCGCGCCGAAGGACGGGGCGGTACCGGACACCGGCAGGTATGTGCCCCGCGCGGAGGCGAAGGGCACCGCCTGCGACGCTCTGGCCACCACCCGCGTCCCCGCGGAAGGACGCGACGGGGAGGTCCGCATCGCCATCGCCGACGGCGGGGTCGTCGGCCGTTGCACCCTGCGCGCGCCGAAGAAGGCCGGCGACGACGCGTACCGGAGCGGCACGAGACCGGGCAGACCGCTTGTCGAACTCACCAGTTGGCGCGGTGACTGGGGCACGAACCTGCGCGAGATGGGCTCGGGTCCCGACCCGTTGCCGATGAAAGAAGGCGCCGCCTGGCGGCCCGCACTGACCGAGTACCGGGCGTGGGCCGTCGCCCGGTGCGACGGCGAGAACGCCGGCTTCGCCGCCCACTGGGGCTACGACTACCCCTACCGGGAAGCAGGCGAGAAGTACGAGCCTCCGACGGCGGCCGAGCGGAAGGAGCGGCGCGTGTTGCTGCGTGAGTACGTCACCGCGTTCGCGAAGGACCAGGTGCAGCGCGGGAACTGCATGGGGCTGCAGCTGCCCTAGTGTGCTGCGCCAGAAATCCTAGGCTTAAGTTGCCTGCTGGTTTTCGGTCTCTGAGGGGGCGATTTTAGTGAGGTAGTCGGCGAGGGATTTGAGGATCTCGTCGGCGGTCTTGGTCCAGGTGAAAGGTCTGGGGTCCTCGTTCCAGGTGCCGATCCAGGCCCGGATGTCGTCTTCCAGGGCCTTGACGGAGGTGTGGACGCCGCGGCGGATGAGCTTGTCGGTCAGCAGGCCGAACCAGCGCTCGACCTGGTTGAGCCAGGAGGAGCCGGTCGGGGTGAAGTGCACGTGAAAGCGCGGGCGTTTGCCCAGCCATGCCTTGATCTCGGGGGTGTTGTGGGTGGCGTAGTTGTCACACACCAGGTGGACGTCGAGACCGGCGGGGACCGCCTTGTCTATCGTGGCCAGGAACTTCTTGAACTCGATGGCCCGGTGTCGGCGGTGGAGTTCGCTGATGACGGTACCGTCGGCGATGTTGAACGCGGCGAACAGGCTGGTGATGCTGTGCCGCAGGTAGTCATGGGTGCGGCGCTCGGGCATACCCGGCATCATCGGCAGCACCGGCTGGGACCGGTCCAGCGCCTGGATCTGGCTCTTTTCGTCCACGCACAGCACCACCGCCTTTTCGGGCGGGTTGTGATACAGCCCGACGACGTCGACGACCTTCTCCACGAACTGCGGGTCGGTGGAGAGCTTGAAGGCATCCTGCAGGTGCGGCTTGAGGTCGAACCGCTTCCAGATCCGCCCGATCGTCGACTTCGACAGCCCGGTGCGGGCGGCCATCGAGGCTCGTGACCAGTGCGTGTCCTGGCCTGGTGTGGACTCCAGCGTCGTCACGACGACATCCTCGACCTGGTCGAGCAGGATCGACGGCGGCCGGCCCACCCTGGGCTCGTCGGCCAGCCCCTCCAGGCGGTCGGCGATGAAGCGGGCCCGCCACCGGTTCACCGTCGCGGCGCCGATGCCGAGTTCGGCCGCGATCTGCTTGTTCGAGCCACCCTCCGCGCAGCGCAGCACGATCCTCGCGCGCAGTGCCAGGTACTGCGCGGTTTTCGCCCGCCTCGACCAGCGCGCCAGCTGCGCTCGCTCGGCCTCGCTGAGCACCAGCTCCGCCTTGCGCCGCCCCGGCCGCGGCTCATCCGCAAGCCCGGCCATCCGCCGGGCAACAAACCGCGAACGCCACTTCCTCACGGTGTCCGTGGTCACCTTGAACTCCGCCGCTACACGCGCATTCGGCATCCCGTCCGCACAGGCCAGGACGATGCGCGCCCGCTCAGCAAGACGGGGCATCACCGCCCCGCCCTCCCAGCGCAGCAACTCCGCGCGTTCCTCGCCGGACAGCACAACTTCGACAGCACGAGGACCCCGAGACATGGAAACAGGCTACAGACTTAAGCCTAGGATTTCTGGCGCAGCACACTAGCTTGTGCGGGCGCAGCTTCCCCGATCGGCGCGCTGTGGCCCGTCGCCGGACGGGCGGATGTCGAAGTCGAAGATGGCGGTGGGCAGATAGAGCGTGGCGCAGGAGTTGGGGATGTCGACCACGCCGCTGAAGCGGCCTTCGATCGGGGCGGCTCCGAGAAGCAGGTAGGCCTGCTCAGGTGAGTAGCCAAACTTGGTCAGGTACTCGATCGCGTTCAGGCAGGCCCGCCGATAGGCGACGTGTGAGTCGAGGTAGTGCTGGCGGCCGTCTTCGTCGACGGAGATGCCGACGAAGGTGAGGAACTCGCTGTAGCGCGGCTCGACGTTGCCGGGGTAGAACACGGGGTTCGTCGTCACCCCGTAGGTCTGCATGCCGCCCTTGATGAGGTCGACGCCGAGATCGAGGTAGCCGCCCATCTCGATGGCGCCGCAGAAGGTGATCTCGCCGTCGCCCTGGCTGAAGTGCAGGTCACCGGCGGACAGTTTGCCACCCTCGACATACACCGGCAGGAAGATCCGGGCGCCACGGGTGAGGTTTTTGATGTCCTGGTTGCCGCCGTTCTCGCGTGGCGGCGCGGTTCGTGCCGCCTCCCGTGCAGCGCGCTCGAATGCGTCGCCTTCCAGCGTGCCGAGGATTGCCCTTTGCGGATTCGGCGGCAACGCGAGCGGGGGCACTCGGTCGGGATCGGTCGCGATGAGTTCGGCCTCCCGGGCGTTCCACTGACCGAGCAGGTCGTGCGACGGGGCGGTGCCGATGATGCCTGGGTGGGTGATGCCGGTGAAGCGCACGCCGGGCAGGTGGCGGGAGGTCGCGATCTGCCCGTGGAAGTCCCAGATTGCCTTGTACGCGTCCGGGAAGTGATCGGTGAGGAAACCGCCGCCGTTGGACTTGGCGAAGATGCCCGTGTAGCCCCAGCCCTGGCCGGCGACCGGCCCGGTCTCCTGCGGGACGGGACCGATGTCGAGGATGTCGACCACCAGCAGGTCACCGGGCTGCGCACCCTCGACGGCGATCGGTCCGCTCAGAGGATGGACCATCGAGAGATCGAGGTCGCGGATGTCGTTGGCGGAGTCGTCGTTGTGAACCGTCCCGTCGAACCACTCCCGGCATTCGAGGCGGAACTCGGCGCCGGGTCGAACGGTCGCCACCGGCGGGATGTCGGGGTGCCAGCGGTTGTGCGGCGGGACTGCCTGGTCGTAGAACGACCGGGACTGGTCGACGCTGAAGAGCACTTCGGGCATCTGTCGTTCCTTGCCTGTGGGTCACGGCCTCGGGAGGCGCGCGTGCAGTGGATTCGGCGGATGAGCATGACGACGGGGTGGTGCGGGCATGCGGTGCAGCACCGTCGGCTCGTGCGCGCTGGCCTCGGCAGCGTCGCGCGCCCGTCGCAGGGCGGAGTGGGGCGAGGTGATGGCGGGCGGGGCGTATACACGCGTCGCCGCTCCGCCGCATGTGGCGCACGTCGGCTCATGTACCGGGGCGTCGATCGGGCGGACGACCTCGAACACGCCACACTGCCCGCACGCGTAGTCGTACCTCGCCATGTGAGAGCCTCCGCGTCACATTCGGGGCGGACCGGGGGTGTGATGGCGCTGGCCGAACTTCCCCACTGCCGCTGAAGCAATTCGTGGTGGTTTGAGCATAATGATCGTTCAGCGGTGTAGCTGAACGACTCGGTGTGGGGTAACTCCATCGGGTATGACGGTGCGCAGATGGGGGTCGCGCTGTGTTCGACAGGTCCAATAGGGGTCGACGACCTTGCCGGTGGCCGCTTCCAGTGCGGTGAGCAGGGCGGTGGTGCACTCCGAGGTGGTCGTGGGTCTGCCTTTCGGGGCTCCCGGGCCGCATCGGCAGAATCGGGGCATTGCGAGCCGGCGCCTGGATCTGAGGCTTTTCGTCGCAGCAGAGCACGACGCATTCTCCGGGTGGGTGGGAGTGCTACCCCACCGTGGTTACGCCAATCGTGTCACTGAGGTTTTCTCAGCGAAATGATCTACGCGAAGCCGGACGAGGCTTCGATGTCGGGACGGGCCGGACAGCCCTGCCCCGGTGACGGGCAGACGTAAAGCCCCTGGTATTGCGTCCTGAGCATGGAAGGAAGTTGGTTGTAGGTCAGCTTCTGGAAATGGTGCTGTGCGGA
>NZ_QFDQ01000169.1 GCF_003270085.1 Streptomyces triticisoli | reverse complement strand
GCGGCGCTGAAGGGCGTCGGCAACATCGACCTCCCCCGGCTGCCGGACACCGCGATCGTCCTGCCCGAGGGCACGGTCAGACTGCCCGACGGCACGGTGCGCCTGCCCGAGGGCGCGTCCCTCCCGGCGGGCGCGGCCCGGCTGCCGGACGGCACCGTCCAACTGCCGCACGGTACCCCCGTGTTCCCCGAGGGCACGACCGGGCTCCCGTCCCTGGACGGCTCGCCGGCCCAGTACCTGGACCCGCAGGGCAACCTCCTGGACCACGAGGGCAACGTCGTCCAGCACGCGAGCGAGGCCCCCAGGGAACCCGGCGGCCCCGACCTGCACCCGGCCTCGAGCGCGGACACCCCGCACACCCCGACCCCGGCCAGGGAGCCGGCCCTGGTCGGCGTCGGCGACGACCTGACACCGGGTGCTGCGACCGCAGGCCACGATGTTCTGAACGGCACAGGACATTCCGCCGACAACCTCGCCGGCGGTGGTGGACACGGTGACGGTATGTCCCCCCGCGGAGACAACACAGACGGCCACCCCGCCGGCGGGCAGGCCGATGCAGAACCTTCGACGAATCACGTCGAGCACCCGGAGAACATCGACAATCCGCCGGGCGGATCGGACACGGACACTCTCGCCCCCACCGCGGACGAAGCTCCTCCGAAGACTCCGGAAGCCGATGAGCCCCTGCTGATTCGGCAGGACGACGACTTCGGCGCCACACACAACAAGTTCGGCCTGCGTAAATCACATTTCGATCCGGATGTCGGTATCGTTCCCGCAAATCCGGAAGGAAAGATCACGCCGCTTGAGCATGTGCTCGGGGGAGCGAACCCCGCGGCCAAGGAGTCGAGTCAGTTCACCTCTTTCGCGCCGAAGGACGGGACCGGGAAGGTCTACGGTGCGCAGGAGGTCAGCATCGATTACAAGCGACTGCAGGCCGATATCGAATCCGGCAAGGTCCAGGGCGTGGAGATTTTGCGCCCGGAGCAGATCCAGCGGGGTATCTCAGACGAGATCAGCAAGGTTGCAGGCAAGGACGTGGTGGTGCCGACGAGCCTCAAGGCCTCGGACACCGACGCCGTGACCGAGTTCGTGAAAAATCTCGAACTGAGCAAGAGCAAGACGAGCAAGGTGCAGCGCAGAGTCATGGCACTGCTCAACACTCGACGCGATGGAGAATGGTTGATCAGCGGGGTCGTCCCGAAGGAGTACGTGACGGGACCGTACCCGACGACCAGGATGCCTTAACGCGCCAGACAGCACCTTCGGGCGTGCAGGGTCTGTAGTACAGGAGAACCGATTGTCTGACAGCAGGAGCTCGTGGAAGCCCAGTAGCCAAGTCGCCGACCTGCTCTTCGTGGACTTCGACGGCATGGCCGCCGATCCCGACGATGTCATCAGCGACGGCCTCGATGGAGGCTACCGCGACCGGACCGAGGCGCTGCGGGAGGTGCTGCAGGATCCGGACGAAGATCCGGCAGGCCGTTTCCTGGCCTGTGTCGCGCTCACGCGCTGGGGAGACGGGAACGGTTACGACGCAGTGGTCCAAGCAGCCGGCGCTCCGGAGTCCGTTCCCTGGCGGGGGGCCTCGTACGACAGACTGCACGGCCAGGACGACACCTTCGGCGTACTGGCTGACGCGGTGGGGGACAGCGGCGACATGGTGGAGGAGCGCGGCACGGCCGCGGACCGTGTGCGGGCGGCCGAGGCATTGCTGAGCGTGGCAGACCACGTTCAGTTCGACCGGCACATCAGCTCCCTGCTCCGACAGGACATCGTTGCTGCCTGTCTGCCCGCCCTTCAAGCGGCCGTGACGCGCGGCGTGGCGCGATTGACCGAGCAGCCTCCGTCCTATGACCTCGGTCTTCAAATGGCCTTGATGATCAGCGCTGCCCATCGCGTCGATCCGAGCTGGGCCCAGGACACGGCCCGCCGTCTGGTGGCTGCACGTCCGGGTGAGCGCGCGCTGAAGGAGCTGAGCGAAGACATGTAGGCGCTTGGACGTCAGCTCATACGATTCGGGCTGTTTGATGTGTGATTGCTTACTGGAGCATTTTCGAAAGCTCTTCCGTGAGGTGAAGGCGGGGTCACTTCCTCCAGGGCGCTCACGTGACCTCACCCACCAGTTGACCAAGGAAGTGTGAGGCACGGCATGAGCACCCCACCCAGTGGAAGAAGTCGTCCTTCTCCGGCGGCGGTGAGGGCAACGACTGCGTCGGGATCGCGAACGCTCATCCCCGGATAGCCATACGCGACTCGAAGGCCCCGAACACCGCCGCAGTCGAGGCCCTCGCCAAAAACAACCAGTGCCGCATCAGCCGGTGTTCGCCCTGTTGGCTGCTGATGCGTCGTCAGGACAGACTTACCTGCATGGAGTTGATCGGGCGGGGGCGGGACGCTGACGTGTACGCCCTGGACGAGTCCAGGGTGTTGCGGCGCTATCGGCAGGGGGGACCAACTGAGCTGGAAGCGCGGTTGATGACGCATCTGGCGGCCTGTGGGTATCCCGTGCCGAAGGTGTACGAGATCACCGATACCGACATGGTCCTGGAGCGGCTGACCGGGCCGACGATGCTGGACGTGCTGGCCCGGCGCCCGTGGCGGGTCGGCTCCCTCGGCCGGACGTTGGGCCGCCTCCACGACCGGTTGCATGCGTTGCCGGCGCCGAACTGGCTGCCCCGGCGGTTCGCGACGGCGGGTGAGGACCGGGTGCTGCATCTGGACCTGCATCCGGGCAACGTGCTTCTGACCCGGCGGGGCCCCGTAGTGATCGACTGGCGCAACGCGGGCGCTGGTGATCCCGCTGCGGATGTGGCGATGACCATGGTGACCATCGGCAGCGCGGAGGTCTCCGGACTGGCCGTTCGCCTGGGACGGAGTCTGCTGGCGCACAGCGTGCGCAAGGGCTGTCGGACCGATCCTGCGGGGCGTATCCGGGAAGCGGCCGAAGCCAAGCTGGCCGACCCGAACCTCACGCCCGCGGAGGCGGCTTGGCTGCGGCGGCGTGTCGCCGGCCGGCCCGGGCGGTCGGGCTGCTGATCGGTGGCCGGGCGTGTGCGGGTTCGTGAGGTCGACGACGACAGGCGTGATGCGCGCTCGGATCTTGAACAGGGGATCGGGCGAACGGTGAGGGCGCGACCGTTCACCCGACCATCCTGCTCCCCCTTCACCAAGCCCTTGGGTGCCCATGATCCCGACGGGTGTGACGTAGGGCCCATTACGGGCGCCTTGAGACGGCCCTGGCGTCACAACGGACGTGGTAGGGATGCGCCTGCCTTACCGATCACCGCCGACCGCCCGCAGGGTAGTGACGGCGACGGCTCATCGAGGTGCGGCGTCGGTCGGCCGCGGGGCGCAACGACTGGCATGCCCCTCAGTGCACCGCACGGGACGACATTGGGTTCCGACGCGCCCCAAACAGTACGCTCGCGCCGTCTTCTCCTCCCGGATCCCCGAACTCCCACGCGAGGGGCTGGAGCTGCGTGTCCGCCACCGGATGCAGCGCAAGGTGACCCTCGAAGGCCCGGCGCCCACACGGTACGAGGCTGTCGTCCACGAAGCGGCGTTCCGCATCAGGGTCAGCGGCCGCTCCACCCCACGAGCCCGGCTTGCCCGGCCCATGGAACTCGCCGAGGCCGACCACGTCACCGTCCGCGTGACTCCCTTCGACCAGGATGACTTCGGTGGGACCTGGAACGCGATGATGCCGGCGGGCGGTGCCGTACCGAAGCTGGACACCGCCACCCGCGACGCACCTCATGGCACAGGATTTGTCGATTCCGAAGCCCAACTCGGCTTTTTTCGAACGTCCTTCCGTAGAGTGGAGGCCGCGTCACTCGACCCCGAGCGGTCGCGTGACTTCATCCACAGGCCGGCCAAGGCAATGTGAGGTGCACCGTGACCACCCCCATCATGTGGCGGAAGTCCTCATACTCGGGAGGCGGCGACGGCAACAACTGTGTCGAGAGCGCAAGCCACTCCTTCCGCGTAGCCATCCGCGACTCGAAAACCCCGGCCAGGGCCACCCTCACCTTCCCGGCCGGAGCCTTCACCGCCTTCATCGAGACCTTGAAGACCCCGGAGACTCACTCCGCCACCACCGGTGCCACCAGCTTCCAGGACTGATCCACATCTCCCGCGCGTGGTACGCCGCCTCGCGCGCCGCGGGGGCTGAGCCGACGGCGGTGAGGGGCGCGCACCCCGGGTGTACGTGAGCCCGGTGCATGGCCTATGTTGCGGAAGCGAAGTAGGGGGAATCGCATGGCGCAGGAGAGGTCGCCCGGTGAAGGGCGGACGCGGCACTCGGCACGCGCCGGAACGGAAATGGGGCCGGCCGAGGTCGAGGCCGTCGCCCGTGCCGCGCACGCCGGGCAGACGGACAAGGCGGGACGCCCGTACACGGAGCATCTGTCGGCCGTCGCCGAGGGGGTGCGGGCGCGTGGCGGAAGTGACGATCTCGTCGCCGCCGCCTGGCTGCACGACGCCCTGGAGGACGGCGTGCTCAGTGAGGAGTGGCTCGACGCGGCCCGGCTCCCGCAGCGCACCAAGGACGTCGTACGGGCCCTGACCAGGCGGCCGGACGAGGAGCCGGAGGCGTACGCGCGCCGAATCCTGGCCACCCCCGGCGCCCGGCTGGTCAAGGCGGCCGACCTCGCGCACAACGCCGACCCGCAACGACTCGCCGCCCTGGACGCGCCGACGGCACGGCGGCTCGCGCGGAAGTACGCCACGATGCGCGGCCACCTCGGCCTCACCCCGGACGACTGATGGCACGGACGGCCACGTACGCACCTACGGCACAGGACGACGGAAATGGCACGGGACTACGACAGTCAGCTGCTCGAGTCGGTGGCGGTGCGCCGGCGGCGGATGCGCGACGCGCTGCTGTTCGGCGCGCAGCGGGGACGGCGCACGGTGGACGAACGGCTCGGCAAGGTGTTCGCGGGCATCGCCATCGCGGCCGTGCTGTGCGCCGGTTGCATCGGCTGGTCGTTCCTCCAGGCCACCCTGGCCAAGCAGAAGGCCGAGCAGAAGAAGCAGCGGCAACAGCAGGAGCAGCTCTGGAATGGGCACGCTACGAAGGAACCGTGACGGAGAAGAGAACCGTGACGGAGAAGACACGATGACAGGTCCCGGTGAGTGGTGAGCACAGCGACGACGTCCCGGACGCAGTTGAGCAGGGTCACCCTGGTCGGTGAGCGGCGGCGTGCCGACATCGTCCTGCCGTCGGACACCCCGATCGGTCAACTGCTCCCCGACATCCTGAAGTTGCTCGACGATCGCGCGGCCGCGCGTCCGGCCACCCGGCAGCTGATCACCTCCGACGGCTCGGTCCTGCCGCACGAGGCGACCCTGTCCTCGGCCGAGGTGCCCGACGGCGCCGTCCTGCGGCTCGTACGCGCCCACGCGGCCCCGCCCGCACCGGTCGTCCACGACGTCACCGACCAGGTCGCCGACGACCTCGACCTGCACGCCTGGCGCTGGCGTCCGGCCGCGCGCCGGGCCGGCGCCGGTACGGCCACCGTGGCGTTCGCCGTGACCGTCGGCCTGCTCGCCCGGCGCGAGTTCGCGCTGGAGAGCGTCACCGCCGCCCTCGCGGCCGCCACCGTGGTGTGCATGGTCGCCGGAGCCCTGGCGGCCAGGGTCGGCAAGGGCAACCGGGCCCTGGCCACCGCGCTGCTGCTCGCCACCGGCGGGCTCGGACTGCTCACGGCGTGGACCGCCGCCGACGCCTACGCCTGGTCCGGGACGGCCCGGCTGGCCGGCGTCGTCGGCGCGCTGGTGGTCACCCTGGTGCTGCTGGCCCACTTCTCGCCGCTCGGCCGGGGTGGGCTCATCGGGGCGGGAGCGGCCGCCGCGATCGCCGCCGTGTGGGAGGCCGTCGCCGCCGTACAGGACAGGCCGGACCGGCTCGGCGCGGTGATGGCCGTGTTCTCGGTCGTGCTGCTCGGACTGCTGCCCCGCCTCGCGCTGATGGCCTCCGGGCTCACCGGGCTCGACGACCGGCGTTCCGCGGGCGTGTCGGTGAGCCGGCATCAGGTCGCCAACGCCCTCGCCGCCACCCACCGCGGGCTAGCCCTGGCCACGGTGGCCACCGCCGCCTCCGCCGCCGCGGGCGGCTGGCTGCTGACCACCGCTCAGGAGCCCACCGCGTGGACGGTGACGCTGGCCTCGCTGACCGCCGTCGTCCTGCTGTCGCGGGCCCGGGCCTTCCCGCTGGTCGCCGAGGTGGTGGCGGTGTTCACGGCGGCGGCCGTACTCGTCGTACGGCTGGTGGTGCTGTGGCTGGACCACGCCGGGGGCGTCGGCGCGCTCACTCTGCTCGGCGCGGCCGCGGTGCTGCCGCTGTGCGTCCTCGCGGTCGAGCCGCCGGAGCACGTCCGGGTACGGTTGCGCAGGTTCGCCGACCTGGTCGAGTCTCTCGGGGTGATCGGACTCTTCCCGCTCGCCGTCGGGGTGTTCGGCATCTACGGGCAGCTGCTCGACAAGTTCTGAGGCTCCATGGGCGGGGCGCGCCGCTCCGGGCGGGACGACGAGGCAGGCAGGAGAGAAGGGGACATGCCGAGCGGGGACAACTGGCAGAGTGACGTGCTGCGCGACCTGAGAAGCGGTACGTCCCGGCAAGGACCGCGGGGGGACGTACACCCGCCGCAGGCGCCACCGCAGAAGCGGGAACCGGACCCGGCGCCCCGGCAGGGCGCGCCCGCGGCCGGCGTGCCGGCGCAGGAACAGGCACGGGTGCAGGCGGAGGCGGAGGTGCAGGCACCGGCGCCGGCGCAGGCACCGGAGCGGATACCGGCGCACGGCTCCCCGCAGCACCCCGAGCCCGCGCCGGCCGCCCCACCGCACCACTCCCACGCCCCCCGGCCCGCCACCACCC
>NZ_QFDQ01000168.1 GCF_003270085.1 Streptomyces triticisoli | reverse complement strand
GGTCCCGCCGGCCGGCGCGCCATGCCCGGGGGCACCCGCCCCCGGCCCCGCGAGGCCACCCGGGGCAGGGCCCCGAGGCCGGACTCGCTCCTGGTTCCACCGAGTCGGGTGGGTGGGCGGGCGAAGGAAACCCCGTCGAGCCACCGCCCAGGTTCGCGGTACGGTTCTTGATGTCCCTGCCCACCTGGAAGGCAGGACCACCGACCCCGTACCGGCGGGCAACCCGGACACACACATGTACGTGGGGACTCTGTCCTTCGACCTCCTCCTCGGCGACGTCCACTCGCTGAAGGAGAAGCGTTCCGTCGTCCGCCCGATCATCGCCGAACTCCAGCGCAAATACACGGTGAGCGTGGCGGAGGTGGACCACACGAACCTCTACCGGCGAACCGTCATCGGCCTCGCCGCGGTCTCCGGCGACGCGACGCACCTGACCGACCTGCTGGACCGGTGCGAACGACTGGTCGCAGCCCGCCCCGAGGTGGAGCTGCTGTCCGTCAGACGCCGTTTCCACGGCGAGGACGACTAGCGAGGGCGCCCAGCCCGGCGAGGACGACCGGACAGACGCAGACGGACAGCATTCGGACAGACAGCACACACCACGCAACGCAGAAGAAGAAAGAACGGGAGACGGACCAGTGGCCGACAACGCGCGGGCGAAAAGGCTGGCGGACCTCATCCGAGAGGTGGTGGCCCAGAAGCTGCAGCGCGGGATCAAGGACCCGCGGCTCGGTTCGCACGTCACCATCACGGACACCCGGGTCACGGGTGACCTGCGGGAGGCGACCGTCTTCTACACGGTCTACGGGGACGACGAGGACCGCAAGGCCGCGGCCGCCGGCCTGGAGAGCGCCAAGGGCATCCTGCGCTCCGAGGTCGGCCGCGCGGCCGGCGTCAAGTTCACCCCCACCCTCACCTTCGTCGCGGACGCCCTCCCGGACACCGCCCGGACCATCGAGGACCTCCTCGACAAGGCCCGCGCCTCCGACGCGAAGGTGCGCGAGGCCTCCGCCGGCGCCTCCTACGCCGGTGGAGCGGACCCGTACCGGAAGCCGGGGTCCGACGACGAGACGGACGACACCACCGAATGAGCAGCAAGCCCACCCCGCCCGACGGCCTCGTCATCGTCGACAAGCCGTCGGGCTTCACTTCGCACGACGTCGTGGCCAAGATGCGCGGGATCGCGAAGACCCGCCGCATCGGCCACGCCGGCACCCTCGACCCCATGGCGACCGGCGTCCTCGTACTCGGCGTGGAGAAGGCCACCAAGCTCCTCGGCCACCTCGCGCTGACCGAGAAGGAGTACCTGGGCACCGTACGCCTCGGCCAGGACACGATCACCGACGACGCCGAGGGCGAGATCACCTCCTCCACGGACGCCTCCGGGGTCACCCGGGACGCCGTCGACACGGCCGTCGCCAAGCTGACCGGCGACATCATGCAGGTGCCGTCCAAGGTCAGTGCCATCAAGATCAACGGCGTACGGTCGTACAAGCGCGCCCGGGAGGGGGAGGAGTTCGACATCCCGGCCCGGCCGGTGACCGTCTCCTCCTTCAGGGTGTACGACATCAGGGAAGCCGCCGCCGACGACGGCACCCCCGTGCTCGACCTGGTGGTGTCGGTGGTCTGCTCCTCCGGCACCTACATCCGCGCCCTCGCCCGCGACCTGGGCGCGGACCTCGGCGTCGGCGGCCACCTCACCGCGCTGCGCCGCACCCGCGTCGGCCCGTACAAGCTGGACTCCGCCAGGACGCTGGACCAGCTCCAGCAGGAGCTGACCGTGATGCCGATCGCCGAGGCGGCCGCGGCCGCGTTCCCCCGCTGGGACGTCGACGCCCGGCGCGCCCGGCTGCTCACCAACGGCGTCCGGCTGGACATCCCCGACGAGTACGCGGGCACCGGCCCCGTGGCCGCCTTCGGCCCCGAGGGCAGCCTCCTCGCGCTCGTGGAGGAGCAGCGGGGCAAGGCCAGGAGCCTGACGGTCTTCGGCTGACGTCCGCCGTCCGCCCGTGGAGCGGCGAGCACGGGGTGTTCCACTGCCGCCGCTCCACGGTCCCCCCTCGGTTCCCCCACTCCTAAGCTGTATCCAGCCGCCCCCGCCCAATCACCCGACCGCGCGGGCGTACGGAGTGAACAGAGGGAGTGCGAGGGGGCGCGTTCACCACGCGATCTTTCCCGCCGATCATTCGCCGCCTACCGTCGAGAGCAGGGCTGGCGTACGCGTCCCCGCCCGACACCCGCTCGCCCACTGCCTGATGCCCGCTCGATCCCGGCCGGCAGTCGTCCGGCGACGTGCGCCCCGTCACAGCGTCCATGCCAATGCGGGCGGGGAACGCGGGGCATGGCACTCTTAGACCTGCGGACAAGGCAGCAGGACAAGCAAGACAACGCAAGACAACAAGGCAGCAGGGACACAGGTGCGACGAGGAGCAGTCACAGTGCAGCGCTGGCGTGGCTTGGAGGACATCCCCCACGACTGGGGGCGCAGCGTCGTCACCATCGGCTCCTACGACGGAGTCCACCGCGGACACCAGCTGATCATCGAGCACGCCGTGAACCGTGCCCGCGAGCTCGGCGTCCCCGCCGTCGTCGTCACCTTCGACCCGCACCCCAGCGAGGTCGTACGCCCCGGCAGCCACCCGCCGCTGCTGGCCCCCCACCACCGCCGTGCCGAACTGATGGCCGAGCTGGGGGTGGACGCGGTGCTCGTCCTGCCCTTCACCGCGGAGTTCTCGAAGCTGTCCCCGGCCGAGTTCGTCGTCAAGGTGCTGGTCGACAAGTTGCACGCCAAAGCGGTCGTCGAGGGCCCGAACTTCCGCTTCGGCCACAAGGCCGCCGGCAACGTGGAGTTCCTCGCCGAGCAGGGCAAGGTCTACGACTTCGAGGTCGAGGTCGTCGACCTGTACGTCACCGGAGAAGCGGGCGGCGGCGAGCCCTTCTCCTCGACCCTGACCCGCCGCCTGGTCGCCGAGGGCGATGTCGAGGGCGCCCGCGAGATCCTGGGCCGCCCGCACCGGGTGGAGGGCGTCGTGGTCCGCGGCGCCCAGCGGGGCCGCGAGCTGGGCTTCCCCACGGCCAACGTCGAAACGCTTCCGCACACCGCGATCCCCGCCGACGGCGTCTACGCCGGCTTTCTGCACGCCCAGGGCGAGGTGATGCCGGCCGCGATCTCCGTCGGCACGAACCCGCAGTTCGACGGCACCGAGCGCACGGTGGAGGCGTACGCCATCGACCGCGTCGGCCTCGACCTGTACGGGCTGCACGTCGCCGTCGAGTTCCTGGCCTTCGTCCGCGGCCAGGCGAAGTTCGAGTCCCTCCAGGCGCTGACGGAGACGATGGCGGAGGACGTCAAGAAGTGCCGGGAGATCATCGCGGCGGACACGAGGACGGAGTAGCCCGCGCCACGACGCTGCGCTACGCCCCTGCCGGAGCCGCGTCCTCCCGTGCGCGCGCCCAGTGGCACGCGACGTGGGACTCGCCGCTCCCGCCGAGGATCTCGAGATCCTGACCGCGGCACGCCCGGGCCACACCCGCCCGTTCGGCCTCGCCGCTCGCCAGGACGTGGCAGCGGACGTGGAAGCGGCAGCCGGAGGGGATGCGGGAGGGGTCCGGGGGCTCGCCGCCGAGGACGACCGGATCTCCGGGGGCCTCGGGCAGGACGGACAGCAGGGCCTGGGTGTACGGGTGCCGGGGTGCCGTCAGGACCTGCTCCACCTCACCGGTCTCCACGATCCGCCCCAGGTACATCACCGCGACCCGGTCGGCGATGTTCCAGGCCAGCCCCAGGTCGTGGGTCACCACCAGCGCGGACAGGCCGAGTTCGGTGCGCAGCCGCAGCAGCAGGGCGAGGATCTCACCGCGCACCGAGGCGTCCAGGGAGGCCACCGGCTCGTCGGCGACGAGGAGTTCGGGCTCGAGGACCAGCGCGCCCGCGATGACCACGCGCTGGCGCTGACCGCCGGACAGCTCGTGCGGGTAGCGCAGGAAGAAACGCTCGGGCGGACGCAGCCCGGCCCGGGACAGGGCCTCGGCGACCGCCGCCCGCTCGTCCCCGTCGTACCCGTGGATCCGCAGCCCCTCGGCCACGGCGTCGTACACCGTGTGGCGCGGGTTGAGCGAGCCGCTCGGGTCCTGGAGCACCAGCTGGGCCCGCTTGCGGTACGCCTTCAACGCGCGCGAGGAGTAGTCGAGCGGGGCACCGTCGAAGGTGACGCGTCCCGCGGTCGGCTCCACCAGACCGAGCAGCGAGCGGGCCAGCGTCGTCTTCCCGCACCCCGACTCGCCGACCAGCGCGACGATCTCGCCGGGCCGGATGTCGAGGTCCACCCCGTCCACGGCCCGGGCGGCCGGCGCGCCGTTCCGGCCGGGGAAGGTGATGCGCAGGCCCTCGGCCCTCAGCAGCGGTGGTGTGGTCGTCATGCGGTGCTGGTCCTCACTTCCGCCTCGTCCCCGGTGGCCGCGGCTCCTTCCGGCACATGCACACAAGCCGCCCGCCGCCCCGCTCCCGCCGCGCGCAGCACCTGGTCCTGGGTGGCGCAGACGTCCAGCGCGACCGGGCAGCGCGGGTGGAACGCGCACCCGGACGGCACCGCCGCCGGGTCCGGCGGGTCGCCCGGCAGCCCGCGCGGCGCGAAGCGGGACGCCGGATCGCCGATGCGGGGGAACGCCTCCGACAGGGCCCTGCCGTAGGGGTGCCGGGCGTCCTCGTAGACCTGCCGGGCCGGGCCCTCCTCGACCACCCGGCCCGCGTACATCACCGCCAGCCGGTCGCAGGTGTCGGCCAGGACGGCGAGATCATGGCTGATCATGACCAGCCCGAGGTCCTGCTCGCTCACCAGCCGCTGGATCAGCCGCAGGATCTGGGCCTGGACCATCACGTCCAGCGCCGTGGTGGGTTCGTCGGCGACGACCAGACGCGGATCGCAGGCCAGCGCCATCGCGATCATCACGCGCTGGCGCTGCCCGCCGGACAGCTCGTGCGGGTACGCGCTCGCCCGCGCCGCAGGCAGCCCCACCTGCTCCAGCAGTTCCCCGGCCCTCCTCCGCGCGCCCGCCGCGGTCGCCCCGCGGTGCAGCAGGATCGGCTCGGCGATCTGGTCACCGACCCGGTGCACGGCGTTCAGCGAGTGCATCGCGCCCTGGAAGACGATCGACGCCCCCGCCCAGCGCACCGCCCGCACCCGGCCCCACTTCATCGCCAACACGTCCTCGCCGTCCAGCAGGATCTCGCCGCCGATCCGGGTCCCGGCCGGCAGCAGCCGCAGCAGCGCCAGCGCCAGAGTGGACTTGCCGCAGCCGGACTCGCCCGCGATGCCGAGCTTCTCGCCCGGGGCGAGGGTCAGACCGACCCCGCGCACGGCGGCCGCACCACCCGGATACGTCACTTCCAGGTTCCGTACGTCGAGCAGGCTCAACGGGACACCCCCAGCCTGGGGTTGAGGACGGACTCGACCGCCCGCCCGCACAGCGTGAACGCCAGTGCGACGACCGCGATGGCGATACCCGGCGGCACCAGGTACCACCAGTCGCCGGAACTGACCGCCCCCGCCTCCCGCGCGTCCTGCAGCAGCCCGCCCCAGGACACGCCGGTCGGGTCGCCGAGCCCGAGGAAGGCCAGCGTCGCTTCCGCCAGGATCGCGGTGGAGATGATCAGGGTGGTCTGGGCGAGCACCAGCGGCATGACGTTCGGCAGCACATGCCGGGACATCACATGCCAGTGACCGCCGCCGAGCGCCTTCGCCCGTTCGATGTACGGCCGTGACTCCACCGCCAGCGTCTGCGCCCGCACCAGACGCGCGGTGGTCGGCCAGGTGGTCACGCCGATCGCCACGACGATGGTGCCCAGCGAGCGGGACATCACGGTGGCGAGCGCGATGGCGAGTACCAGCGTCGGCATCACCAGGAACCAGTCCGTGATCCGCATCATCACCGTGGCGTACCAGCCGCGGAAGTGCCCCGCGGTGATGCCGATGAACGCCCCGATCGCCACCGACAGCACGGCCGCGAGCAGCCCGACCAGCAGCGAGACCCGCGCACCCCAGACCATCAGGCCCAGCAGACTGCGCCCGAACTGGTCGGTGCCCAGCGGGAACCGCGCGCTCGGACTCTCCAGCGGCCCGCCGGGCGCGTCGGTCACGCTCCGCGCGTCCACCCCGACGGTCAGCGGCGCGGTCAGCGCGACCAGCGCGCACAGCACGAGCGCGGCGAGTCCGAAGACGCCCGCGCGGTGCGTCCGGTACTGCTTCCAGAAACGGGCGGCGGAGGCCCGGCGGCGCTGCCAGGTGAGCGTGCGCGGACCGGGCGTGCCACGGCCCGGCGTGCCCGGTCCGGGCGCGTGCGGTCCGGGCGTCGTAGTGGTCTCCGTCTCGGCGGTCATCGGCCCACCCTCGGATCGAACAATGGATACAGCAGATCGGCGAGGGTGTTCATCACGATCACCGCAGACGCGAAGACGAAGAAAAGCCCCTGCACCAGCGGCAGATCGGGCACGCTCAGCCCCTGGTAGAACAGCCCGCCGAGCCCCGGCCAGGAGAACACCGTCTCGACGAGGATCACACCCGCCACGGTCCGGCCGAGATTGACGAAGATCAGCGTCACGGTCGGCAGCAGCGCGTTCGGCACGGCGTGCCGGCGCCGTACCAGATCGTCCCGAAGCCCCTTGGCCCGCGCGGTCGTCAGATAGTCGCCGCCCATCTCGTCCAGCAGCGCCGACCGTGTGACCAGCAGGGTCTGCCCGTACTCCACCGCGACCAGCGTCACCACCGGCAGCACGAGGTGGTGGGCGACGTCGACGGCGTACGCGAAGCCCTCCTTGCCGCCCGACTCCATGCCCCCGGTCGGGAACAGACCCGGAATCGGGCCCACACCCACCGACAGCACGATGATGAGCAGCAGCCCCAGCCAGAAGGACGGAACGGAGTAGAGCGTCAGCGCCAGACCCGTGTTGAGGCGGTCGCCGAGCCGGCCGTGCCGCCAGGCGGAGCGGGTGCCGAGGACGATGCCGAGCGCGGTGTAGAGCACGAAGGCCGTACCGGTCAGCAGCAGGGTGTTCGGCAGAGCCTCGATGATCTTGTCGATGACCGGTGCGCGGAACTGGTACGAGGTCCCCAGATCCCCGGTCAGCGCCTTGCCGCAGTAGTGCGTGAACTGCTGCCACATGGGCAGGTCGAGCCCGAACTCCCGCCGGTAGGCGGCGAGCTGCTGAGCGGAGACCGGGCGTCCGCCGGTCATGAACTTCACCGGGTCGCCCGGGATCAGCCGGAAGAGGAAGAAGCTGGTGACGAGGACGGCGAGCAGCGAGACGGCCGCGCCAGCCAACTTGCCCGCCACGTACCGCAGATACGCGGCACCGCTCCTGGCCCGTGGCCCCCGGCCCGCCGCCGGCCCGGACGTCCCCGGGTCGGCGGCGGCCCCCTCGGCCGGCGCGGGTGTCGCTTCAGCGGTCATGCGCGCTCACCGTCTGCTTCGCTCACTGCCTGTCCCGCCCACTGTCTACTCACGGTCCTCCGCCGTGGCCCGGCGGCGCACCGTGAAGAGAACCGCGAGGCCGGCGAGGACGACGACACCCGCCACGATCCCGATGACGACGCCCGTGGACGTGGAGCTGTCCGAGGAGTCGCCGGAGTTCGCCGGAACGGCCGACCACCAGCTCCAGTAGCCGTCCTGCCCGTAGATGTTCCCCGCCTCGGCCGGCATGGTCGTGATCGACTCGATCTGGTCCGTGCGGTAGGCCTCGACCGCGTTCGGATAGGCCATGACGTTCATGTACCCGAGGTCGTACAGCCGTGACTCCATCTGCTGGACGAGGTCCGCCCGTTGGACCGGGTCGTACTCGGCGAGCTGCTTGGCGTACAGCTCGTCGTACGTCTTGTCGCAGATGAAGTTGTCCGTGGCGCCGGTGTCCTTGGGAGTCGCCGGGAGCGCGGCGCAGGTGTGGATGGAGAGCACGTAGTCGGGGTCCGGGTTGACCGACCAGCCGTCGAAGGCCAGGTCGTACTTGCCCGCGAGCCACGGGTCGGTCACGTTGTCCAGGCAGTCGAGGGTGACCCCGATGCCGAGCTTGCCCCACCACTCCTTCAGGTACTTGCCGACCGCCTTGTCGTTGGGGTCGGTGGCGT
This sequence comes from Streptomyces triticisoli, assembly GCF_003270085.1. GTDB lineage: Bacteria > Actinomycetota > Actinomycetes > Streptomycetales > Streptomycetaceae > Streptomyces > Streptomyces triticisoli. The sequence continues at coordinate 36,068 of NZ_QFDQ01000168.1, read as the reverse complement.
GGCACAGCACCCGGTAGTTCAGCGGCTTGCCGTCCTTGCCGACGCGCCTGCCGTCGGCGTTCGCCCGGTAGCCCGCCTGGTCGAGGAGCTCGGCGGCCTTCTCCGGGTCGTACGCCAGCTCCTGGCTCGCCGACGGCTTCCAGAAGTACGTCGGGTAGCGCGGCGGGATGTAGCCCTGGCCCTCCACCGCGTGGCCCTGGAAGACCTTGTCGATGATGGTCTTCCGGTCCACCGCCATGAACAGCGCGTTCCGCACCCGCTGGTCCAGCAGGGACGGGTGGCCGTCACCGAACTTCTCGCCGTTCCTGGCCTGCGCGCCCGGGTTGGTGGCCAGGGCGTAGAAGCGGCGGCCGGGGCCTTCGTTGACACGGATGTCCTTCTCGCCCTTGAGCGAGGCTGCCTGCGCGGGCGTCAGGGCCGGCGAGCCGGCCACGAAGGAGACCTCGCCCTTGCGCAGGGCGGCGACGGCGGCGTCCTGGTCCTTGTAGTACCGGAAGACCAGCTCGTCGAACTTCGGCGCGCCCCGCCAGAAGCTCTTGTTGGACTTCAGACGCACATAGCTGTCGGGCTTGTAGTCGGTGAGGACGAACGGCCCGTTCCCGACGATCGGGAAGCTCTTGTCGTTGTTGAACTTGGAGAAGTCGTCGACCTTCTCCCAGATGTGCTTGGGCACGATCGGCACGTCGAGCGCGGTCATCGTGGCCTGCGGCTTCTTCAGCCGGATCACCAGCTGGGTGGGGCTCGGTGCGGTGACCTCGGCGAAGTTGGTGACGAAGTTGCCGTTGGCGGTGGCGGCGCCCTCGTCGGTCATCATCTTGTTGAGCGTCCACGCCGCGTCCTCGGCGGTGGTCTGCTGTCCGTCCGACCACTTCGAGTCGGATCGGATCGTGAAGGTCCAGGTCAGCTTGTCCGGCGACGGCTCCCACTCGGTGGCCAGGGCCGGGACGACATGGGCGTCCTTCGGGTCGTAGTTGGTCAGGTACTCGTACATCAGCCGGTGGACGCTCGTGCTGAGCAGCCGGCCGGCCAGGAACGGGCTGAGTGAGTCGACGCTCTGCGCGACGGCGACGGTGAGGACCTTCTTGCCCTGAGCGCCTTCGGCGGCCCGGGCCTGTGGCGCGGCCGGGGCGAGCGGGGTCGCGAGACCGGCCGTGAGGACGAGGGCGGCGGCGCCCGCGGTGGCGAGAAGCCGGGTTCGCCTCAGACGTGGGCCGGTACGTCCTCTGCCGTGCTGATCGTGTGTGCTCATGGCTCGGTGACCTCGCGTCATCGCACGCAGGAAACGGTTTGCGCCTCCTGCCGGGGCGGGCTTGAACAGGCTTGAACGGGCTTGATCGGGTGACGCCGGCGGGAATGGAGTGAGTGTCTATCAGCGGCAGTCTGCGCGCGTCAACGGTGCGTCAAACCCTATGTGGCCTGCGGAAACAACGACTGCGTCGCTCCGCCGCTCTTATTGGTGGAGACCACTGAAGCCTCGCAGGTGAGAGCGTGGCGGCGGAAACACGACCGATTCTGACTGCGAACGCGCGAAGGCCCGCGCCGTCGGGGGACGGCGCGGGCCGGGAGGGTACGGGGTGGGCCGGGAGGGTACGGGGTGGGGTTGCCGGGGTTACTGCTGAGGCGGAGGCGGGGTCTGGCCCTGCGGGGGAGGGGGCTGTTGGGGGTGCTGCGGGTAGGGCTGGCCGGGGTAGGGCTGCGGGCCCGCGACGGGGGGTGGGCCCGGGTACGGCTGGCCGGGGCCGGGCTGGCCGGGCTGTTGCTGGGGAGCGAACTGTCCCGGAGCCGGCTGTCCCGGCTGTCCCGGATAAGGGTGCTGTCCCGGATAAGGGTGCTGCTCCGGATAGGGGTGCTGCCCCGGCACGGGCTGTCCCGGAGCCGGCTGTCCCGGCTGGCCCGGAATCGGCTGACCCGGCAGCGGCGGGGCCGCGACCGGCGGCGGGTTGCCGTCGGACGTCCACAGCCCGTGCGACTGCTGGTGCCGTACGAAGTCCTCGGCGACCATCGCCGCGAGGTTGAAGTACGCCTCCCGCACCTTCGGCCGCATCATGTCCAGGTCGACCTCGGCACCGGCGGCCAGATGCTCGTCGAAGGGCACCACGACGACCCCGCGGCAACGGGTCTCGAAGTGGGAGACTATGTCCTCCACCTTGATCATCTTGCCGGTCTCGCGCACACCGGAGATCACGGTGAGGGAGCGCGCGACCAGGTCGGCGTACCCGTGCGCGGACAGCCAGTCCAGTGTCGTACTGGCGCTGCTCGCACCGTCCACGGACGGAGTGGAGATGATGATGAGCTGATCGGCGAGGTCGAGCACACCGCGCATGGCGCTGTAGAGCAGACCCGTGCCGGAGTCGGTGAGGATGATCGGGTACTGCTTGCCCAGCACGTCGATCGCGCGGCGGTAGTCCTCGTCGTTGAACGTCGTGGACACGGCCGGGTCGACGTCGTTGGCGATGATCTCAAGGCCGGAGGACGCCTGGGACGTGAACCGCCGGATGTCCATGTAGGAGTTGAGGTACGGGATCGCCTGGACGAGGTCACGGATGGTGGCCCCGGTCTCCCGGCGCACCCGGCGGCCGAGCGTACCGGCGTCCGGGTTGGCGTCGATGGCGAGGATCTTGTCCTGCCGCTCGGTGGCGAGCGTGGAGCCGAGCGCGGTGGTGGTGGTCGTCTTGCCGACACCGCCCTTGAGGCTGATCACGGCGATCCGGTAGCAGGACAGCACCGGCGTACGGATCAACTCCAGCTTCCGCTGCCGCTCGGCCTCCTCCTTCTTCCCACCGATCCTGAACCGGGGCCCGGCACCGGCCGGCCGGCTGCTACGGGCCTTCTGCTTCTTGTTGTTGAGCAGCCGGTCGGAGGACAGCTCCACGGCCGCCGTGTAACCGAGCGGTGCGGCCCCGAGATTGGTCGGCTGCCGCTGATCGTGCTGCACCGGCTGCGGCCAGCCGGTCCCGAGCCGAGGATCGACGGGCTGCTGAGCCTGAGCCTGAGCCGGGTCAGGCTGCTGGGGCGGCTGCGGGAAACCGTAACCACTGGGCGGGACGGGCGGGTTGGGGGCGGCACCCTGGGGTTGGGGGAAGCCGTATCCGGCTTGGGGGTTGGCCGGTGTCGTAGGGGTGCCCATGGGCTGCTGGGCGGGCGGCTGTGGTGCGCCTGGTGTTCCGGGTTGGGGGAAGCCGTATCCGGCTTGGGGGTTGGCCGGTGTCGTAGGGGTGCCCATGGGCTGCTGGGTGGGCGGCTGTGGTGCGCCTGGTGTTCCGGGCTGGGGGAAGCCGTACCCCGGCTGGGGGGCCGCCGGGTTCCAGGCAGCGGGGGCCGACTGTGGCGCCTGCGGCTGGAAGGGCGGCTGCTGGGGCGGCTCGGAAGGCGGCCCCTGCGGAGCCGTCGGCTGTGACTGCGACTGTGACTGCGACTGCGCCGGCGCGGCCGGGTGGGACTGCGGCCGACTGGGCCACTGGGCCGCCGGAGCGGGCGCGGCGGGCTGGTACGACGGCGGCAGCGGCGGCACCGGCCCCTGCGGGACCGGTGGGGGAGCCCAGGAGGCAGGAGCGCCCTGCGGGACGGCGTCCTGGGGTGCGGTGGCGTCCTGGGGCTCGGCCGAGGCAGGCCGAGCGGCCGCGACAGCGGATTCCCCGGCCTCGCCGCCCGCGGACTCGGCGTCGGCCGAAGCGGCGTCCGCGCCACCGGTTTCCGCCGCCTCGGCATCCGTGGGTTGCGAGGTATCCGCTGCATCCGTGTCCGCCGCCGGGGAGCTCCCGGCCTCGCCCGGCTCGCCCTCGGCGGACTCAAAGTCACCGGACGCCTCGGCGACGGACTCCGCCGCCTCGGCCTCGCCGGAGGGGTCGGCGGACTCGACCGCACCCTCCGTACCACGCTCGTCCGACGCCGTGTCCTCCGCGGCCTGGCCCTCTCCCTCCGTCGGCGCGACGGACTCGTCCCCCTGGACCTCGGTCTCGGGCGCCTCGCCCTGCGCGCCGTCCCGCTCCGAGATCTCCCGCTTCAGGGCACCGGCGGAGATCCGCATGGTGGCACCGCTCTCGAGGTCACCGGCCCCGGAACCCGCACCCTGCTCCTGCGGCTCGAACCCACTGCCCGCCGGAAGGTTCGGCACGGCCACCGGGTTCTCCTCCGGCGGCGCGGGCGGCGTGGGCGGCGTGTAGGCCCCGTCCGGCTGGAACGCCGGAGGCGGAGTCACCCCGGGCACCGGCCCACTCGGAACAGCGGACCCCGCAGGAGCGGCGGGAGCGGCAGGAGCCCCCGGCGAAGCCGGCGAACCGGAGGACACCGGTGAACCGGAGGACTCTGCCACCTCCCCGGCCCCGGACCCCGAACCGCTCGGCGCGTTCTGCGTGTACCAGGCGGGCGGTGCGTAGTCGATGGTGAACTCGCCGGTCGTCTCGATGGCCGACTCCGCGTCGGGCTGGTCATCGTCGGGTGTGGCCCAGCCCCCGCGGATCCCGTCCCGATCGCTGTTCACAGTTCCTCCTGGTGTGGTCGAGCACCCTCATGCTGCCGGGGCGACCATGTCGTGTCGGTCCGAGTCGTCCGTAGTAGTTCGAGGCAGTCCGATCCACCGGCTCTCCCCTGGGCCGTCGACGCCTGGTCCACGGGTACTGACGTCGCGCCCGCTCCCAGCCTAATCACCACGGGCCACACCGCGGCAGGCCCGTCCACCTCCCAACGCACACCCATCAGGTAACGCATGCCCGGGAGTTGACAAGGCCGACCGCCACCGCGCCACATCGGACCCGAACAAAACAGCCGAGAAGGGCCGGAAGGAACGGTTCAGTCCATCCGTCGCGGATTGCCCAGCAATCCGGTCTCGGCATCGGTGGGTCGGGTCATCACGTACTGCCGGTCCCGGTCGGCGCACCACAGCGTGACACCATCGGGGAGCGTCGGCAGGGACTCCACGTCCGCCCGCGGCAACGCCATGGTGCGACTCAGGTCGGCGGCCTCGTCCGGCGAGATCCGCTGGACGCCGACGAGCCGTGCCTGCCGTATCAGCCGAGGGGCCACCGGACTCAGATACGGCAGCAGGGTCAGCACCGACTGCCAAGGACCCGACACGACCCGGCCGCGCGGCGGCCGCATGCCGCAGTCCCGCACGACCAGCACGGGCGTGCCGGCCGACGCGCCCTGCGGGGGCACTCGGCCCACCTCGTACACGGCCAGGCCGTTCTGACCGCCGCCCATGGCGTGCACCATCTGCACCCAGGACTGGGGCCGGCCCGTCTCCACGGCGACACGTGCCCCGGTGGCCGCCGCGCGCAGGGCAAGGACCTGCGCCGTCCACAGGCCGCCGATGAGCACGACGTCGTACGGCGTGGGCCGGTTGAGCCCCAGGACGGCGGGCTGCCCCTCGGCGTCCACGCCGATGACGACACCGTCGTCCCCGATGGGCAGCGCGAGCGCGTCCACCTGCTCCGCGGAGAGCGTGTGGCGTCCGTGCCGCGGACCGATCAGCCCGAGGCCGCTGCGCAGCCGCCCCCGCAACCGCTCGGCGGCAGAAGGCGGAACATCACCCGAAGGGTCAGCCGTCTGCGTGGTCATGGCGGTCACCGGGCACCTCCGAGGGGCAGTGTGGCGAGCATGCCGGGCACCTGCTCCCGGTCCAGACGAGCGAGTCCCGTGCCCGCCTGCCGCGCGACGTCCTCCAACGCGCGCCGCGCGGCCACCAGTTCGTCGTCACTGCGCCCGGTGACCCGTACGTGTCCGCACAGCGCCGTCTCCTGCCGCTCCGCGCGCGAGAGCGTGAGGCTGAACGTCGTGGCGAGCGCCGGCACGCTGGTGAGCAGCGCCACGAACTGCGGCAGGGACGGGCCGTGGCCGCCCAGTCGGGGCCAGCGCCGAACCCAGTAGGTGGTGTGGCGGCGGTTGTCGCAGCGCCAGCTGCGGCCGGATTCCTCCGTCCGCCGCTCCCGCGTCTCGCTCCGTCCGGCCTCCGCGGTCACCAGCGGGTTGGCACACGCGGACGTGGCGATGGCGGCGGTCAGCTCCTCCTCGTTGAGCAGGGTCGTACGGAACCCGGCCCCCGTCAGCCGACTGGCAAGGTGATCGGCAACCCGCGCAAGGCACTTCTGCGCCCCCACGAGCCCTCCGCCCCGCGCCTCCACCGCCTCCCGGCACAGCTCCGGGTCGAGCTTCAGCGCGATCCACGTGATGCGCACCGCCGGCGCACCGGTCTGCTCCTGCAGCGGCGCGTAGTTCGTCACGGCCACCGAGTGCTGCGGCAGGTGCAGCGCCGGCGCGGGCTGCGTGTGCAGCACGATCTGCGCCGACTCCAGCCGTATCCCGTCCACCTCCAGCGCGTCCCGCACCAGCCCGACCGGCAACGGCTGCCGCCCCCGCTCGGCCCGCAACGCCGTGACATCGGCCTCCACCTGCACGACGGCACTGAGAAAGGTCCCGTCCCCGACCATTCCGACGGGGCGCCGCTCCCTGCCGCCGTGGGAGTAGGTACGCAGGCTGGGGTCACACTCGACGGCGGGGGCGAAACCGGACTCGACGCGCGGCGGCACCGGAGTGCTCGCGGCCCGCCGCTTGCGGGCCCGCAACGCGAGCAGGGTGCCCAGCCACTCCGGCAGGGTGCGTCCACGGCGGCGGACGAAGGCCAGTGCCAGGAGGGCGGTGGCGACGACGCTCGCCGGTACGAGTGCGAACGGTCCCACCAGCCATCCGCAGAACAGCAGCGCGACGGCCAACTCCAGCAGTACGAGCCGCTGCAGCGCGAACGAGCCCCCGCGTCCCGAACGAGACCTAAGGTGCGGGGTGAAGGAGCCACGGGCCGGTGCATCGGGCGGGTCGGCGGAGCGGGAATCGCGGGCACTCGGCTGCCCGGCGTCACCGGATCGCGCCCGCGATTGCGATCGCGATCGGGTCCGTGCTGTGGAAGCCACTACTCCAACCCCCGAACTCTCCTGAAAGCACTCGTGCGCAGCCGCCTCACGGCCTCAGCACCCTACCCATGCCGCGGACAGTGCCACGCAACAGGCATAGTAGGGGCCGTTGCTGACAGTTGAGGCACCAGAGGGCAGTCGAGGAACCGGGGTCGGTGCGCGCACCGGGCCCCCACGAGTCCTTCACGACTCCGCACGGGGAGAGAGCGGAAACAGATGGCATCACGGCGGGACGAACTCAACGCCTACACCTTCGCGAAGCGCCGTATGCTCGCATCCTTCCTCCGGCCCTCGCCGTCGGGTTCGGAGGAGGGCGCCCCCAAGCCGCTGGGCGCGGTAGTGCCCGGTGTCGTCGTCGGCGTGGTGGTCCTCGCGGTGTTCGGAGGCATCGGCCTGTTCAGCCCGACGGCACCCAAGGGCTGGGACAAGCCCGAGGAACACGTCATCGTCGCCAGCGAGTCGACCACGCGCTACGTGGTGCTGAAGACGGGCAAACGGACCCAGTTGCACCCGGTCCTGAACATGGCCTCCGCGAAACTCCTGCTGGATCCGGGCAAGAACAGCGTCATCACCGTCGACGAGAAGGTCCTCGACAGCGGCAAGCCCCCGCACGGCGCCACGATCGGCATCCCTTACGCGCCTGACCGGCTGCCCACACCCGGCGAGGCCGAGGCACCCAAGCGCTGGATGGTCTGCGAGCGTCCCGGCGACGGCGGCCGGGCCGTCCAGAAGGCGGCGTTCGTTTTCGCCGAGAAGGAGTGGTCCAGGACGGAGGGGAGCCAGAAACTCTCGGGCGGCGACCTGATGTACGTCGTCGGCCCCGACGGGAAGACCCAATATGTCGTCGATGCGGGCGGTACTGCGTACCAGTTGGCCTACCCGGCCGACAAGGAACTGCTCAAGGCCCTCGACACCCAGGGCCGCGCCCCGCAGCGCGTCTCCCAGGAATGGCTCGCGACCCTTCACAAGGGCGACCCGATCGAGATCCCGGAGATCGACGACACGCCGGGTGCGACAGCGGGCGCGTTCAGCGGGGTGCAGCAGTACGACCAGTACGACAAGGTCGGCATGGTCATCAAGGCGTACGACGGCCGGCGGATGCAGTACTACGTGGTGCTGCCCGGCCGCGTGGCCCGCGTCTCCGAGTTCACCGCCACGCTGCTGCTCAACAGCCGTGACCTGGTCGCCGTCGGCCAGGCGGGCGAGGCCCAGCAGGTCAGCCCCGGCGCGGTCACCGACAGCACGACGTTCGCCGGGGACAGGAACTGGCCGACGTACAAACCGAGAACAGTGAACGACGGGGGCCGCACGACGTCCGGCCGCAACACCGTCTGCACGGTCCTGCGCTCCGTCGACGGCCAGGGCCGGACGACTCTGTCCACGTGGGTGAGCACCGACTTCCCCGCACAACTGCCCACCGGCTCCTCCAGCGCGTACGTCACCCCCGGCTCGGGCCTGCTCTTCCGGCAGTTCCAGGGCACCGAGACACAGGCGGGCGGCGTCTTCCTGGTGACCGACACGGGCCTGCGCTACGCCCTGCAGTCCAACAGCGACAGCGCCACCGACGACAAGGGCATCGGCACCTCCGCCCAGCAGCGCGAGGCGGCGCTCAAGGAGGCGAGGATCGCCCAGACCCGGCTCGGCTACGAACGGGTCAAACCGACCCCCGTTCCCGCGGAGTGGTCGACGTTCCTGCCGACCGGCCCGCGCCTGTCGGAGGCCGCGGCACGGCAGCCGCAGGGCTCGTAGCCGCGGAGGAGACGACATGCTGAAGGCAATCACCTCCGGCCGCCGCATCCGCGCGGGCACCACGACCCGAACGGCGGCCCTGACCGCGGCCATCGCACTCACGGTGACGACCCACGTACTCGCCGCGCCGGCCACCGCCGCCTGGGCGGACGACGGCCAGTGCACGTTCCCGTCGAAGCCGTACCAGGGCCGCCCCTGGGCGCTGCAGCGGGTCAACCTGGACGAGCTGTGGGCGCAGTCCACGGGCAAGGGCGTCCAAGTCGCCGTGATCGACACGGGGGTCGACGTCAAGAACCCCCAACTGAGGTCGGCCGTCGACGCGTCCAAGGGCAGGAACTACCTGCCCGCCAAGAACGCCAGGGGCGAGAAGATCGACCGTGGCGACAACCGGGGAACCACCGACACCGTCGGCCACGGCACCCGCGTGGCCGGCATCATCGCGGCTCGCCCCGCCAAGAACACGGGCTTCGTGGGTCTGGCGCCGGACGCAGTGATCATCCCGATGAAACAGAACAACGCGGAGGGCGACGGAACGGCCGCCACGCTCGCCCAGGCGATCCGCGACGCGGTGGGCGCGGGCGCCGACGTCATCAACATCTCCCAGGACACGGCCAACGCCGTCGAGCCCGACCCCAGCCTGGAGCAGGCGGTCGACCACGCCCTCGGCCAGGGTGTCGTGGTGGTGGCCTCGGCCGGCAACGACGGACTGGGCGGCAATGCCAAGGCCACCTACCCGGCGTCGTACGAGGGCGTCCTCGCGGTGGCGTCCTCCGACCGCAACAACGAACGCGCTCCCTTCTCCCAGTCGGGGGAGTTCGTCGGGGTCGCGGCACCCGGCGTCGACATGATCTCCACGGTCCCCGGCGGCGGCCACTGTTCCGACAACGGCACCAGTTTCTCCGCCCCGTACGTCGCCGGAGTGGCGGCCCTGCTGAAAGCCAAGTACCCCCAGTGGACGGCCCGGCAGGTCGTCGCCCAGATCGAACAGACCGCGGAACGCTCGGTCGCCGGCCACGACCGCCTGGTCGGCTGGGGCGTGGTCGACCCGGTCAGGGCCCTGACGGACGTGGACCCCGCCCACCCCGTGGAATCCCCCGAGGCCCGGGAAGGCGTCACCCGCGCCGAGGCCCCCTCGGTAACCCCCCTGCACTTCGGCGAAACCCCCGACGAACGCAACCAGCGCCTGGGCACCTACGTGACAGTCGGCGGCCTGGTCCTGGCGGCGGTCCTGAGCGGAGCGGCAGTGGCGGTACGGGACGCGCGGCGGCGGCGCGGGCGCGTGGGCGGTGAAGCATGACGACGATGGCAGTGATCACCTTCGCGCTGTCCGCCGCACTGGTGGCGATGGCCTGCGTGAAGGCCTCCCGCGTACGAGCCTGGCGCCACACGGTCAACCCGCCGGCCCCCGAAGTCCCGGACTCCGTTTTCACCGTCGCCAGCATCATGCTCTTCGCCGTGGCCGCCGTCGGCATCCACACAGGCGCCCACGCCCTGTCGGCGGCCGACAACGGAGCATGGAGCGACGTCGAACTGACGAGCGCGGTAGACGGAGCCACACAGGACCTGAACGGCAGCTTCGAATACGGCGACATATGCGACGACGGTACGAAATCAGCCGACTTCGACGGTGAATACCCCACGAAGATCGAAGACAAGGTCATCCAATACGGCGGCGACGCATCCCAATTCGGAGTGGACGCTTCCCTCACCGGCCCGGCAACGTCCACCAAGGCCTCATACCGCATCACAGCCACAGGAGCGGCCAAAACCTTCTGCATGCACGTCACCCGCAAACACACGGACGACGCCGAAACGGTGGCACTGGGCCTTCCGGGCGACGAGGCGAAGGTGACGATGCCGGTCTGTACGTATGCGGTGTCCAGCCGAGAGGGGGGAGTGCTGGGTATCGCCGTACTCCCGCCGTCCGACGAGCGTCATCTGCAGGTTTCCCCGGTCTCCACGACCTCGGTGTAATCAGTAATCAGCTTTTTCATGGCGGCTGCGTCGTTCACGTCCTTCGCATAGACCTCGATCACCGCGTAGAGCGTGTGCTCGGTGTGGTCCGGGCTGGCGCAGTTCTTCACTCGTCCCACTGCACCGGTGCCCGAAGAAAGGTAGACGTAACTGTCCGTCGGCTGTGCTGAATCCAGTTTCGGGTGGGCGTTGGCCACGTCGATGAGGCTATCGGTCTTTCCCCACCACTCCTGGCTCGCCATCAATGCGATCTTCCCGTCGACATCCACCTGACAGCGCTTCCTGCTGGGTACCGGGTTCTTCTCTTGAACATCGACCTCTTGGCCCGAGGGCAGCAGTCGCGCGAGCAGCTCCGGGGCGACGGAGACGCCGCACAAACTCTTGGGCACGTCGTACTCCTTCACTTCGGACGCCCTGGAGCAACCGACGACGAGTGCGCCGAGCGCCGTGAGTATCAGGGGTACGTCAACGAGTCGTCGGTTGATCAACTGGAGGCCTTTCATTCACTTCTAGTGGCTGGTCAGACAGGAAGAAAGCGACGTGTCGCCGACGCATCCCGCAAGTGCCAGGCTGTGTCAGATGTCCGTTACCAGTTCCGGCGCGACCCGGTCCATGTAGCTGCCAGCGGCCAAAAACCCCTTGGATGACTCGTCCTCGGCCCAGGTGGCCACATCTCTGCCGTGAGGAAGGTGGTAGGTTCGGGCTGCCGCAGATGCTGCACTTCGGGTGTATTTTATGTTGTTGTCCTGGCCATTTTCCCAGTTTTCGCCCATCTTGGCGCCGACGTCGTCCTTAGCGCTGCCCTCGGCATCCTTGAACAGCGCCTCCAAGACCGTGCTGGTTACGGTTCCGGCAGCACCACCGACTCCGGCCCCGACTACGGGAGAGGCGATGAACGACGTGCCGACACCTACTCCGGTCCCGACAGTTCCGGACAGGACATTCTTCCACTGGGACACCGAGTGGTCGAAGTCCTTATCCTTCACGTCGGCTGGGCCGGCAACTGCTTCGTTACGGCCCATGGCCAGCGTTCCCGAGATCTCACCAGAGTGGCGCGCGATGGCACGAACGGTGAGTTCGAGATCGTGGTCCGGGCGCTGACTTTCGGGCAGGTCCGGATTGATGTGGTGCGCCATCAGCTCGGCCATGTACTGCTTCTGCCGCACTTCGACGGCTGCATATCCTTCGGGGTTTTGACCCACACTGAATAGGAAGCGTGCAGCGTCACGGTGGTTCAGTTCGGCAGCGGACCCCTCGATCGGGTAAAGCTTCTGAATACGCTTCCATGCCTCTTGGCCGTCCACATCGTCCCTGTCGGGGTGGGGGTCCACGTCGGATGCCGCCCGATCGATGTCGGGTAGATACTCGGCAGCGATCTGCCCCATGCTATCGGACATGTAGCTGCTCTTCGTCAGGCGCTCGTTGTCGTCGGAGATGGAGGCTACGATGCTCTCGAACAACTTGGTCTGGCCTTCGTTATGAGCGGGGGTGTCTCTTGTAGGCATTTCACCCGCCGGGTGCCCCGTAGTGGCTGCTTCCAGCGCGAGCGCAAGATTGTTCTTGCCGGTGTGCAGGTCGTCTCCCCGGGAGTTCACTTCCTTCGGCCAGTCCCGCTCCTCGAACAGGTACTGGAAGTTGGACAGTGAGACCTTGCCCTTCTTGCCGTTGCCGTCGGTGTCCCGCTCGAACGGGTTGTCCTCGCCGTTCTTGGAGACGTACTGCTGATTGAAGAAGTCGGTGGCTGCGTCCGGGCTGTTGGAGAGGCCCTTGAGATATCCGGTGAGCGGGTCGGAGCCGCTGTCCTCACCGATCCGGTTCAGATCCGGAGACATACCGAGGCGCTGCCAGGCGAGGTTGCCGTGGCGTCCGTTGCCGGTGAGTTTGCGCTCGGTCTCCATGAGCTTGGTGCCGTAGTCCTTCAGGAACTGGTCGTCGTAATCCCCGGTCCGCATCAGGTTGCTCATGACCTGGAAGCCCATGGGGCCACCGTGATTGCCGTAAAGCGGCTTGTCGCCGATGTCGATCATTGTGCGCTTCCACTTGGTCATACCCGCCGAGTCGCTCTGCGTGGCATGGGCGAGTGTCAGCCCGAGGTTGCGCTGCAGGTCGTCGAACTGGTCGAGCCGCTTGTGCCCCAACTCGTAGTTGCCCCTGACCGGATCGTTGAGCCCAGCCCAGAACTCCAACGTCTTCTTCGGCCCCAGATCCGTGGCGAAGCGCTCCGCGAACAATGAGTCGTTGGCGTACTTCTTCAGCCCGGCGTTCAGCCGGTCGAACTCCTTGACCGTGAGGTCCTCGGGCTTCTTGGCCGCCAGCTTGGCCAGCGCATCGGCTTCCTTGACGGCCGCTGCCGCCGAGTCCCGGTCCTTGTAACTGGCGTCCGAGAAACCCAGCTTGCTCTGGCCGACAATGGCTTGGAGGACAGTGCTGGCCGAGTTGTCGCTCTCGGTGGCGTTCTCGAGGATGCCTTGGACCTCGTCACGAAGCGCTTCGATGTCCGCCTGGCTCGCCTTGCTGTCTTCGCTGCCCGAGGGATCGCTCGCCGAGACGGTGAAGCCACCCTTGCTGCTGACGACCCTGATGCCCTTTTTCTCCCCACGGCCGATGGCCTCGGTGAGCTGTCGGTGGTACTCCTTCAGCTCGCCGCGGGTGTCACGGAGGATGTTTCGGATCGTCGTGGCCTGAGTGTGGGCGTCGGTGAACTCCCCGGCGGTCTTGCCGATGAACTTCTTGGACACCTGGGCGTTCACTCCAGCCCACTCCGCTTTGTTGGCGGCCTGGTGCAGACTGTCCTCGGCGTTCTTTTTCAGCTCCTCCAAATGGCTGACAAGTGTCGACCAGTCGGTGACGGCGTCGTCGAGCAGCTTGAAGTTGGCGTGGCGCAGAGTTTCGAGGTCCATCGGTCTTCGTTCCCTGGTGCTGACGAGCAGCGGTCGAGTGATCCTGGTGTCGGCAGGTCGTGGGACGAGGAGGGGGGAGGGGGAGGCGGCTCAGGTAGCACCGCCTGGCCGTCCTGTGTGCCGCTACTCCTTCTTCTTGGGATGTGGGCCGTAGATGGGGTTCTTGTCGCCGGGCTTACCGACTCGTTCGTCGAAGCCCGCGTCCAGGAGGTCGATGCTGCTCATCTGCCGCTGGATGTAGCCGTCGTCGCCGGCGTGCAGCTTCTTGGTGAGTCGCATGTGGTTCGAGATGTGCGCGCATGCGTCCATCAGGGACTTGAGCTGCTCTTCCCAGCGGTTCGACACGGTTTGGAGACCGGCGCCGAGTGTGAAGCCCTGCTTCGACAGGTCCGTGGCGGCGGAGTCACTGCTGGGAGTGGCGACACGGGCCTTGTCCCACAGCTGGTTGTACAGCTCGTGTGCGGATTTTCCGATCTTCTGGAGTTCGCTGTTCTTGACCTTCAGAGCGCCGTACTCGCTCGGCAGCAGATAGGGGCCGTAGGTACCGCCACCGTCGTCGACCTGGTTCAACTGCATCTGGGTCGACCGGCGCTCGGCCGCCTGAGCCTTGAGCTGCTCCCACTCGTCCCACGCCATGGTGGTTCCTTCCCCCGTCTGCTCAGCCTTCGCTGTCCGTGCAGGCAGATACTGCCGTTCCGATGGTGCGGTGTCCGGTCAAGTTAGCAACCCGTCAGAAGGAAAGTTCAGTCCCATTCCTATCTGCCTTGGTTGTCGGATGTGAAGGTCCTGAGGACGCGTGAGTCGTTGCTCCCGCGGGCTTCGGTCATCGAATGCATGCGACGCCCCACACGTTGTTGCCGAGCGTCCCTCTTACGTGTGCAACCTCGTTGATGGTTGCAACCGTGTCTCTGTCCGCCTGTTGCACCTGCGTTCAGCACGGGGCAGCGTCGGCCCAGCCCGGTACCTGACGGGGTGTGGAATGCTTCACAGTGCGTTGGCAAACCGGTTCAAATCGCGGCGACAGGCGAGGAGTTGTAACAGCCTTGGCGCAAACCTCGGTTGGTCGGGATGCGCCGGGTGACTAAGGTGGCAAACGCGTTGTGAGGCGCGGCATGCTTTGCGATCGTACGGAGAGCGGCCGCCCGGCCTCGACCGACGCGTGTACGGGGAAACGGGGAGGAGTGTCGTGCTTCTGGCAGGCATGGTGGGAGGCGTGTCGGCTGCCAGGGCGGCGAACCTGGAGGCCGGCGGCGAGGCGCTGAGCACGTTCATGAAGCGAGTGGACGCGGTTCTGCGTGACCTGGAGTCGTCGGTCGGCAACCCGAAGCGGGTGAGCACGCAGACCGTCAACCGTGCATCGCTGAGCAGCGGTGGTGTCGACTGAGCGCGAGCGAGGACACACAACCCATGAAGTCAGGGACCAGCCGACGAGCCGAGTGGGTCACGCTCCTCAGGACATGTTACGGGCGACGAGCGCGTGCTGCGGGCACGGTCGTCGGAGTCCTGGCTGCTGCGGGCCTGGGATTCGCCCCGAGCGCCGCTGCGTACGATGCCCAGTCCCAGCAGTGGTACTTGGGACCGATGCAGGCCGAGAAGATGTGGAAGACCAGTACCGGAGAGGACATCAAGGCCGCGGTCATCGGTACGGGGGTGAACCCCGACACGCCCTTGTTGCGTGGACAGGTCCTCCAGGGAGTCGATGCCCTGGTCAAGGACGGACTCGCCAAGGGCAGTGTGACCAACACGAATGACACGACAGGTCAGGGCACCACGGCCGCTGAGCTCATCGCGGGTACGGGCATGGGGGGTGGGCTGAAGAGGCTTGCTCCCGGAGCAAAGATCACTCCGATCCGTGTTCCTCCCATCAAGCATGACGAGCTTCCCGACCCCAACTATCCGCTGGCGACTGCTGTAAAAGCCGCCGTGGACAGCGGCGCGAAGATCATCGACTTCACCATCGGCAATCAGTACGTGATCGGCACTCAGATCGTCGGCGATGCGGCGTTCGACTATGCGGTCAAGAAGGGCGTGTTGATGATCGCGGGCGTCGGGGACAACGCCAAGGAAGGAAACAAACCGCAGTTCCCCGCTGCTTACAGACACGTGGTAGGGGTGTCAGCCGTCGACAAAACCGGAACAGTGTCCAAGATGTCCCAGTACGGCAACTACGTCGACTTGGCCGCTCCCGGAGCAGGCATGCCACGGTGGTGCGGCGCGAACTTCCAGCAGCACTGCAGCGATGGGAGCGGCGCTGTGGCGGCTTCCGCCCTGACCTCCGCATCGGCCGCCCTGATCTGGTCCGCTCACCCAAACTGGACAGCGAACCAGGTCGTGCGGTCCCTGATTGACACGGCAGGCCGTACGTGGCCGAAGGACGATCCCAGCAAGTATCTCGGCTACGGACCGATCCGCCCCCGCAAGGTCCTCGAAAACGCCGACTACAACCCCGGCCCCCCGAACGTCAACCCCCTCGCGGCGGAGGACGGCGAAAAGCCTGCGCAGGAGGGCGAGCCGTCTGCTCCTGCATCAGCCTCGTCACAGCCTTCGAAGAAGGCTCCGGTTGGCGAGAGGTCGGCGGCAGGATCCTCTGGCGGCGGCAACATGCAAGTGTGGGGCGCCCTCGGCGCCGGGACGCTCGCCGTGATCCGTACACGTCGAACAGAGTGACTTCATCCATACGGATGACCCGAAGAGGTTCATCCGGGAGCGCACCACTCAGGTGCGCGAACAGGGCCGTGGACGAACCGAGTCCACGAATTCAGGAAAAGGAGCGCAACCATGGCAGACGGCCGGCGGCTTCAAAGCAGTGAGGTCATCAGGCTCGAGAAGGCCATTGTCGAGCGGTACGAGTCGATCAGGGGACAGCTCGCCCGTCTCCAGGGAACGATCGACATGATCGAGAACAGCTGGACGGGGCAGGGCGCCGGGGCGTTCAACACCAAGCAGACGGAGATCAACGAGCACGTGGTCAGCCTTGGCCGCATGGTCGAAAAGGTCCTCGACGGCGTCAACCTCAACCGCAAGGACAAGGACAATCTCGAGGCCGAACTCCACAGCAAGATCCACCGGATCGACGTGCAGGACCTGGGCGGCAAAACCTCGGCCCTCAGTAGCTACTGAGCTCCGTAGTTCTCGAACCGGCACGAGCGGACCGATCTGACCCAAGAGACGAAGAGACGAAGAGACGGGATAACAATGACGAACGTCCACAACCAGGACCTCGCCGTCAAGTACGGCACCCTTGACGCATTGACGACCGAACTCGGCGGCATCGCAGGGAAGCTGGAAGATGACATCAAGGCTCTCCGAGCTGATGTCCAGAAGATCGCCGAGGCCTGGGGTGGTGAGGCGTACGACGCCTTCACCAAGCAGCACAAGAAGTGGGACATGCACGCGAACGGGATCCACCAGGCGTTGGTGACCATCGGCCAGCGCATCCACGAAGCCGGTGGTGACTATCGCAGCGGCGACCTCAAGGGAGCGAGTTACTTCCAGTGAGCTGAGGGAACCGGCAGCGTCGGGGAGGGCACACGCGGGAGGTGCCCTCCCCGACCCCTTGAAGCCTTCGCTCCTGAGGCCACCTGCGGCCTTCACGGAGGAGACACGGGCTTCCCCGCGCCCCTGCGCAGCTCATCCTGCGGACGGGCTCAGTCCATCTGTCCCGTGGTCGGCGTGCAGCCGTGTTCCGTCGCCTTCCGCATCAGTACTCAGTACTCCACTTCCACCAACCCGGTCTGCACCAGCGGCTTGCCCTGCTTGCGGGACACGAACACTCCACGTCCAGCAGGCATCGGACGAGGCCTCACCCCGCCCAGGAGGTCGCCCTCGCTCGGGTCTCCGGACAGGAGTACGCCCTGGGCTCCCAGCTCCGTCATCCGCTGCATGAACGCCTCGTACGCGGCGCGGCCCGCGCCCGCAGTGGAACGAGCGATGATGAAGCGGACACCGACGTCCCGGGCGAAGGGCAGCATCTCCGTGAGGCCGGACAGGGGGTTGCCGCTCGACGTGGAGACCAGGTCGTAGTCGTCGATGACCACGTACACCGTGGGGCCACGCCACCAGCTGCGGTCGCGCAGTTGCTCGGGCGTGACGTCCGAGGTCGGCGTGCGGCGCTGCATCAGGTCGGCCAGCGCCTCCATGTGATGCTGCATCTGGTTCGACATGGGGATGTACTCCGCCAGATGCGAGGGCGGGGTCGCTCCGAGCAGTGAGCGGCGGTTGTCGACCACGAAAATCTTGCAGCTGGAGCCGTCGTAGCACTCCGTGATCTGCTTGATGAGCAGCCTCAGCAGGTTCGACTTGCCGGACTCGCTCTCGCCGAAGACGAGGAAGAACGGGTCCTGGTCGAAGTCCACGAACACCGGTTCGAGGTTGTCCTCGTCCAGGGCGAAGGAAATGCCCCGCTGGGGGAAGCGATCACCCGACGGGAGTTGCGTTGCGGGGAACTCGCGGGGGAGCAGACGGACTTCGGGTGCGCCGGGGTGCTGCCAGTGGCGCGTCACCTCGGCCGCCAGGGCCGTCGTCGCGTCCGCCAGGTCCGTGTCGGAGGACAGGCCGTCGATCCGCGGGACCGCCGCCATGAAGTGCTGCTTCTGCGGCGTCTGGCCGCGCCCCGGCACGCCCGTCGGCACGTTGGCCGCGACTTTGCGGTCGAACTCGGAGTCCATGGTGTCGCCGAGCCGCAGCTCCAGGCGGTTCATCAGGTGGTCCTTCATGTTCGAACGGACCTCCATCGACCGCGAGGCGGTGAGGACCAGGTGGATGCCGTAACCAAGGCCGCGGGCCGCGATGTCCAGCACCACCGGCTCCAGCGCCTCGTAACTCGTACGGAAGTTGCCCCAGCCGTCGATCACCAGGAAGACGTCGCCCCAGGGCTGGTCGGCGACCGAGATGTCACCCCGGGCGCGACGGCTGCGGAACTCCGCGACGGAGGAGATGCCCGCGGTGCGGAAGTACTCCTCGCGCCGGGTCAGCACGCCGTACACCTCGGCTGCCGTGCGCCGTACCTTCTCCGGGTCCAGGCGCGAGGCCACGCCGCCCACGTGCGGCAGGCCCGCCACGGCGGCCATGCCGCCACCACCGAAGTCCAGCCCGTAGAACTGCACTTCGTGTGGGGTGTGGGTGAGGGCGAACGAGGTGATGAGGGAGCGAACCAGCGTCGACTTGCCGGACTGCGGACCGCCGAGGATCTGCATGTGTCCGGCGGCCCCGCCGAAGTCGACCCAGAGTGGGTCGCGCCGCTGCTCGTACGGCTTGTCGACGATGCCGACGGGGACGACGAGCCGGCCCGCGCCCTCGTATCCCGGCTGGGTCAGACCGCGGCCGGGCACCGGAGCGAGTCCGGGCAGCAGCGAGTCCAGGGACGGCGGGCTGTCCAGCGGCGGCAGCCACACCTGGTGGGCGGCCGGTCCCTGCGCCTCCAGCCGTCGCACGACCACGTCGAGCACGGTGTCGGCGAGCGCGTCGTCCTTCTCGTCGGGCGCCGCTTCCGTGCGCTGCCGCGGCACTGGCACATACTGCGCCGGAACTTCGGCGGCCGTGAACAGCACCGGCCTGCGGTCGACCGGGAGCGGCCCGCCGAGCGCGGCCAGCTGCTGGGAACTTGAGCGGTACACGCCGGAGACGTAAGCCGCTTTGAAACGGACCATTTCGTCGGTGCCGTGCTTCAGGAAGCCGGAGCCGGGGACATTCGGCAGCTCGTAGGCGTCCGGAACTCCGAGGGCGGCCCGCGACTCGGCCGCGGAGAACGTGCGCAGACCGATCCGGTACGACAGATAGGTCTCGAGCCCGCGCAGGCGGCCCTCCTCCAGCCGCTGCGAAGCGAGCAGCAGGTGCACGCCCAGTGACCGGCCGATACGGCCGATCTGGACGAACATGTCGATGAAATCCGGCTTGGCCGTGAGCAGTTCGCTGAACTCGTCGATCACCAGGACGAGCGAGGGGATCGGCTGAAGCGGTGCGCCGGCGGCGCGGGCCTTCTCGTAGTCGTGGATATTGGCGTAGTTGCCCGCGTCGCGGAGCATCTCCTGACGGCGGTTGAGCTCGCCGCGGATCGAGTCGCCCATGCGGTCGACGAGCGTCAGGTCGTCAGCGAGGTTGGTGATGACGGCCGCGACGTGCGGCATCTGGGCCATGCCCGCGAACGTCGCACCGCCCTTGAAGTCGGCGAGGACGAAGTTGAGCGTCTCGGAGGAGTGGGTCACGGCCAGGCCGAGGACCAGGGTGCGCAGCAGCTCCGACTTGCCGGAGCCGGTCGCACCCACGCACAGGCCGTGCGGGCCCATGCCCTCCTGAGCCGCCTCCTTGAGGTCGAGCATGACGGGCCGGCCGTCCTCACCGACACCGATCGGCACGCGCAGCCGCTCGGCCTGTGCGCGCGGCCGCCAGGTGCGCCGGGGGTCGACGGAGGCCGCGTCGCCCAGGTTCAGCAGGTCGGTGAACTCCAGGTTGGCGAGCAGCGGTTCGTCGTCGTCACCACCCGACGCGACCCGCAGCGGCGCCAGTTGCCGGGCCAGCGCCTCCGCGGCTTCGTACGACAGGACGTCCGGGGTCCCCTCGTAGACCGTGCCGTGGGCGGACTCCAGCCGCAGTTCCTTCGGACGTACGACGACCGAGAGGTCGCCACGTCCAGCGGTGAGCTCGCCGGGCACGACTTCCAGGACCGTCACGCCCTGCAGTCCCTCGGAGGCGGCCAGCAGCGACGTGGGCGGCAGTGAGACGCCGTCGAGCACAATCACCAGATGCGGCTGCTCGGGAACGGGTGGTCCTGCCGGGTGGAAGCGCGGTCGGCCCTGGAGGCGGATGCCGAGCAGGTCCTCCAGTTCCACCGGGTCGGTCGTGATCAGACGGCGGCTGCCCGCGCCGTCCGCGACCTCCTGGGCCTGGCTGTGCGGCAGCCACTTGGCCCACTCCCAGTCCGGTGTGGCGTCCCGGTGTGCGGCGACGGCGACGAGCATGTCCTCGGGGGAGTGCAGTGAGACGAGGGAGCCGAGGAGGGCACGGGTCGCACCGCGTACGGACATCGGCTCGCCGCTGACCGTCACGTGGTGGAAGGCGCGCAGCGAGACCGCCATGGGCAGGTCCTCGAGCGTGCTGTGGGTGGCGAGGAAACGCTGCATCGCACCCGCGGTCAGTGGCTCCAACTGATCCACGGGTGCGGTCTCCGGCGGAACGAGGGGAGCCGCCAGGGCCTGCGGGCCGAGCCCCACGCGCACCTGCCCGAAGTCCTCGTCGCCGGTGCGCCTCTCCCACACCCTGCTGCCCTCGGCGACCAGCGCCCACAGTTGCTCGGGTGAAGGATGCAGGTAGTACTGGGCGTCGCGCTGGGCTCGCGCGGTGTCCAGGGCCGTGCGCCGAGTTTGCGACAGGTACCGCAGGTAGTTGCGGCGGAGGTCGGCCAACTGTCCCTGGTTGCCGCGGCGGTAACGGACCAGCATGGAAATGCCCATGGCGATGGTGGAGGCGATCATCACCATCCCCATTATCTTCATGAAGGGCTGGGCCTGCGGATTGAAGAAGAACACCACCGAACCGCCCATGCCGAGCATGGGCAGGATCTGCATCAGAGCGCCTTCCCGCTGTCCGCGCGGCAGTTCCGGCGGGGGCTGCAGCACGATCTCGTCCGTGGGCACGTCCTTCGGCAGTGCCCGCGGCGGACGCTTGACGACGATATGGCTCACTGCGCACCGATTCCCTTGCCCGACCGAGGAGTTCCGTCCGCCGCCCCGTGTCAGGCGGACGCCGATCGCGACCGCGATCCTACTGACAACCGGCGACACCAGCGGGCGGTAGGGTGCCGGTGAGACGTGTGAGCAGTTGCGAACTGGCCTGATGGAATCGGGTAATTCACGACGTTCACAGCGAGCACCTCCTGCACCTTCCGGATACGACGGCGCAGTTGACCGGCAGTGCGAGGGACTCCGCGCGAACTCCCACCGGGACATACACATGATCTTCACGGCCGGACGTGCGCGGTGATGTGCCGACCGGCCCGCCACTGACGAGGGGGAACAGCAGGTGACTATGACGGCCTCCGCGCCGGCCGGAGCCAACGCCGGAAGGGGCTCCGGAGCCCCTTCCGGGGCGGGCTCCGGATTCGGCTTCTGCCGGGTCACGATCGTGGCACCCGACAGCCGCATCGACGTGGCGCTGCCCGACGACGTAGCGGTCGCGGACCTGTATCCGGAGATCCTGCGGCTCGCCCAACAGAGCCCCGCCGAGAGTGCGCCCGTCGGATACCACCTCGTACGCCGGGACGGCACCGTCCTCGACAGCTCCCGCTCCTTCGCGGCGCAGCGCATCCTCGACGGGGAACTGCTCACGCTGCGCCCGTTCGCCGAGTCGTTGCCGCCCGCCGTCTTCGACGACGTCTCCGAGGCCGTCGCCTCCGCCGTCACCCGCGACCGGGCCCTGTGGAACGGCGAGCTGACGAGGGCGGCCGGTCTCGTCGCGGGCGGCATCCTGCCCGCGCTGCTCGCATTCGTGGCCTGGAACTCGCAGCTCCGTCACGACATGCACAGCCTCCAGGGCGTCCTCGCCGCCGTCACGGGAGTCCTCCTGACCACCATCGCGTGCGTACGCGCGCGCGTGTACGACGACCGGGGCTCCGCGGTCGCCCTGGGCCTGGGCGCACTGCCGAACATCGCCGTGGCGGGCTCCGGACTGCTGCCGCTCGCCGACGGACAGGGCATCGGAAGGCTCCAGTTCCTGCTCGCCTGCACGGCGGTCCTGATCGCCTCGGTCGTGCTCACCCTGGTGTCGCCGGGTGGTGACGGGCCCTTCGTGGCGTTCGTCTTCGCCTCGACGGTCGGGTTGATCACCACGTTCATCGGGATCCTCACCGACCTCAGGCCCATCGAGACGGCCGCCGTCTGCGCCCCGCTCTCCGTGGGCGCGCTCGCCTTCCTGCCCGGACTGTCCATGCGCTTCGCGCGGCTGCCCATTGGCTTCGACGCGCCCAGCCCCTCGCGCGGCGCCTACGCGGAGGGTGAGCCGAACGCGCATGAGCCCGTGGACGCCGAGCGCGTCGCGGCGCAGGCCCGCCGAGGCCACGAACTGCTCGTGGGCCTTGTCGGCGGCTGCTCGCTCGTCTCGGTGGGTGCGTCGATCGTCCTCGGCTTCTCCGGCAACGTCTGGGCGCAGCTTCTGGCGCTCGCGACCGGAGTGGCGATGCTCATGCGCGCCGGCCTGTTCCGCTACACCGCTCAGGTCGCCGCCACCCTGGCCGCGGGCCTGATCGCCCTGACCTTCCTCGGCGTCGGCCTCGCGCTGCACCCGCCGGAGGGGTACGTGCGCGACGCACTGCAGGGCGACACCACCGCCCTCGACATGCGCAGCGTCTGGCTCGTGGCGGCCGTCGCCGCGGCAGCCGCCCTGGTCACCGCGATCGGTCTGATCACCCCCCGTCGCGGTATCACCCCCTTCTGGGGCCGTTTCCTGGAGATCGCGGAGAGCTTCGTCCTGCTGACGCTGGTGCCGCTGGCCCTGGCCGTCTTCGAGGTGTACGCGACCGTTCGGTCGATGACCGGCTGACCCGGCCGCACCCGGCCGCACCCGGCCGCACCCGGCCGCACCCGGCTGCCCGAGGTGCACGCGCCGACGTGTCCAGCCGGACATCCCCGCATCCTCGTGACCGGACCCGCTCCGCGGGAGCCGCTCCGCCGCACGTACCTGGGCGCGCGACCGCCTTGCGCCGCGGCCCATGAATGAAGGGACCTCTTCGAGTGAGCTTCGGCCCACCCCCGTCCGTCTACACCCAGTCCGCCCTGGCGGCGGACCAGACCCGTGAACGCCGTCGTACGTGGCTGTTGGGGACCGTGGCCGCCATCGTGGTCCTGGCCCTGTGCGCGGGCGGCTGGCTCGTGGTGTCCGCGAGGGGCGACGGGACTTCGGCCGGTCCGCAGCCGTCCCCCACCGCCCAGAGTCCGGACGACGTCCGGGAACTGGTCGAGCAGGACCCCAGCACGCCCGAGGGACGGCTGGTGGTCGCGTACGGGGAGGACGGTCTAGCCAAGACCGTCAAGGGCGACCCGCGTCGCGCGCCGGGCACATGGGCCACGGACAAGGTCGTCGCCAAGGGCATAGCCGACCGGATCGTGGGCCTCACGACCGCCGAGGAGGGCCCCGAGAAGGCCTGGACGCTCCAACTGGACGGCCACATCTGTGCCACCAGCAAGCACATCACCGCCGACGGCCGCACAGCGGTCGTCGTGCAGCCCAGGAAGACCGGTTCGACCACGGAGCGGAGCATCTGCGACGAAGTGGTCTTCTTCGACGTGGACACGGGCAAGAAGCTGTGGCAGGCGAAGATGCCCTCGGCGACCTCCGCCTACGTGACGAACACGAACCTGACCCTGGCCAAGGGAGTCGTCGCCGTCGCCTGGGGGCAGGGATCGGTCGCGTACGACATGAGGACCGGCAAGCAGCTCTGGGACAGCACGACCGCCTCCGCGTGCGAGGACAAGGGCTTCGCCGGCGGCGCCGCGCTGCTCGTGGTGGAGCGCTGCGTTCAGGAGTCCAACGTCACCTACCGGGTCGAGAAGCTGGACCCGCGGACGGGCAGGACCCTGTGGACGTACAAACTCGCCTCCGGCGTGCAGGATGTCTACCTGCCCTCCTCCGATCCCCCGGTGATCGCCGTCGCGGCGGGCGACAGCCTGGTGACCGACCTGATCACCCTCGACGGCGAGGGCAGGCGTCTCGCCACCATCTCCATGACCGGCTACGCCCCCAGGTGCGGCGACCGCGACTTCGGAGGAGGGTTCTTCGGCGTGGTGGAGTACTGCGGCGGTGTGGTCGTCGGACGGACACAGCTGTACGTCGTGAGCAAGGAGAACACCGACCTGGAGCAGGCGGACAACTGGATCGTGGCCTTCGACCTGCGAACCGGGAAGACGGGCCGCAAGCTCGACGGTCGTCCCTTCCAGCCGCTCGTCCCCCTCCAGATGAGCGGGGACGACCTGCTGGTGCTCCGGCGCAGTTCCAGCGACGTCGAGCCGTTCGCGGTGGTCCGATGGAATCCGCGTACCGGCGAGGAGGCTCCGTTCCTGCTCTTCGGCCTCCCGGACGACGACGCCGAGGTTCTGGCCGACCCCGAACAGTCGGACATCCTCGTCGCACGAGGCCGGGTCTTCTTCGCGAAGCGTCAGCTGACCGCCGACGACAAGTACCCCACGTACCCGGTGGTGGCCGTCCTCGGCATCGCCGGCGCGGACCCGGACCGCTGACGGCTTACCCCGGGCCGGCGGTGGGAAGGGGAGGTGCGCACAGGTGCAGTCCCTTCCCACCGCTGCCGCCTCACTGCCCCGCAGCTTCCCCATCGCGCGGCGCCGGCTCCAGGTCGAACTCCCCGTCCCGGGCGCCCAGTACGAACGCCCGCCACTCCGCCTCCGTGTAGCGGAGCACCGTGTCCGGGTCGAGGGAGGAGCGCATGGCCACGGCGCCGTCGGGAAGGTAGGCGATCTCGACGCGCTCCTCGTGCTCCTCCGTGCCCGGGGCGCAGTGCCACTGCACACCCGAGATGTCGAGGGCGTACAGCTCGTCGCGCTCCCGCTCCTTGCGTGCCCTGATCTCCGCTTCCGTCTCCGCCATGCGCGGCGACCCCTTCCAGACGTGTGCGTACGGTGTCGGCGTTCACCCTAGTGGTCGGCCCGCCCCCGCCAGGACCCTGCACGGATCCCGGAAAAAGGGGCGGTCACCGCCTGGTACCCTGGCTGACGGCCGTTTGTGTACGCACCCCCGGACGCCATTTGCAGGTGACCCTGCAGGCCCTGGAGGTCGCGCCCAGCGGACCCCGCCTCCCGAGTAACGGAAGCTCCCCCGAGAAGAAGACCGGGGGCACTCGATGGCAACTCACAGACCATGAGGAGTACCCGTGTCGCTCGACGCCGCCACGAAGAAGCAGATCATCGCAGAGTTCGGCACCAAGGAGGGTGACACCGGCTCCCCCGAGGTCCAGGTCGCTCTGCTCTCCCGTCGGATCTCCGACCTGACCGAGCACCTCAAGACCCACAAGCACGACCACCACTCCCGCCGTGGTCTGCTGATCCTGGTCGGTCAGCGCCGTCGCCTGCTGCAGTACCTCGCCAAGAAGGACATCCAGCGCTTCCGTGCGCTGGTCGACCGTCTCGGCATCCGCCGTGGTGCGGCGGGCGCCAGGTAAGACGCCACGACAGGGAGCGGTTCCCCGTAGGACAGGGGCCGCTCCCTTCGCCGTACGTAGGGAAACGTGCGGACTGTCACTGCCGCTTTGTAGTGTGGTAGCAGAACGCACAGAGCAGAACGCGCACAGCGCAACGCACAACGCATGACGCATGAGGCGGCGTGATACGGCCCGCCCGTAGAGGGTAGGGCGTCATCACGCCCTACGAACGAGGAGAAGCGCACCTCGCCGCCGCCGGTCCTCGGTAGTGGCCCCCGGGGGGAAAGATCCCGGGTGCTTCGATCGAAGACCGGCCCGCACCAGACGGAGCGCTTCTCCGCCACCGTCCCCCGCCACACGGGCGAGAGGGACGAGGACGAGGAGAAAACACTAGTGGAGAACGAGACCCACTACGCCGAAGCCGTGATCGACAACGGCTCCTTCGGCACCCGTACCATCCGCTTCGAGGCGGGCCGCCTGGCCAGGCAGGCCGCCGGCTCCGCCGTGGCGTACCTGGACGACGACACCATGGTGCTGTCGGCCACCACCGCCTCCAAGCAGCCCAAGGACCAGCTCGACTTCTTCCCGCTGACGGTCGACGTCGAGGAGCGCATGTACGCGGCCGGGAAGATCCCCGGTTCCTTCTTCCGCCGTGAGGGCCGGCCGTCCGAGGACGCGATCCTCACCTGCCGCCTGATCGACCGCCCGCTGCGCCCGTCCTTCAAGAAGGGCCTGCGCAACGAGATCCAGGTCGTCTGCACGGTCATGGCGCTCAACCCCGACCACCTGTACGACGTCGTGGCGATCAACGCCGCGTCCGCGTCCACGCAGCTGGCCGGCCTGCCCTTCTCCGGCCCGATCGGCGGCGTCCGCGTCGCGCTGATCCGCGGCCAGTGGGTCGCGTTCCCGACGCACACCGAGCTCGAGGACGCCGTCTTCGACATGGTGGTCGCCGGCCGTGCCCTGGAGGACGGCGATGTCGCGATCATGATGGTCGAGGCCGAGGCCACCGAGAAGACCGTCAAGCTGGTCGAGGGCGGCGCCGAGGCCCCCACCGAGGAGGTCGTCGCCGCCGGTCTGGACGCCGCGAAGCCCTTCATCAAGGTGCTGTGCCGCGCCCAGTCGGACCTCGCCGCCAAGGCCGCCAAGCCGACCGGCGAGTTCCCGGTCTTCCTCGACTACCAGGACGACGTCCTGGAGGCGCTGACCGCGGCCGTCCGCCCCGAGCTCGCCCAGGCGCTCACCATCGCCGGCAAGCAGGAGCGCGAGACCGAGCTGGACCGCGTCAAGCAGCTCGCCGCCGAGAAGCTGCTGCCCGAGTTCGAGGGCCGCGAGAAGGAGATCTCCGCCGCGTACCGCTCGCTGACCAAGACCCTGGTCCGCGAGCGCGTCATCAAGGAGAAGAAGCGCATCGACGGCCGCGGTGCCACCGACATCCGCACCCTGGCCGCCGAGGTCGAGGCCATCCCGCGGGTGCACGGCTCCGCGCTGTTCGAGCGTGGCGAGACCCAGATCCTGGGCGTCACCACCCTCAACATGCTCCGCATGGAGCAGCAGCTGGACACCCTCTCCCCGGTGACCCGCAAGCGCTACATGCACAACTACAACTTCCCGCCGTACTCCACCGGTGAGACCGGCCGCGTCGGCTCCCCCAAGCGCCGCGAGATCGGCCACGGCGCCCTCGCCGAGCGCGCGCTGGTGCCGGTGCTGCCCACGCGCGAGGAGTTCCCCTACGCCATCCGCCAGGTCTCCGAGGCCCTCGGGTCCAACGGCTCGACCTCCATGGGCGCGGTCTGCGCCTCCACCATGTCGCTGCTGAACGCCGGTGTGCCGCTCAAGGCCCCCGTCGCCGGCATCGCCATGGGCCTGATCTCCCAGGAGATCGACGGCGAGACGCACTACGTCACGCTGACCGACATCCTCGGTGCCGAGGACGCCTTCGGCGACATGGACTTCAAGGTCGCCGGTACGAAGGAGTTCGTCACCGCCCTCCAGCTCGACACCAAGCTGGACGGCATCCCGGCCTCCGTCCTGGCCGCGGCCCTCAAGCAGGCCCGCGACGCCCGCCTGCACATCCTCGACGTGATGATGGAGGCCATCGACCGGCCCGACGAGATGTCCCCGCACGCCCCGCGGATCATCACCGTCAAGATCCCGGTCGACAAGATCGGCGAGGTCATCGGCCCGAAGGGCAAGATGATCAACCAGATCCAGGAGGACACGGGCGCCGAGATCACCATCGAGGACGACGGCACCATCTACATCGGCGCCGCCGACGGCCCGTCCGCCGAGGCCGCCCGCGCCACGATCAACGGCATCGCCAACCCGACGATGCCCGAGGTCGGCGAGCGCTACCTCGGTACGGTGGTGAAGACGACCACCTTCGGCGCGTTTGTCTCCCTGCTGCCCGGCAAGGACGGTCTGCTGCACATCTCGCAGATCCGCAAGCTGGCCGGCGGCAAGCGCGTGGAGAACGTCGAGGACGTGCTCGGCGTGGGCCAGAAGGTCCAGGTCGAGATCGCCGAGATCGACTCCCGCGGCAAGCTCTCCCTCATCCCCGTGATCGAGGGCGAGGAAGACAACGACGACGAGAAGGACGCTGTGTCCGACAGCGGCTCCGCCGCAGGCGCCAAGTGACGTCCCGTGGCTTCAAGACGACGGCCCGCACCTCCCCGGAGGCGCGGGCCGTCGCCCGTACCCAAACCCTCATCAAGGGCGAGAACGGCATCGGCACGGTCCGCAAGACCACCCTCCCCGGCGGCCTGCGCATCGTCACCGAGACCCTGCCCTCCGTGCGCTCCGCCACCTTCGGCATCTGGGCGCACGTCGGCTCCCGCGACGAGACCCCGTCGCTGAACGGCGCCACGCACTACCTGGAGCACCTGCTCTTCAAGGGCACCTCCCGCCGGTCCGCACTGGACATCTCCGTCGCCATCGACGCCGTCGGCGGCGAGATGAACGCGTTCACGGCCAAGGAGTACACGTGCTACTACGCGCGCGTGCTCGACACCGACCTCCCGCTCGCCATCGACGTCGTGTGCGACATGCTCACCGGCTCGCTGATCCTGGAGGAGGACGTCGACGTCGAGCGCGGCGCGATCCTCGAAGAGATCGCCATGACCGAGGACGACCCCGGCGACTGCGTGCACGACCTGTTCGCGCACACCATGTTCGGCGACAACCCCCTCGGCCGCCCCGTCCTCGGCACCGTCGACACCGTCAACGCCCTCACCGCCGACCGCATCCGCCGCTTCTACAAGAAGCACTACGACCCCACCCACCTGGTCGTCGCCTGCGCCGGCAATATCGACCACGCCGAGGTCGTACGCCAGGTCCGCGCCGCCTTCGAGAAGGCCGGCGCCTTCAAAAACGGCCAGGCCGACCCCGTCGCCCCGCGCGACGGCCGCCGCAGCCTGCGCACCGCCGGCCGGGTAGAGCTGCAGAACCGCAGGACGGAGCAGGCCCACGTCGTCCTCGGCATGCCGGGCCTCGCCCGCACCGACGACCGCCGCTGGGCCCTCGGAGTGCTGAACACCGCCCTCGGCGGCGGCATGTCCTCCCGCCTCTTCCAGGAGGTCAGGGAGAAGCGCGGCCTGGCCTACAGCGTGTACTCCTACACCTCCGGCTTCGCCGACTGCGGCCTGTTCGGCGTCTACGCCGGCTGCCGCCCGAGCCAGGTGCACGACGTACTGCGGATCTGCCGCGACGAACTCGACCACGTCGCCCACAACGGCCTGACCGACGACGAGATGGGCCGCGCCATCGGCCAGCTCCAGGGCTCCACCGTCCTCGGCCTGGAGGACACGGGTGCGCTGATGAACCGTATAGGCAAGAGTGAACTGTGCTGGGGCGAGCAGATCTCCGTCGACGACATGCTGGCCAAGATGGCGGCGGTCACGCCGGACGAGGTCCGCGAGGTCGCCCGGGACATCCTGGGCCGGCGCCCGTCGCTGTCGGTCATCGGCCCGCTCAAGGACAAGCAGGCCGAGCGCCTGCACGACGCGGTCGCATGACCTCCCTGTCCGTCTGTCGGTGGTAAGGAAGCGAAAGATGAGCAAGCTGCGCGTGGCGGTCCTCGGTGCCCAGGGCCGGATCGGGTCCGAGGCGGTACGGGCGGTCGAGGCCGCCGAGGACATGGAACTGGTCGCCGCCCTCGGCCGGGGCGACAAGCTGGAAACCCTCGCCGGGACCGGCGCCCAGGTGGCGGTCGAACTGACCACCCCCGCCTCGGTCATGGGCAACCTCGACTTCTGCGTACGGCACGGCATCCACGCCGTCGTCGGCACCACCGGCTGGACCGACGAGCGCCTCGCGCAGCTGAAGGGCTGGCTCGCCCAGTCGCCCCGGACCGGCGTGCTCATCGCCCCGAACTTCTCCATCGGCGCCGTGCTCACCATGAAGTTCGCGCAGATCGCCGCGCCGTACTTCGAGTCCGTCGAGGTCGTCGAACTGCACCACCCGAACAAGGTCGACGCCCCCTCCGGCACCGCCACCCGCACCGCCCAGCTCATCGCCGAGGCCCGCGCCAAGGCCGGCTCGGCCCCCGCGCCCGACGCCACCGTCACCGCCCTGGAGGGCGCCCGCGGCGCCGACGTCGACGGCGTACCGGTCCACGCCGTGCGCCTGCGCGGACTGCTCGCCCACCAGGAGGTCCTGCTGGGCGGCGAGGGCGAGACGCTCACCATCCGCCACGACTCGCTCCACCACAGCAGCTTCATGCCGGGCATCCTGCTCGGCGCGCGCCGCGTGGTGACCACTCCGGGCCTGACCTTCGGCCTGGAGCACTTCCTCGACCTCAACTGAGCACCTGAGCGAAACCGAAGCCCGAGCCCCTTATGCGCGCGAAGATCACCTACCTCGTCACGGCCGCCGTCCTGGTCTTCTACTTCGTCCTGGTCGGCAGCCGCGGCGTCCTGCTCATCCAGTACGGCACGCCCGTGACCGTCGCCTTCGGGATCGCCGTGCTGATCCTGCCGGTGATCGGCCTGTGGTTCCTGTGGAAGAACACCCGGTTCGTCCGCGACGCCAACCGGCTCGCCGCCGAACTCGACGCCGAAGGAGGCCTGCCCGTCGACGAGTTGAAGCGCACCCCCAGCGGGCGCATCGACCGCGACGCGGCCGACGAGGTCTTCGCCCTGCGCAAGGCCGAGACGGAGGCGGCCCCCGACGACTGGCGCACCTGGTTCCGCCTGGCCATCGCCTACCACGACGCCCGCGACACCCCGCGCGCCCGCAAGGCGATGCAGCGGGCGATCGCCCTGCACGACGGCAAGCGGCCGATCGAAGCCGCCTGACATCCAGGGACGCCCCGTACATGCCGGTGGGCCCGGTCCGCACCTGCGCGGACCGGGCCCACCGGCATGCCGTCGGCCGGGCCTCAGCGGTTCCTGTTCTCCTCCGTCCAGGCCTCCACCGAGTCCGCGGCCCGGTCGAACGCCGCCAGACGGCCCAGGAAGTCGGCGTTGTGCGTGGTCAGCAGCGGAGGCAGCTCCTGCGCCCCACGGCCCCTGCGGCTGAGCACCAGCGCCTGCCCCTGCACCGTACGCGGCAGGCCCAGCCAGCGCACCGGCTGCTGCACGGTCCGTACCCCCGCCACCTGAGCCCAGGGCGTCGTACGGGTGACGAGGAAGCCCACATGGCGCAGCCCGCGCGTGCTGACCCACACGCCCATGCGCAGCAGCCGCAGCGCACCGGCAATCACGGCCAGGGCGAGGCCGAAGCAGACACCGGCGGAGGACAGTGTGGCGGTGAGCGCGGTCACCACTCCCGCGAGCAGCACGAACGAGGCGAACAGCAGCAGGAGGGCGGCCGCCCCCACCCGGCACGGCCCGGGCCGGTAGGGGCGCCGCCAGCGCTCGCGATCGTCGAACGGCAGCACGGCATCGTCCGCTGCGTCGAACGCGCGGTCGGCCGTCAGGAAGGGCAGGGGCACGGCTGGTCCTCACTCAATCCACGCAAGAGCTGTGCCGGTGAGGCTATCCGTACGTGTTCATGCCCACCACCCGTGGGGGCCCGGGGGAGGCTCAGCGTCCGTGGGACACCTGGGACTGCTGTGTCTCGGTGGGGGAGTGGGTGATGGTCAACGCGGGCATCCCCAGGATCAGGGAACCCACCAGCGCGGTGACGATCGTCAGGCCCAGCAGACAGCGCCCGGCTATTCGGCCGGGGGACGCGGGCTCGGGGGGTGGGGGAGTGACATTGCTGCGGAACCTGTCGGCTTCGGCGACAAAGGCGAACGGGACGGGCTCGCGCCGACGCGGCATCGAGGGTACGGCTCCTTTCGGGGGGGGCGAACTGAGATGTCTCACCCATATAGACGAACGAGTGTCCCAAAAGGTGCCCGGTTCCCCCGAAATCGCAGCTCTTCACCGAAGATGTCGCGTCCCGGCACCGAACGCCCCGATGTCAGAGGCGGCCCGTAGAGTGGGCGCCGCCCCAGAGACGTGAAGAAAGGGACCCTCCGAGCCGTGACCGACACCCCCGCCGACGACCTGAAGCCCAGCTTCCGCAGTGACGTCACCGTCGAACTGGTCAAGCACACCGCGTCGGACGCTGACGTGCTGTTCGCGGCCCGCGTCTCGACCATCGGCGAGCAGTCCCTGGACGAGCTGGACAAGGACCCCGAGCGCTCCAAGGGCCTGATCAACTTTCTGATGCGGGACCGCCACGGCAGCCCCTTCGAGCACAACTCGATGACGTTCTTCATCAGCGCCCCGATCTTCGTCTTCCGCGAGTTCATGAGGCACCGGGTCGGATGGTCGTACAACGAGGAGAGCGGGCGCTACCGAGAGCTCCAGCCGGTTTTCTACGTCCCCGACGAGTCCCGCAAACTCGTGCAGGAGGGGCGCCCGGGCAAGTACCGGTTCGTCGAGGGCACGCAGGCTCAGCAGGAGCTGGTCGGCCGGGTCATGGAGAACTCCTACCGGGAGGCGTACGAGGCCTACCAGCAGATGCTGGCGGCCGGCGTCGCCCGCGAGGTGGCCCGTTCGGTCCTGCCGGTCGGCCTGTTCTCGTCGATGTACGCCACCTGCAACGCCCGCTCGCTGATGCACTTCCTCGGCCTGCGCACCCAGCACGAGCTGGCCAAGGTGCCCTCCTACCCCCAGCGGGAGATCGAGATGGTCGGCGAGAAGATGGAGGCCGAGTGGGCCAGGCTCATGCCACTGACCCACGCCGCCTTCAACGCCAACGGCCGGGTCGCGCCGTAGCCGGCAACCGCCCGTCCGCCCAGGCACACGTGTACGGACCAACCTCGCGAAGTGTCCGTATTGCGGCCTTTGGAGAAGTTCATCTAGCCTGATCAAACGGACCCGGCACTGCTTGAACCCCCGAGCAGGCAGTGCCGGGCTCCACCTTGTCACGACCGGTCGCAGCCCCTAGGGCAGCCTCCGCACCGAGCAACGAGTAGCGTGTAACCCATGGCTCCGACCTCGACTCCGCAGACCCCCTTCGGGCGGGTCCTCACCGCCATGGTCACGCCCTTCACGGCGGACGGCGCACTCGACCTCGACGGCGCGCAGCGGCTCGCCGTCCACCTGGTGGACGCAGGCAACGACGGCCTGATCGTCAACGGCACCACCGGCGAGTCCCCCACCACCAGCGATGCGGAGAAAACGGACCTGGTCCGCGCGGTCCTGGAAGCGGTGGGAGACCGCGCGCACATCGTGGCCGGCGTCGGCACCAACGACACCCGCCACAGCATCGAGCTCGCCCGCGCCGCCGAGCAGGCCGGCGCGCACGGCCTGCTGACCGTCACGCCGTACTACAACAAGCCCCCGCAGGACGGCCTGTACCGGCACTTCAAGGCCATCGCCGACGCGACCGGCCTGCCCGTCATGCTCTACGACATCCCCGGCCGCAGCGGCGTCCCGATCAACACCGAGACGATCGTCCGCCTCGCCGAGCACCCGCGGATCGTCGCCAACAAGGACGCCAAGGGCGACCTCGGCCGCGCCGGCTGGGCCATCGCCCGCTCCGGCCTCGCCTGGTACTCCGGCGACGACATGCTCAACCTGCCCCTGCTCTCCGTGGGCGCCGTCGGCTTCGTCTCCGTCGTCGGCCACGTCGTCACCCCGGACCTGCGCGCCCTCGTCGAGGCGTACACGGCCGGCGACGTCCAGAAGGCCACCGAGATCCACCAGAAGCTGCTCCCGGTCTACACCGGCATGTTCCGCACCCAGGGCGTCATGACCACCAAGGCCGCACTCGCCCTCCTGGGCCTGCCCGGCGGGCCACTGCGGCTCCCCATGGTCGAGCTCACGCCCGAGGAGACCGAGCAGCTCAAGATCGATCTTGCCGCCGGCGGGGTACAGCTCTGACAACGAGACTTCGCATCACCCGTTACAGCGAAGATCCACCGAAGACCTCACAACTGAATACGCGGGACACCGGTGCCCGCACCCCACAACGACAACTGCTTCTGCACGAACGTCACGCGCGCCACGTGCCCACCGGTACGTGGCGCGTGTGGTTGAGGAGAGTCTTTTGAGTCATCCGCACCCTGAACTCGGCCCGCCCCCGCCGCTCGCCGAGGGCGGCCTGCGCGTCACCCCGCTCGGCGGCCTGGGCGAGATCGGCCGCAACATGACGGTCTTCGAGTACGACGGCCGTCTGTTGATCGTCGACTGCGGAGTGCTCTTCCCCGAGGAGGAGCAGCCCGGAATCGACCTGATCCTGCCGGACTTCTCGTCCATCCGGGACCGCCTCGACGACATCGAGGGCATCGTCCTCACCCACGGCCACGAGGACCACATCGGCGGCGTCCCCTACCTTCTGCGGGAGAAGCCGGACATCCCCCTGGTCGGCTCCAAGCTCACCCTGGCCCTCATCGAGGCCAAGCTCCAGGAGCACCGCATCCGCCCGTACACCCTCGAGGTCGCGGAAGGACAGCGGGAGCGCATCGGCCCCTTCGACTGCGAGTTCGTCGCGGTCAACCACTCCATCCCGGACGCCCTGGCCGTCGCCATCCGCACCCCGGCCGGCCTGGTCGTGCACACCGGCGACTTCAAGATGGACCAGCTGCCGCTGGACAACCGGCTGACCGACCTGCACGCGTTCGCACGGCTCAGCGAGGAGGGCATCGACCTCCTTCTCTCGGACTCCACCAACGCCGAGGTGCCGGGCTTCGTCCCGCCCGAGCGGGACATCTCCAACGTCCTGCGCCAGGTCTTCGCGGGCGCCCGCAAGCGGATCATCGTCGCCAGCTTCGCCAGCCACGTCCACCGCATCCAGCAGATCCTGGACGCCGCCCACGAGTACGGCCGCCGGGTCGCCTTCGTCGGCCGCTCCATGGTCCGCAACATGGGCATCGCCCGGGACCTCGGCTACCTCAGGGTCCCGGCGGGCCTGGTGGTCGACGTCAAGACGCTCGACGACCTGCCCGACCACGAGGTGGTCCTGGTCTGCACCGGCTCGCAGGGCGAGCCCATGGCGGCCCTGTCGCGGATGGCCAACCGCGACCACCAGATCCGCATCGTCGACGGTGACACCGTGATCCTCGCGTCGTCACTGATCCCCGGCAACGAGAACGCGGTCTACCGCGTCATCAACGGCCTGACCCGCTGGGGCGCCAACGTCGTCCACAAGGGCAACGCCAAGGTCCACGTCTCGGGCCACGCCTCGGCCGGCGAGCTGCTGTACTTCTACAACATCTGCCGCCCGAGGAACCTGATGCCGGTCCACGGCGAATGGCGCCACCTGCGCGCCAACGCCGAGCTGGGTGCCCTCACCGGAGTGCCGCACGACCGCATCGTCATCGCCGAGGACGGCGTCACCGTCGACCTCGTCGAGGGCAAGGCCAAGATCTCCGGCAAGGTCCAGGCCGGCTACGTCTACGTCGACGGCCTCTCGGTCGGCGACGTCGGCGAGCCCGCGCTGAAGGACCGCAAGATCCTCGGCGACGAGGGCATCATCTCGGTCTTCGTGGTCGTCGACTCCACCACCGGCAAGATCACCGGCGGCCCGCACATCCAGGCCCGCGGCTCCGGCATCGATGACTCCACCTTCGCCGAGGTCATCCCGAAGATCTCGGAAGTGCTGGAGCGCTCCGCCCAGGAGGGCATCGCGGACGCCCACCAGCTGCAGCAGCTCATCCGCCGCACGCTGGGCAAGTGGGTCTCGGACACCTACCGGCGCCGGCCGATGATCCTCCCGGTGGTCGTGGAGGTCTGACACGCGCGAACGGGCAGCGGGGCGCCCCGATTTGCATCGGGGCGCCCCGCTCCAGTACGTTTACGGCTCCGCCCGACGGGAACCCGAACGCTTCACGCGCACCAAGGGACACTCCCGGAGGGGGGCGGAAAACCCGGCTAAGAATCTCTGATAAAGTCGGGGCCGCCGGAAAGGGAAACGCGAGAGCGGAAACCTGGAAAGCGCCGAGGAAATCGGATCGGAAGAAGATCTGGT
>NZ_QFDQ01000167.1 GCF_003270085.1 Streptomyces triticisoli | reverse complement strand
CAGGTTGACCAGGAGCAGTCCACGGCCGCCGCGCCGGTCGCGGACGGCGGGCCGGCGGCCGGCCAGCGGATCGTCCAGGCGGCCCCGGTCCCGTACCTCGCACAGCACGTGCCCGTCCCGCGCCCACACCCGCAGCTCGCCCGAACCTCCGCCGTGCACCACGCTGTTGGTGGTCAGCTCGGCCGCGACCAGGGCCAGGTCCTGCAGTCGGGTGCCCGCCAGCCCCAGCCGCGCGCCCTCGGCGGTGGCGACGTGCCGGGCCTGCGACAGGGTCCGCTCCGTGAAGGGGAACGACAGCGCGTCCGGCACGGCCGGCAGCGGCTCGTTGTAGCGGGCGACGACGTGCTCGGGGGCGTAGGCGGCGCTCTCCCGCTGCCCGGCGGCACCGGAGGGGATGACGACGGGGTGGGTGGCGTGGGCGTCGGCGAGGGTCCGCTCGTCGAGGCGGGCGGCGTCGTACGGACACAGGACGGTGACCTCGCGGCCCTGGAACGCCGAGTTGATCAGCGCCTCGTGCTGGACGCAGGCCGGGTACTCGGCCCGTGTCCGGCCGGCCCAGATCGGCTCGCCGACGATCCGCACCCGGCGGCCGGCCGGCTGGGCGTCGGCGAAGGCGCGCAGCACCCCCGGGATGATCCGGCCCGGGTTGCGCCCGGCCTCGCGCATGTCCAGCAGCCGTACGGCGCCGGCGTCCGCGCCCAGCGCGTCCTCGATCAGCCGCAGGTTGTCGCCGGGGACGGCCACCGCGACCGGCTCGCCGGACCGGAGCCCCTCGCGTACGAAGGGCACGGTGCCCGCGAGGTACTCCCGCTCGTCCCGGTAGAACAGGGCGGGATGGACGAAAGGCTCCGCGGTCGCCGTCATCACGTCGACACCTCCATCCCCGACAGGCCGGGCCGGAACAGCTCCGGGTCGTACACGTCCTCACCTTCGCGCACCGCCGGCGCCGGTGCCCGCTCCAGTGCCGCGCCGCCCGCCGGGGCCGGCCTCCGGACCGGGCTGTCCGCGCCGTCTCCTTGCCGTCCCGGGACACGCCGAGGACGCCGTCGAAGGCAGGTCGCACCTTATCGTCCCCGCCTCGGGACCCACGCCTCCGTATACCCGCCACGGCGCGGATCCCACGACCACGGCCTCCGGCCGACGGGGCGTACCCCGGCCTGCCTTCTCCCGCGCCCCACGGAGCCCCACGGAGCCTTACGGAACCCCACGGAGCCCCACGGACAGGACTCCCGCGTTCCCCCTCGCGTGTACTCCGCCCGGAAGCGGGCAGGTGCAGGGCAGCACCGCCGGGATTCCGCGGACCTCGTCTCGCCCGCGGCGTGCGTCGGCCGTGGACCGGCGGGGACAGGAAACGCGACGTCGCGAGGACGCGCGAGGACTGCCGGGGACGAACAAGGCGGGGACATGACCTCAGCGGCACCACAACCTCTCGCACGACGGTTGAACACTCCGGTCGACACGCTCACCATCGGCATACGCGTGGAAGCCGGCGGCCGGGCGGCCCTCACCGCACGCGGGGAGCTGGTCCACGGCTGCGCCCAGACCCTGGCCAAGGCACTGGCGGAGCTGCCGCCGGGCACCGGCCGGGTCGACCTGGACATGTCCGGGGTGACCTTCATGGACACCGCGGGCCTGAGTTTCCTGGACACCCTCGCCGACCACGGCCGACGTCATCCGGTCCGGGTGACCGCGACCAACTGGACGGGACAGCCGCGCCGCATCCTGGAACTGGCCGGCCTGGACACCACCGACCCCCTGCACCCGCCGGCCGGCGGGACGGGGCCGGGCCTGTCGGAGCCGCCGGTCGCCTCCGCGGTGGCCCTGGAGCGGGCGGAGCGGCTGCTGCAGCTGCAGGCGGAGGTCGAACAGCTCCGCCGGGCCATCGCCTCCCGCCCGGTGATCGACCAGGCCCGCGGCGTCCTGATGGCCGCCCACGCGTGCACACCGGAACAGGCGTGGGACATCCTCCGGGAGACCTCCCAGCGGTCCAACACCAAGCTGCGCACGGTGGCCGCCGCGGTCACCGAGGGTGCCCGGAGCGATGGTCCCCCTCCCCCGGAGGAGATACGTACGGCCCTGCGCACGGCGATCGCGTACAGCACCGGCGGATGAGAGGCACGGCGGTGACGGGGGGTGTTCCGGGGTACCCGGTACACGGACGAGTGACCAGCCCCGTCCGCAGGAGTCATCCCCATGAGAGAGCACACCCCTTCCCAGGCCGAGGGCGAACGCGACGACACCGACACGCAGCGCACCGCCGAGCACCCGGACACGCCGTACCCGACCCCCTCCCAGGCCGAGGGCGACCGCGACGACCTGCCCGAGACGGCCGACGCCGCCGACAGCGACGATCCCTGACGGACCGCATCGCACCCGATACGTACCGGTGGCCCCCGGACCGTCCTCCGGGGGCACAGCCTTGTTCACGACTTCTCGGCCTTCACCGGAGGGCCTTGCTCCAGCAACGGTCCGGCCGACGTGACTCAACTGCGTCCCACCCCTGCCACACCACCGCCCGGGCCCCGGCGTCGCTCAGTGTCCGGTCCTGTGCCATGGCGCGTCCGGCCGGGTGGCGTGTGCGTGGGCGGCGAGCCGCAGGGCGTACGTGGGCCGGTCGTCGTCGCCGGGAAGGGGGCCGAGGTAGTGGTGTCCGGTCATGTGGCACCAAGCGGGCAGGTCGAGCGGGGCGGCGGGATCGTCGGCGAGGACGTGGACGACGGTGCCCGGCGGGGCTCCGTCGACTGCTTGACGAAGGCGCAGCAGGAGGGTGACGCAGAGCAGGCCGGTGCCGTCGACGGAGAGGTCGGCTTCCGCCGGAGGGATGGGCCGGCTCATCGGCTGCCCGCGGTCGCGGCGATGGCTGGGAGGATCGCGAGGGCGAGGGCACCACCGGTGAGGGCGAGGACGGGGTAGCCGGCAGCGGCGACGACGATGCCGGAGGTCAGGCCGCCGGTGGCGCCGGCGATGGCGATGAAGACATCGACCGTTCCCTGGGTCCTGGCGCGGGTGGCGAGCGGCACGGCGTCGGTGATGATCGCCGTGCCGGAGACGAGGCCGAAGTTCCAGCCCAGCCCCAGCAGGGCCAAGGCGAGCGCGAGGAGCGCGACGGAGTCGCCGGGCGCGGTGGCGGCGAGGATCCCGGCGGCCAGGAGGGTGAGGCCGGAGCCGGAGGCGGTGAGCACGACCTCGTCGGCGCGGGCACCGATCAGGGCGGCGACCTGTGCGCGAGCCTCGGCCGGCGCCTGCCGTGGCTCGGCACTGAAGGGGTGGCTGCTGGAGGGGTGGCTGCTGGAGGGGTTGCCGAAGAAGTCCGTCAGGTGCGGCAGTATCGCCTCGGCCGCCCGCGGATCGACGGGAGTGGTGGTGTTGTGGTCGAGGTGGACCGGTCCGTCGGCCGGCCCTGGACGTACGGGCACGGGGCCGCCGGTCATACCGGGTCCCCGGCGTCGACGGGCAGTTCGGCCAGGCGCCACTCGAGCATGCCGTCGTTGAGGCGGATCGCGCGCCGTCCACGGGCGGTCAGCAGCCGTACCGCGTCGTGGGCGAGCACGCAGTACTCACCCCGGCAGTACACGACGATCTCCGCCTCCTCGGGCAACTCGTCGATCCGGTGGGCCAGTTCCTCGACCGGGATGGACACCGCCCCCGGGATGTGCCCGGCCCGGTACTCCTCCACCGGCCGTACGTCCAGCACCACCGCCTCCCCGGTCGCCACGCGGGCGCGCAGCTCCTCACGGGTGACCTCCGTCGCGTCGTCCTCACCGAGATAGGCGTCCCGCGCCGCGGGCACGGCGGCCTGGTGGTTCTCGGCGACCTTGCGCAGCAGCGCGAACAGCCGGGCGACGTCGTCGCCGGCGAGCCGGTAGTGGATGCGCACCCCCTCGCGGCGAGTCGCGACGAACCCGGCCTGCTTGAGCGTCTGCAGATGTGCCGAGGCGGTCGTCAGGTTCAGCCCGGCCGCCTTCGCCAGGGCGTCCACGGTCCGCTCGCCCTGGGCGAGCAGGTCGAGCAGTTCCAGGCGCTTTCCGCTGGCCAGCGCCTTGCCGCTGGCCGCGAACGCATCGTAGAGCCGCGACTTCGAGCCCGTGTGGGCGGTCTCCGCCATTCCACCCTCCATAAATCCATGGAATATCGTAGGCGACGGAGGGTGTGGCGACCACACCGCCCGCACCACCCCTTCACCACACCTCTCCGGATCCTGGAGGACCGCAGTGGGCCTCGCCGACGACCATCTGATTCCCCTGCTCGACGAAGGGCTGGGCAACAGCGCCCGCCTCGTCGGCCCGGGCGACGGCCGCACCCCGACCGTGGACGCGGGCCGCGGCCTGCGCGCCGCCTGCGCGACCGACACCCACCTGCACGCCGACCCCCTCTCCGGCGCCCTCCGGCTCGGCCACGGCCGCAGGGCCACCGTGCTCGCCTCCGTCCACGGCCGGCACCTCACCGAAGGCGGCGCCCGGTGAGCACGAAGGCCAAGGCCGCGGCAGGGCCCGTACAGCTCGGGCTGCGGGAGAACTGGCCGCAGTTCACCCTGCTCGTCATCGTCAACGTCTGCGTCGGCGGCCTGGTCGGCCTGGAACGCACCACCGTCCCGCTGATCGGCTCGCACGTGTTCGGCCTGACCAGCGACCTGGCCGTCTTCTCCTTCATCATCGCCTTCGGCCTCACCAAAGCCCTCACCAACCTGGCAGCCGGGGCGCTGACGGCACGCTTCCGCCGCAAGCAGCTCCTGGTGGCCGGCTGGCTCATCGGCATCCCCGTCCCCTTCGCCCTCGCCTGGGCACCGTCCTGGGACCTGATCGTCGCCGCCAACGTGCTGCTCGGCCTCAACCAGGGCCTGACCTGGTCGATGACCGTCAACATGAAGATCGACCTCGTCGGCCCCGCACGCCGGGGACTGGCCACCGGCCTCAACGAAGCGGCCGGCTACACCGCCGTCGGCGCCACCGCCCTGCTCACCGGCTACCTCGCCACCGCCTACGGCCTGCGCCCCGTCCCCGAACTCATCGGCGTCGTCTTCGTCGCCGCCGGGCTCGCCCTGGCCCTGGTCGTGCGCGACACCGCCGCCCACGTCGCCCTCGAACTCGCCCAGCACCCCAAGCCCCTGCCCACCGGCGAGAGCACCGGACTGACCGCTGCGTTCGCCAGGACCTCCTGGCGCGACCGCTCCCTGCGCGGCGCCAGCCAGGCCGGACTGGTCAACAACCTCAACGACGGCCTCACCTGGGGCGTCTTCCCCCTGCTCTTCACCGACCACGGCCTGGGGCTCGCAGCCGTCGGCCTGATCAAGGGTCTGTACCCCATCCTGTGGGGCATCGGACAGATCCCCACCGGCCACCTCGCCGACCGCATCGGCCGCAAACCCCTCGTCGTCACCGGCATGCTCGTCCAGGCCGCCGGCTTCGTCCTCGCGCTCGCCCTGCTCCACAGGCCCCTGCTCGCCGGCATCCTGTCCGCCGTCGCCCTCGGCATCGGCACCGCCATGGTCTACCCCGCCCTCATCGCCTCGGTCTCCGACCACGCACACCCCGCCTGGCGGGCCAACGCCCTGGGCACCTACCGGTTCTGGCGCGACATCGGCTACGCCGCCGGCGCCCTGGTGGCCGGCATCCTCGCCGACGCCTTCGGCCTGAACGCCACCGTCATCGCCGCAGCAGTCCTCACCGCCGCCTCGGGCCTGCTCGCCGCCCGCTGGATCACCGAGCACCACCCGGCCCGCTGACCACCACCCGGCCCCGGGCCCGCGCACCTCACAGCGGGACCGGGCACACCG
Organism: Streptomyces triticisoli; assembly: GCF_003270085.1. GTDB lineage: Bacteria > Actinomycetota > Actinomycetes > Streptomycetales > Streptomycetaceae > Streptomyces > Streptomyces triticisoli. The sequence continues at coordinate 39,773 of NZ_QFDQ01000167.1, read as the reverse complement.
GGCGGCAGCGAGTGCCGCGACAGGCAACGTTCACCCCGTCGCGACGCCCGGCACGCTCCCCAAGTTCTTCGAGCAGGGGCCCCACCGCGCTCGACCGCGGCCTGCGCACCGGACCCGACCCCGGCACCCTCGACTGACGCCCACCGAAGAGCCCCAGCGGGGCGATGGTCCACCGCCCCGCTGGGGCTGCTCCGGACGAAGGATTGTGTCCCGCCGCGTGACGCGTGTCCTCGGTTTGTCCCCACGATCGTGAAACACTGATCGTCATGGGCCACCAGGGCTCTCACACGCTCGTTCCGACCGGCAAAGTTGCTGGTCAGAACGATTCTGCAGTCATGGTCGACGGTGGGGCGGGTGGGACTCGAACCCACGGCCGACGGATTATGAGTCCGTTGCTCTAACCGGCTGAGCTACCGCCCCGTCGCGGCGTGTCGCGTACAAGTGTGCGCGCCGTCTGCCGCAGCATAGCCGCTCATACGATCTCCTGCTTCGGATGGTCGTCTTCCGCGGCCCTTCATGACCTTGAAGGACTGGGCATGAAAAAGGACCCCGGAGGGTCCTCGTTCACCGAGCTCCCCCGACTGGACTCGAACCAGTAACCTGCCGGTTAACAGCCGGCTGCTCTGCCAATTGAGCTACGGAGGACCGAGCTCCCCCGACTGGACTCGAACCAGTAACCTGCCGGTTAACAGCCGGCTGCTCTGCCAATTGAGCTACGGAGGAATGCCTCGTTGCATCGAACGCACCCATCTGGGTATCCGCCAGGGGGCGGGCGCTCGCTGCGACACATACATTAGCGCAAGCAGGGGGGTGCTTTGCCAATCAGTACCCCCGCGTGTGACCTCGAGGCAAGGGAAGGGTGACCACCATGCGTTACCGGCTCGCGTTCTTCGCAGGGCTCGCCGTGGGCTTCGTGCTGGGCACGAGGGCCGGGCGCGAGCGCTACGAGCAGATCAAGGAGTCCGCCCGTCAGGTCGCCCAGAACCCCGCGGTGCGCAACACCGCCGAGAGCGCGGCCCAGCAGGGCCGCCAGTTCGCGGGCAAGGCCTACCACACGGTCAGCGAGAAGGTCGGCGACCACGTCCCCGAGGCGGTGGCCCACCGTGTGCGCGCCCTGCGCGAGCACGGCCCCAACGGCACCCGCGACCGCGAGGACGACTGGGGCACGAGCAACACCTAGGAGCGCCTTTCGACGCCGGGTACCAGCAACGCCGCAAGGGGCGCGGGGCTGTGACACATGCGGCTCCTCCCCCAAGCTCTCGACCAAGCTCTCGACGAGCGGGGGGACCCGCACCGCAGCGCGACCGGCCACAACCGGCCCGCACCCGCGAAACCACACGCGCCCCCACGGCGCCCGGGCGCCCACGGCCCAAGCCGGCGCCGCGATACGGCAGAATTTCGGCCATGGGGATAGTCGCCGGGCTGGACAGTTCGCCCGATTTCACTCGTATCGTCGTCTGCGACGCGGACACGGGCTCCGTGCTCAGGCAGGGATATGCCCCGCACCCGGTGGAGAACACCCCGGGCGGCGGCCGCCCCTCCGACGTCGACCCGCAGGCCTGGCTGCTGTCCCTCGGGGAGGCCGCCGGCGGCGGGCTCCTGGAGGGTGTGCAGGCGATCGGCGTGTCCGCGCAGCAGAACGCGCTGATCCCGATCGACGCCCAGGGCGCCACCGTCCGCCCCGCGCTGGCCGGCGGCGACCGGCGGGCCCAGGTCGCCGCGGCCGATCTGATCGACGCGCTCGGCGGCCGTGAGGCCTGGGCGCAGGCGGTCGGCTGTGTGCCGCAGGCCTCGCTGCCGGTGACCAAGCTGCGCTGGCTCGCCAAGAGCGAGCCCGAGGCCGCCCGGCGCACCGCGCTCCTGCTGCAGGCGCACGACTGGCTGGTGTGGCAGCTGCTGGGCCGCCCGCCGCGCCGCACCACCGACCGCGGCGGCGCCTCCGGCACCGGCTACTGGTCCGCCGCCACCGGCGCCTACCGCCCCGACCTGGTGGAGCTGGCGCTCGGCCACCAGGTCGCGCTCCCCGACGTGATCGGCCCCGCGGAGGCGGCCGGTACGACCCCGGAGGGGCTGTTGATCTCGGCCGGGACCGGGGAGACCATGGCCGCCGCCTTCGGGCTCGGGCTGGGGCTGGGCGACGCCGTGGTGTCGCTGGGCGCCTCCGGTTCGGCGATGGCGGTCCACCCCGAGGCGCTCGTGGACCAGACGGGGATGATCACCTCGCTGGCCGACGCCACCGGCATGCACCTGCCGGTCGTGACCACGCTGAACGCCGTACGGGCGCTGCGCGGCACCACCGAACTGCTGGGCCTGCCCGACCTGGAGGCCCTGTCCGACCTGGCGATGAAGTCCACGCCGGGCTCCCACGGCCTCGTCCTGCTGCCCTACCTGGAGGGCGAGCGCACCCCCAGCCTGCCGCACACCGCCGGAACGCTCGCGGGCCTTCGGCGCGAGTCGATGAAGCCGGAGCACCTGGCGCGGGCCTCGTTCGAGGGCATGCTGTGCGGGCTCGCGGACGCGCTGGACGTGCTGCGCGGCCGGGGTGTGGAGGTGCGCCGTGTCTTCCTGCTCGGGCCGGCCGCCGAACTGCCCGCCGTACAGGCCGCCGCGCCCTCGCTGTTCGGGGCGCAGGTCGTCGTACCGCAGCCCGCGGACTACGCCGCGCTCGGCGCCGCCCGGCAGGCCGCCTGGGCGCTCGGTGTGTCGCAGGGCACCCTGGACCCGCGCACCCCGCCGGTCTGGCAGGGTGCGGCCGCCCAGGTCCTGGAGCCCGGCGAGGACCTGGCGGTGGGCCAGGCGGTGCGCCAGCAGTACGTGTCGGTGCGCGAGCAGATCCACCCGGGAGCGTTCCGGGCGTGACAGTCCCCCATGGAGGGCGCCGACAACCCCCACGTGGGGACATTTGAGGCATATCGTCAACGGCCGGGCGGGGCCCGGTCGTTGGCTCTCAGCCGGGTTAATCGGTTGAGGTAACGCGGGTGGAGTGTTCGACGATAGGGGCCAGGGGACACGACCGCCCCCACCGCCGACCCAAAGAGACCCAGCGTGCTCATAAGACTTCTGCGGACCTATCTCAGGCCGTACAAAAAACCCATAGCCCTTCTGGTGCTGCTGCAGTTCCTGCAGACCTGCGCCACCCTCTACCTGCCCACGCTGAACGCCCACATCATCGACAACGGTGTGGTGAAGGGGGACACCGGTTACATCCTGACGTTCGGTGCCGTGATGCTCGGCATCTCGCTGGCGCAGGTGGTGTGCAACATCGGTGCCGTCTACTTCGGCGCCCGGACCGCCGCCGCACTCGGCCGGGACGTACGGGCGGACGTCTTCGACCGCGTGCAGTCCTTCTCCGCGCGTGAGGTCGGCCACTTCGGCGCGCCCTCCCTCATCACGCGTACGACGAACGACGTGCAGCAGGTCCAGATGCTGGCCCTGATGACGTTCACCCTGATGGTGTCGGCGCCCATCATGTGTGTGGGCGGTGTCGTCCTGGCCCTCGGCCTGGACGTGCCGCTGTCGGCCGTCCTGGTCGCCGTCGTACCGGTGCTCGGCGTCTGCGTGACCCTGATCGTGCGTCGGCTGCGCCCGCTGTTCCGGTCCATGCAGACGCGCCTGGACACGGTGAACCGGGTACTGCGCGAGCAGATCACCGGCATCCGCGTGATCCGCGCCTTCGTCCGCGACGAGTACGAGAAGAGCCGGTTCCGCGGGGCCAACGAGGACCTGACGGAGGTGTCGCTGGCCACCGGACGCTGGCTGGCGCTGATGTTCCCCATCGTGATGACGGTGGTCAACCTGTCGTCCATCGCCGTGGTGTGGTTCGGCGCCCACCGCATCGACAGCGGCGGGATGCAGATCGGTGACCTGACCGCGTTCCTCGCCTATCTGATGCAGATCGTGATGTCCGTGATGATGGCCACCTTCATGTTCATGATGGTGCCGCGCGCGGAGGTGTGCGCCGAGCGCATCCACGAGGTCCTGGACACCTCCTCCAGCGTCGTGCCGCCGGCCGCGCCCGTGACCGAGCTGCGCCGCCACGGCCATCTGGAGGTCCGCGGTGCCGGCTTCCGCTACCCGGGGGCCGAGGAGCCCGTGCTGAAGGCCATCGACCTGGTGGCCCGCCCCGGCGAGGTGACCGCCGTCATCGGCTCCACCGGCAGCGGCAAGTCCACCCTGCTCGGGCTGGTGCCCCGCCTGTTCGACGCGACCGACGGCGAGGTGTTCGTCGACGGCGTGGACGTACGGACCGTGGACCCGAAGCTGCTGGCGAGGACGGTCGGCCTGGTGCCGCAGAAGCCGTACCTGTTCGCCGGCACGGTGGCCACCAACCTGCGCTACGGCAACCCGGACGCCACCGACGAGGAGCTGTGGCACGCGCTGGAGGTGGCGCAGGCCAAGGACTTCGTCAGCACACTGGAGGGCGGCCTGGACGCGCCGATCGCCCAGGGCGGCACGAATGTGTCGGGTGGTCAGCGGCAGCGGCTCGCCATCGCCCGTACGCTCGTGCAGCGCCCGGAGATCTACCTCTTCGACGACTCCTTCTCCGCCCTGGACTACGCCACCGACGCGGCCCTGAGAGCGGCACTGACCCGCGAGACCGCCGAGGCGACCGTCGTCATCGTCGCCCAGCGGGTGGCCACCATCCGGGACGCCGACCGGATCGTCGTCCTGGACGAGGGACGCGTCGTCGGCACCGGCCGCCACCACGAGCTGATGGCGGACAACGAGACCTACCGGGAGATCGTGCTCTCCCAGCTGACGGAAGCGGAGGCAGCCTGATGGCCGGGCCGATGGGGCGGATGATGGCCGGGGCCGGCCCCGACAACCGCTCGCTCGACTTCAAGGAGTCGGGCAAACGGCTCGTCGCCCGATTCAGGCCCGAACGGGTCACGGTCGGCGTCCTGGTGCTGTGCGTCCTCGTGAGCGTCGCGCTCAGCGTGATCGGGCCGAAGATCCTCGGCAGGGCCACCGACCTGGTCTTCGCGGGGATCGTCGGACGGCGGATGCCGGCCGGGGCGACCAAGGAGCAGGTCCTCGACTCCATGCGGGAGCGCGGCCAGGGCGCGGTCGCCGACATGCTCAGGAGCACCGACTTCACCCCGGGTCAGGGCATCGACTTCGGTGCCGTCGGCGAGGTCCTGCTGTTCGCGCTGGGTACGTTCCTGGTGGCCGGCCTGCTGATGGCGGTGGCGACGCGGCTGGTGAACCGGGTGGTGAACCGGACCATGTTCCGGATGCGCGAGGACGTGCAGACGAAGCTGTCGCGGCTGCCGCTGTCGTACTTCGACAAGCAGCAGCGCGGCGAGGTGCTCTCCCGCGCCACCAACGACATCGACAACATCGGGCAGACCCTGAACCAGTCGATGGGCCAGCTCATCAACTCGGTGCTGACCATCATCGGCGTGCTCGCCATGATGTTCTACGTCTCCTGGATCCTGGCCCTGGTCGCGCTGGTGACCGTGCCGCTGTCGTTCGTCGTCGCCATGCGTGTGGGCAAGCGGTCGCAGCCGCACTTCGTGCAGCAGTGGAGCTCCACCGGCAAGCTGAACGCGCACATCGAGGAGATGTACACCGGGCACACGCTGGTGAAGGTGTTCGGGCGGCAGGAGGAGTCGGCGCAGCAGTTCGCCGAGCAGAACGAGGCGCTGTACGAGGCGGGCTTCAAGGCGCAGTTCAACAGCGGCGTCATGCAGCCGCTGATGATGTTCGTGTCGAACATCAACTACGTGCTGGTCGCGGTCGTCGGCGGTCTGCGGGTGGCGTCGGGCGCGCTGTCCATCGGTGACGTGCAGGCCTTCATCCAGTACTCGCGGCAGTTCTCGATGCCGCTGACCCAGGTGGCGTCGATGGCGAACCTGGTGCAGTCGGGGGTCGCCTCCGCCGAGCGGATCTTCGAACTCCTGGACGCCGAGGAGCAGGAGGCGGACCCGGTGCCGGGCGTGCGGCCGGAGGAGTTGCGCGGGCGGGTGTCGCTGGAACACGTGTCGTTCCGCTACGACCCCGACAAGCCGCTCATCGAGGACCTGTCGCTCACGGTGGAGCCGGGCCACACGGTCGCGATCGTCGGCCCGACCGGCGCCGGAAAGACCACGCTGGTCAACCTGCTGATGCGGTTCTACGACGTCACCGGCGGGCGCATCACGCTGGACGGCGTGGACGTCGCGCGCATGTCGCGGGACGAACTGCGCTCCGGGATCGGCATGGTGCTGCAGGACACCTGGCTGTTCGGCGGCACCATCGCGGAGAACATCGCCTACGGCTCCTCCCGCGAGGTCACCCGCGGGGAGATCGAGGAGGCGGCGCGGGCCGCGCACGCCGACCGGTTCATCCGTACGCTGCCCGACGGCTACGACACCGTGATCGACGACGAGGGCTCCGGGGTCAGCGCCGGTGAGAAGCAGCTCATCACCATCGCGCGGGCGTTCCTGTCCGACCCGGTGATCCTGGTGCTGGACGAGGCGACGAGCTCGGTCGACACCCGTACCGAGGTGCTGATCCAGAAGGCGATGGCCAAACTCCAGCACGGGCGTACGTCGTTCGTCATCGCGCACCGGCTCTCCACGATCCGGGACGCGGACACGATCCTCGTGATGGAGAACGGGTCGATCGTCGAACAGGGCGCGCACGACGAGCTGTTGGTGGCCGACGGAGCGTATGCACGGCTGTACAGGGCGCAGTTCGCGCAGGCGGTGGCCGAGGTCGACTGAGCCGCGAGGGGGCCGCCTGTGCGGGCGGCCCCCTTTCAGTCCAGGTAGCCGCGGAGCTGGTCGGCGAAGGCGTGGTCGCGGAGCTTGTTGAGGGTCTTGGACTCGATCTGCCGTATCCGCTCCCGGGTGACGCCGAAGATGCGCCCTATCTCCTCCAGGGTGCGCGGGCGTCCGTCGACGAGTCCGTACCGGAGCTGGACGACCTTCCGCTCGCGCTCCCCCAGCGTGGACAGCACGGCCTCCAGGTGCTCGCGGAGCAGCAGGAACGCCGCCGACTCGACGGGTGAGGCGGCGTCGCCGTCCTCGATGAGGTCGCCGAGGGCCACGTCGTCCTCCTCGCCGACCGGGGCGTGCAGGGAGACCGGTTCCTGGGCCAGCCGCAGCACTTCCCTCACCCGCTCGGGCTCCAGGTCGAGGTGGGCGGCGACCTCGGCGGGGGTCGGCTCGTAGCCGCGCTCCTGCAGCATCCGCCGCTGCACCCGCACCACCCGGTTGATGAGTTCGACGACGTGCACGGGCACGCGTATGGTGCGGGCCTGGTCGGCCAGGGCGCGGGACATGGCCTGGCGGATCCACCAGGTGGCGTAGGTGGAGAACTTGTAGCCGCGGGCGTAGTCGAACTTCTCCACGGCCCGGATGAGCCCGAGGTTGCCCTCCTGCACCAGGTCGAGCATGGTCAGGCCGCGGCCGACGTACCTCTTCGCCACGGACACGACGAGCCGCAGGTTGGCCTCGATGAGGCGGCGCTTGGCCATCCGGCCCATGACGACGAGCCGGTCCAGGTCGAGGGCGAGCCGGCTGTCCAGGTCCGGGGTGCTGCTCAGCTTCTCCTCGGCGAACAGTCCGGCCTCCACACGCCGGGCGAGGTCGACCTCCTGGGCGGCGGTGAGCAGCGGGATGCGGCCGATCTCCCGCAGGTACTGGCGGAACAGGTCGGAGGAGGGTCCGCTGCCGGTCCCGGTGCGGGCGGGGGCCGGCTCGGGGGACTCGGGGGACTCAGGGGACTCGGGGGGCTTGAGCGAGGACACCTCCGGCTCCGCCTCGGGGTGGTGCGCGGCCCGGTCCTGCGGAGGTACGGCCGCGACGACATCGGCCTCCGGGTCCGGGTCCGGCCCCTCGACGCCGAGGCCGATGGGGATGTCGGTGTGGGTGAGGGTCTGGGTCTGCACGGGGGGCGACCTCCAGGATGATCGCTGCTGGGGTGGGCAGCAGCGGTACTCGGGGGCGGAGTCGGCGGCCTCGCCGCTGTCCGTCCCGTACGCGATGAGCGAAGCCGTGGGACCGCAGGACCCGTGGGGGACGGTTCGGCCGCGCTCCGAGGACTCAGGCACCGACCCCAGTGTGGGGTACGACACATCAAGGCCACGAGAGTCGTGCGGTGACTTTTTGCGTCCGGTCCGTGACGGGACGGTTACCCAGGTCGCGGGCGGGAGCCCGCGGCCACCTTTACGCGGCCGCCCTCACAGCGCCGCCGCGCCCCGCTCGCGCAGTGACTGGTCGTACTGCTGGAGGATCCACAACTCGTTCTGGTGGGCGGCCAGTTGTGCGGGGTCGCCGCCGGTGCTGAGGCGGGCCACCGTGCTCTGGAGGTCGCGGATACGGCGTTCGACCGCGCGGCGGCGGACCGTGACCAGCTGGGCGCCGGCGTAGGGCTCGTCGACCTCCCTGCGGAGCAGGATCGCCTCCACGGCCAGCTCCGTGACCATCGCGCGGACCGTGTCGTCGGGGGCGGCCTCGCGGACGCGGGCGAGGTACTCGTGGGGGTCGCCCACGCCGTACTCCGCGCCGCCCGCGTCCAGGATCGCCTGGCGTACGGCGGCGTACGGCGGGGCGGTGAACTCGTCCACGCCGTAGGCGTCGAAGGCCGGGGAGACCAGCTCCGGGCGTTGCAGGGCGAGTTTGAGCAGCTCCCGCTCGGTGGCGTAGACCGGGTTGCGGAGGTTGAGCGCCGGACCGCGGGGCGCGGGATGTGCGGGGGCGTACTGGTGCTGCGGCTGGGACTGGGGTCCCCGCTGCTGCCGGTCCGGCGCGGGGCCGCGCCCGCCGCGTCCGCCGCGCTCACCGCGTTCGCGGGCCCAGCGGGCCAGCTGCGCCACCCGCTTGACCACGAACTGGGTGTCGAGGATGCCGAGCATCCCGGCGAGCTGGACCGCGACCTCGTGCTGGGCGCCGCTGTTCTTGATCCGGGCCACGACCGGCGCCGCCTCGTCCAGGGCGGCGGCACGGCCGGCCGGGGTGTCGAGGGCGTAGCGGGCGACGATCTGGCGCAGCGCGAACTCGAAGAGCGGGGTGCGCGGTTCGACCAGGTCGGCGACCGCATCGTCGCCCTTGGCCAGGCGCAGGTCGCAGGGGTCCATGCCGTCCGGGGCGATCGCGATGTAGGTCTCGGCGGCGAACTTCTGGTCGTCCTCGAAGGCGCGCAGGGCCGCCTTCTGGCCGGCCGCGTCGCCGTCGAAGGTGAAGATCACGCGGGCCGAGCCGTTGTCCATCAGCAGCCGGCGCAGGATCTTGATGTGGTCGCCGCCGAAAGCGGTGCCGCAGGTGGCGATGGCGGTCGTGACGCCCGCCAGGTGGCAGGCCATGACGTCCGTGTAGCCCTCGACCACGACCGCGCGGGAGGTCTTCGCGATCTCCCTCTTCGCCAGGTCGATGCCGTACAGCACCTGGGACTTCTTGTAGATCGCCGTCTCGGGCGTGTTCAGGTACTTCGGCCCGTTGTCCGTCTCGTACAGCTTCCGCGCGCCGAAGCCGACCACCTCGCCGCCGATGTCACGGATCGGCCACATCAGCCGGCCGCGGAAGCGGTCGATGGGGCCGCGGCGGCCCTCCTGGGACAGGCCGGAGAGGAGCAGTTCCTTGTCGGTGAAGCCCTTGCCGCGCAGGAAGCGGGTGAGGTGGTCCCAGCCCTGGGGGCTGTAGCCGATGTCGAAGTGGACGGCGGCGGCCTGGTCGAAGCCGCGCTCGGCGAGGAAGACCCGGCCGGTCTCGGCCTCGGCGGAGGTCGCGAGCTGCTCGGCGTACCACTCGGCGGCCAGCTTGTGCGCCTCGACCAGGCGGATGCGCTCGCCGCGCTGGTGGGCGGGGTTGTACCCGCCCTCCTCGTAGCGCAGGGTGATGCCGGCCTGGGCGGCCAGCCGCTCGACCGCCTCCGAGAAGGAGAGGTGGTCGATCTTCCGCACGAACGAGATGGTGTCGCCGCCCTCCTGGCAGCCGAAGCAGTGGAAGAGTCCCTTGCTCGGGCTGACCTGGAAGGACGGCGACTTCTCGTCGTGGAACGGGCACAGGCCCTTCAGGTTGCCCCCGCCCGCGTTCCGCAGCTGGAGGTACTCGGACACGACGGCGTCGATCGGGACCGCGTCCCGTACCGCCTTCACGTCCTCGTCATTGATCCGTCCAGCCACGCCTGAAGTCTACGAAAGCCCGCCGACACTCCCGCTCGGCCACCTCGGCGACCTCTGTTGTCACCCTCGGCGGCCTCGGCCATCCCGGCTACGAGGCCAGGCCGGCCAGCGGAACGTGCGGGTCCGCCAGCGCCTCCGTGTCGACCTGTGCCCTCGTGCGGATCAGGTGCTGGATCGGGTCCGTGACGTCCCACACGTTGACGTTCATCCCGGCCAGGACGCGCCCCTCCTTCACCCAGAAGGCGATGAACTCCCGCTTTCCGGCGTCCCCGCGGATCACCACCTCGTCGTACGACCCCGGCGGCGCCCACCCGCTGTACTCCATCCCCAGGTCGTACTGGTCGGTGAAGAAGTAGGGCACGCGGTCGTGGACGACCTCCTGGCCGAGCATCGCGCGGGCCGCGACCGGGCCGCCGTTCAGCGCGTTGGCCCAGTGCTCCACCCGCAGCCGGGTGCCGAACAGCCCGTGCGGGAAGGAGGCCGCGTCACCGGCCGCGTAGATGTCCGGGTCGGACGTGCGCAGCCGTTCGTCCACCGCGATGCCGCCGCCGTGGGCCCGCTCGGCCAGCTCCAGGCCCGCCGACTCCGCGAGGGCGGTCCGCGGCGCGGCGCCGATCGCGGCGAGCACGCCGTGGCAGGGGTGCTCCTCGCCGTCGTCGGTGCGGGCGGCGAGCACCATGCCGTCCTGGCCGACGATCTCGGTGAGCCGGGCGCCGAAGTGGAAGCGGACGCCGTGCTCGCGGTGCAGCTCGGCGAAGATCTGGCCGAGCTCGGGGCCGAGCACGTGGTGCAGCGGAGTGGCGGACGGCTCGACGACGGTGACCTCGGCGCCGTACTCGCGGGCCGCTGCCGCGACCTCCAGACCGATCCAGCCGCCGCCCGCGATCACCAGGTGGCCGTTGTCCCGCCCGAGGTGGGTCAGGACGCTCCTCAGGCGCTCGGCGTGGGCGAGGCGGCGCAGGTGGTGGACGCCCGCCAGGTCGGTGCCGGGGATGTCCAGGCGGCGCGGCTCGGCGCCGGTGGCCAGCAGCAGCTTGTCGTAGCGCAGGTGGGTGCCGTCCTCGCCGTAGTGGACGGTCTTCGCGGCCCGGTCGATGGCGTCGACCGTCTGGCCGAGGTGCAGTTCGATGTCGTTCTGCGCGTACCAGGCGGGCTCGTGCACGAAGACGCTGTCGCGCTCCTGCTTGCCGAGCAGATAGCCCTTGGACAGCGGGGGCCGCTCGTAGGGGTGGTCGCGCTCGTCGCAGACGAGGATCACGCGGCCGCTGAAGCCCTCCGCGCGGAGGGTCTCGGCCGCCTTCGCGCCGGCCAGACCTCCTCCGACGATGACGAATGTCTGATCCGCGTCGACCACTTGTTGCCTCCTGCCGGGGGTCTGGGGGTGTCCCCCAGAGAACACTGTGAGTGCCGCCACATGCGAGCGTCCCGCACGGAGCGTGCTGCGGGAAGAGGGAGTGGCCCGATCAGGCCACGGAAAGTCACATGTGTCCCACTGATATCCCCCGTATCAGTAAAAGGACTGTCAATGTCGATGTCACCGTCATGCGCGCCCCGTCAGCCGGGCGTGCAGCGAACGGGCGGAGGCGTCGGTCAGGGAGGCGATCTGGTCGACGAGCACGCGCTTGCGTTCCCGGTCGTCGCCGGCCTGGTCGAACAGGGCGCGGAACTGCGGATCCAGACCCTCGGGGGCGCGCGCGGTCAGCGCCTCGGCGAGCTCGGCGACCACGATCCGCTGGTCGGCGCGGAGCCGCTCCTGCTCGGCGCGCTGCATGACGTACCGGTCGGCGACGGCCTTGAGGACCGCGCACTCCATTCGGGTGCTCCTGGGCACGACGAGCTCGGCGCCGTACCGCGTCAGGCGCCCGCTCCCGTACGCCTGTCTCGTGGCTCCTTCGGCGGCCAGGCAGAAGCGGCCGATGAGCTGGCTGGTGGCGTCCTTCAGGCGGGCCTGGGCGACCGCGGAGCCGTCGTAGCCGTGCGGCCACCACTCCTGGTCCAGGAGGCGGTCGAGGGCCTCGGCCAGTTCCTCGGGGTCGGTGTCGGCCGGGACGTAGCGGCCGACGGCGACCGCGAAGACCGCCTGCCGCTCGGGTTCGGCGTGCAGCACGTTCGGGTCGATGTGGCCGGCGTGCAGGCCGTCCTCCACGTCGTGCACCGAGTACGCCACGTCGTCCGCCCAGTCCATGACCTGGGCCTCGAAGCACGTGCGCGTGCCGGGCGCGTCCTTGCGCACCCAGTCGAAGACCGGCCGGTCGTCCTCGTAGACCCCGAACTTGGGCGAGGCGGGGTCGGTGGGGTGGTCGCCGCGCGGCCAGGGGTACTTGGTGGCGGCGTCGAGGGAGGCGCGGGTGAGGTTGAGACCGACGCTGACCAGTTCGTCCGTCCGGGGGTCGGGGACGAAGCGCTTGGGTTCGATGCGGGTGAGCAGGCGCAGCGACTGGGCGTTGCCCTCGAAGCCGCCGCAGTCCTCGGCGAACTCGTTCAGCGCCTGCTCGCCGTTGTGCCCGAAGGGCGGGTGGCCCAGGTCGTGGGCGAGGCAGGCGGCTTCGACGAGGTCCGGGTCGCAGCCGAGGGCGGCGCCCAGCTCACGGCCCACCTGGGCGCACTCCAGCGAGTGGGTGAGCCGGGTGCGGGGGCTGGCGTCCCAGACCTGATTTCGTGTACCTGGTGTGACCACCTGGGTCTTGCCGGCCAGGCGTCTGAGCGCCGCGGAGTGCAGCACGCGCGCGCGGTCGCGCTGGAAGGCGGTACGCCCCGGCCGCTTGTCCGGCTCGGGGGCCCACCTCTCGACGGCCGACGCCTCGTAGCCGGCCGTCGGCACGTGGTTCTCGTACGTCCCGGCCGTCTCGGATGCGATCCCTTCCATGACTCGACAGTAAGGGCAGCCACTGACATTCGGGATCTCCCGGTCCGTTTCCGGCCGGAGTCGGCGAACCAAACCGCCGTGCACCGCGTCCTTGATCGTGTCGAGACCGAGCGAGGCCCGCAGGGGCCGCCTGGGGAGGGGACCGTCCGATGCGCCGACCGTCGCGGATACGACCGCGCCTGCCACGTACCCGTGCCGGGCGGCGGCGGCTGGTGCAGGCGGTGATGGCCGGGTGCGTGCTGGCGCTGCTTCCGGCGACGTGGATGTACGTCGTGGCCGGTGACCGGCTGCGGACCACGGCGGACGCGCCGCGCACCGAGGTGGCCGTCGTCTTCGGCGCGGGCCTGTGGGGCGGCGAGCCGTCACCGTACCTGGCGCACCGGCTGGACGCGGCGGCGGAGCTGTACCGCGAGGGCAGGGTCAAGGCGCTCCTGGTCACCGGCGACAACAGCCGCGAGGACTACGACGAGCCGGACGCCATGCGCGCGTACCTGACCGAGCGCGGTGTGCCGGGCATCCGCATCGTGAGCGACTACGCCGGCTTCGACACCTGGGACTCCTGTGTCCGGGCGAAGAAGATCTTCGGCGTGGACCGGGCGGTCCTGGTCACCCAGGGCTTCCACGTCCGGCGCGCGGTCGCCCTGTGCGAGGCGGCGGGCATCGACTCCCACGGCGTCGGCGTGGACGCCGAGCACGACGTCACCTGGTACTACGGCGGCACCCGCGAGGTGTTCGCGGCCGGCAAGGCGGTCCTGGACGCCGTGTTCCAGCCGGACCCGACGTTCCTGGGCCGCAAGGAGCACGGCGTGGCCCGCGCCCTGGCCGACGCCGGCTGACGCGCACCTCACGATGGGCAGCACCGGCGGGGAGGTCACTGTTCTGGCTGTACGGTGCCGGGCACCGCACTCCGGGCCGCGGATTTGCGGCCCGGAGTGCGGCCGGTGACGCCAGGGGCGTACGCACAGACCGGAATCCGGCGTACCGTCCCAGGCGGCGTGCGGCCGCGCTCAGACGTCGCGGTCGAGTGGGACCAGGAACTCGCCCCTCTCGATCTTCGTCACTCCGTCGACGTACAGGGTCGGCTGGAGGACCACGAGGTCCATGTGCAAGTTGCTGTCGACGGTGCCGCCCACGTCGGAGTTGGTGCCGAGGCCGAAGTGGACGGCTCCGTAGATGTTCTTGTCCTCACGCTGGCTGCCCACGATCTGGGCCTTCTTGTTGAGCCCGATGGAGGCCTCGGTCGGGAACTCGTACGCCGAGTCGTCGCCGTAGTCGCGCAGGTGGTCACGGAGCCGCTTGGCGTCCCGGTGGCCCTTGATGTCGACGATGCGACCCTTCTCGATCTCCAGCAGGATCGGTTCGTCGAGCTTGCCGAGGTGGTGGGAGGTGAGGTCCGCGGCGTAGACGCCGTTCGCCGTGCCCTCGAGCGGCGGGACGTTGAATTCGCCGCCCGGGAAGAGGCAGGTGTACATCGGGCTGCCTTCGCGGCCCTCCTCCGTCCGCTTGTAGGCCTTGAACGGGTCCCAGTCGTCGCCCCGCAGCGGCGGCACGAAGATGCGGCCCTCGACGCTGTAGGTGAGGTCGGTCCCCAGGTCCGAGGTCACCCGCGCCGTCTTGGCGTTCTCGCCGAAGACGTTCTTGGCCGTGTAGTGCTTCATCCGCGCGATCTCGAGGTAGTCAGCGGTCGCGGCACCGTACTGGAACATCTCCAAGGTGACCTGGCCGTCCAGGCAGATGCTGGGGATGTCCGCGGCCATCGACGCCATGGAAGCGGGTGAATGCAGCATGGAGGTGGAAGCCACCAGCACGTTGACATCGGCGTCGAGCATGGCCGCGGCGACGACCGCGGGCGGATCGTAGTAGTCCGCGGGCCGGGGGTCGAACATGGCGAGCGTCGGTTCGGCGCCGAGGTCCGCGACGATGCTCATGATGGCCTGCCAGACCCGAGCGTCCTGACGGGTATCGGTGACAATGAGGACCTTGTCCCCCTCCTTGACGTTCGAGACGAACGGCCGGCGGAGGTACTTCAGGGGCCCTGTGATCATGATTGGCAGTTTCCTAACTGTCTGTCAGAACTAACGGGTCAGTGCGCCGGCGTCATGTGCAGCGGGATGTTCCGGTAACTGCGCACCACGTTGTTGAGGCGGAAGTGCGGTTCTCCGGCCGGCTCGATCGACTCGTACGCGCGGGCGAGCGCGGCCAGCAGGACCTCGCCCTCCAGCCGGGCGATCATCTGGCCCAGGCAACGGTGGATGCCGACGCCGAAGCCGACGTGGCCGGCGGCATCGCGCCGGATACGGAAGGCGTCCGCGTCCGGCCCCCAGCGGCGGGGGTCGCGGTTGGCCGAGGCGATCGACACCAGCACCTTGGCGTCAGCCGGAATCTCGATGCCCTCGACCTGGACGGCCCGGGTGGTGGTACGGAAGAAGAGCTGGACGGGCGCGTCGTAGCGCAGAGTCTCCTCGAAGGCGTTCCTGGCCAGGGACGGGTCGTCCCTGAGCATCCGCCACTGCTCGGGGTTTTGGGCCAGGGCCAGCAGGGCGTTGCCGATGGTGGCGATGGTCGTGTCAAGCCCTGCGGTCAGGACGGACCGGACCAGCAGGAGGGCCTGCTCGGCGGTGATCAGGCCCGCGTCGTGCGCCTGCCAGATATCGGCCCCGAAGCCCTCCTCGGCCAGGTTTTCCCGGCGGCAGCTTTCGTTGATCCAGGCGTGGACGGCCTCGGCATTGCGGAACGCCTCCTGGTAGATGGCGTTCTTGGGGCCCTCGGAGTTGAAGGCCATACGGCCGTACTGCAGCAGGTGTTCGCGGCCCTCCGGGCGCACCCCCACGGCGTCCGGGAAGACGCGCAGCGGAAAGGCCTCGGCGAGCTCCACCGCCGCGTCCACCTCCGTGCGGTCACCCAGGGAGGCGACGAGGTCGGCGGCCTCGTCCTCGAACCGCTGCCGGAGCCGGCGGACCGCCTGCGGGGAGAAGATGCGGCCGACAATGCTGCGGACTTCGGTGTGCGCGGGCGGATCCGCGTTCAGCAGCAGGCTGGGGGGGCGCCAGGCCTTCTCCTTGGCCGTGTCGGTGATGCCGACCCCTCGGCTGGAGCAGAAGGTCTCCCAGTCGGACATAGCTGACTGAACCTCAGCGAAGCGGTGCATCGACCAGAAGCCGTACTTCGTGTTGTAGGCGACCGGACCTGCGTCCCGAAGCTTCGCATAGCGGCCATAAGGCCACCTGAGCAGCTCCTCCTGCCACGGATCGCACTCATCGAGGTGCACGTTCGTCATGCCATCGACTCCCAACCCAACTCTCCCTTGTGCAGAACATGCGTCCCGCACAACGGAGACTACAGGCCGCTCACCTTGAAAGAAAAGGGCCTTGACGTGGCACAAACTCCATGTAGCGTGTGCTCACCGATTCTTTGACAGAACGTTTGTATCGTTGTGGGAGGCACTGTGGCGCCCAAGATCACTTTTGTGGATCCGGACGGAACGGCCCGGAACGTCGAGGTCCCGGCCGGCCGTTCCGTGATGCAGGGCGCGGTCGCGGGCGGCGTCGACGGGATCGTCGGTGAATGCGGCGGCAACGCCATGTGCGCCACCTGCCACGTCTACGTGGCCGAGGAATGGCGGGACAGGCTCGCGGAGCCGGCCATGGTCGAGCAGGAGATGCTCGAGTTCACGGCGTGCGAGCGCACCGAGGCCAGCAGGCTGAGCTGCCAGATCACCGTCACCGAGGAGTTCGACGGGCTTGTCGTCGAGCTGCCCGAAAGTCAGCTGTGATGGCGGGCACCGTCATCGTCGGGGCCGGACACGCGGGCGCCCAGACGGCGTTCTCCCTGCGCGCGGAAGGCTACCGGGGCCCCATTACGCTGCTCAGCGCGGAGGAGAGGAGCCCCTACCAGCGGCCTCCGCTGTCCAAGGGCTACCTCGCCGCCCTGCGGCGGCGCGAGACCGACGCCGACGATCTGATCAACCTCCACCCGGTGGCGAGCTACGCCGAGCAGGACATCGCCCTCCGCCTCGGCAGTCCGGTCAGCGAGATCGACCGGCACGCCCGCCGGGTGCACACGACGACGGGTAAGGCCTACGGCTACGACCACCTGGTGCTCGCCACGGGCGCACGCGCCCGGACACTGCCCTTTACCACCCCGCGCAGTGAGCGCGTGCGCTTCTTCCGCACCCGCCATGACGCGGCGGCCATCGCGGCTCTGACCGCGGACGCGAGCCGTGTCGCCGTCGTCGGTGGCGGCTTCGTGGGCTTGGAGGCCGCCTCGGTCCTCGCGGCCGCGGGCGCGGAGGTAACCGTCATCGAGGCCGCGGCGCGCCCGATGGGTCGCGGAATGAGCCCGGTCATGGCCGAGTATCTGCTCGCCCGTCACCGCGCACGCGGAGTGGAGGTCCGTGCTGCCACCCGGATTTCGGCCATCGTGGAGGACGGCGGCCGGCTCACGATCGCCACCGGGCAGGACACGACAGGCCCCGTGGATCTGGTGATCGTCGGTGTCGGAGTGCTGCCCAACGACGAACTCGCCCAAAAGAGCGGACTGGAGACGCAGGACGGCATCGTCGTCGACAGCTCCCTGCGCACCACCCGCGACCCGCGGGTCTACGCGGTCGGTGACTGCGCCCGTTTCCCCTCTCCCTTCGCCTCGGCCGCGTCGGTGCGCCTGGAGTCGGTGCAGAACGCCACCGAACAGGGCCGGCACATCGCCAAGTCGATAGCGACCGGCACCGTGTCCGCCTACGAGCGGTTGCCGTGGTTCTGGACCGAGCAGTGCGGGCTCCGCGTCCAGATGGCCGGTCTCGTGGAACCGGCGGACGAGTGCGTCGTCTCCGGGGACCCGGGGCAAGGAGCCTTCTCCGTGCTCGCCTTCCGCGACGGCCGTCTGGCCGCGGTGGAGTCCCTGGGCCGCCCCCGCGACCACGCGCTGGCCCGGCGACTGCTGGCCGACCCGGCCGGGTGGCCGGAGCACGGCGTGCTGCACGGTGCCGGATACGACCTGTCCGCCCTGCGCACGGCCGTAATCTCCCCTGCAACCAACACCGTTGACGGCTGAGGAAGAGGGCGACCGATGAGCGAACAGAAAACCTCCCCCGGGGCGCGGCTGAGGGATCCGGTGGGCCGGGTCTTCCAGGTGCTGCGCCACATGGTCGAGCAGCCGCAGGGCGAGTTCGGGGTCCGCGAGATCGCCAAGTGCTGCGGCATGCAGCCCAGCACCGTGCACCGGGCGCTGGCCTCCCTGGTCGACGAGGGCCTGGTCGAGCGGCTCGACGGCGACACCTACAAGGTGGGGCTGGAGCTGCTGCGTCTGGGCAACCTGGCACAGAAGAAGGTCGACGTGCGCACGGTCGCCCGCCCCGAACTGCACAGCATCGTCGAGGCCTGCAACGAGACGGTGCTGCTGGGGCTGTACGATCCGCGCAAGCGTCTGATGGTGCGTGTCGACAGCGTGCAGTCCCAGCACCCGCTGCGTTACGTCTTCGACCTCTTCCAGTGGACCGAGATCCACCGCGGAGCCTCCGGCCTGGCGATCCTCGCCCATCTTCCGGCCGCCGAACGGGCCGAGATCCTGCGGCAGGCGGAGAACGACACCAACACCCCGTGGGTGGGCAAGGCCGCGGCGGAGACCGAACTGGCCGAGATCCGGCAGCAGGGATACGCCATCACGCACGGCCGCCGCGTGCCCGGCGCGGTGGGCATCGCCGCCCCCATCTTCGACCACCGGTCACGGGTCATCGGCGACCTCATCATGACCGTGCCGCAACAGCGGTACACCGACAAGCTCGGCAAGCAGTACGTGGACCTCATCGTCAGCGCGGCCCGGCGAATCTCCCGGGACATCGGCCACGAGAACAGTCCCGTCGCGGACGAGGAGTTCCGGTGACCACCGGGGCGCCCCGACGCGGCCCCGGTGCGGTGGTGCTGCTCCACCCGGCCGGCGCGACCAGCGAAATCTGGTGGAAGGTCACCTCCTTGCTCCCGAACGACCTTCGGGTGCATGGCTTCGACCTGCCCGGCCGCCCCGGCGACCAGGCGGCGGCTCCTGAGGGCCGGACCGGCCCGCCGACGTTCGAGGAGGAGGCGGACCATCTTGCAAGTTGGATGGCGTCGGCCGGACTCGACCGGGCGGTCCTCGCCGGCATCTCGATGGGAGGCATGCTCGCGCAATACACGGCGGCACGCCATCCGTCGATAGTTGCAGGCCTTGTCATCGGCAACACCAACCACCGGCAGACCCCGGAGGGGCGCGCGGCCCTGCTGCGGCGGGCACACAGGTGTGCCTACGGAGATCTGACCGACGACTACCTCGACGAGACGATCGAACGGTGGTTCACCCCCGGGTTCCACCGCCGCCACTCCGGCGACGTGGACCGGGTCCGGCGAATCATGCGCCGGGTGCCCGCCGCCGAGCACAGCGCCGACTGGTCACGCATCGCCGGACTCGACACGACCGCGCTGCTGCCGGCCATCGGCTGCCCCACAACGGTCATCGCAGCGAGCCACGACACCTCCACCTCCGCCGCCGTCCAGCGGGAGATCGCCGACCTCCTCCCACAGAGCAGCCTCGTCGTCACGGACGACGCCGCCCACATGTCATGTGTCGAAGAGCCCGTCATCTGGGCGGACGCGATCACCCGCCACCTGCGCGACGACACCGACGCGGGCCCGACACCCCATCCTTAGGAAGAAAGATGTCCCATACATCGGCTCAACTCGACGTCATCATCGCCGGCGCGGGTATCGGAGGCCTTGCCACCGCCCTCGCCCTGCGCCAGCACGGCCACCGGGTCCGGATCTACGAACGGGCCACCGAGCTCACCGAGGTCGGCGCCGGTCTCCAGGTCAGCCCCAACTCCACCCGGGTGCTGGACAGCCTCGGCCTCGGCTCCGGCCTGGCCCGCACCGGGGTCCGCCCGGTCCGCCTGGAGAGCCGCGACTGGCAGGACGGCCGGCTGCTGGGGGTCCACGCGATGAACACCGACCCCCCGCAGTACGGCGCCTACCACTATCTGATCCACCGGGCCGAGCTCCTGGACATCCTGACCGAGGCCGTGCCCTCACAGCTTGTACACCTCGGCCGGGCCGTGACCGACGTGGTCCGCAACGACGACCGTGTCACCGTACGGCTGTCCGACGGCGAGACGGTCAGCGGTGACCTGCTCATCGGGGCGGACGGTATCCACTCCACCGTCTCCACGGTCATGTTCGGCACCAGCCGGCCCCGGTTCTCCGGCACCGTCGCCTACCGGGCCCTGCTGCCCGCCCACGAGGCCGAGGACCTCAAGCTCGAGAACACTTCGACCAAGTGGTGGGGACCGGTGGTCGAACACCATCTCGTCCACTACTTCGTCAACTCCGGCTCGACGGTCAACATCATCGCCGTCGTCCCCGAGGACGACTGGCAGACCGAGTCCTGGACGGCTCAGGGCGAGCCGGACGACCTGGCCAACGCGTTCAAGGACTACGCCTGGCCCATACCCGACCTCGTCAAGCGTGCCGGGACACCCCTGAAGTGGGCGCTGCACGAGCGGGACCCCCTGCAGCGGTGGTGCACGGGCCGCGTGGCGCTGCTCGGCGACGCCTGCCACCCGATGGTTCCTTTCCTCGCCCAGGGCTCCGCCATGGCCATCGAGGACGCAGCTGTGCTGGCCCGCTGCCTCGACCAGGTCTCGCGGGTGGGCGTCGAGCGGGCGCTGCAGACCTACGAGGCCACCCGTAAGGCACGAACATCACGCATTCAGCAGGGCGCCCGGGTCGATACCCCGGAGACCTGGAAGCTGCGGGACTGGATCTACGAGTACGACGCGACAAGCACCCCTCTCATCGACCCTACGAACACCCTGAGCACCATCACGGACGGAGACACCGCGACATGAGAACACGCCGTACCTTCGCCATCGGCACTGCCGCTTCGCTGGCCCTCCTCCTGGCGGGCTGCGGCAGCGACTCCTCGGCAGAAAGCGACAACAAGATCACCTTCTCGGTGTGGGACACCGGGCTGACCGGCGCGGTGCCCAAGGCGCTGGCCGACGACAAGGCCCTGCAGGACAAGTACGGGATCAAGGTGTCGGCCGTTTCCACGCCGAACCTGCCCGAGGTGTACTCCAACGTCCTCAGCGGCAAGGCCAACGCCAACGTCGGCGCACCCGAGACCTTCGCCTCGATGGCAGAGAAGGGGGCGAAGGTCAGGGTCGCGGGTGTCGTCGCACCCAACACCACGGTGATCGTGGGCCGCAAGGGCCACTTCGAGCCGAAGGACCTGAAGGGCAAGCGGCTGGCCGCCATCACCTCCTCCGGCGCCTGGTCGGTGATGGAGGCGCGGCTGAAGGACAAGTTCGGACTCACGGCCGGCAAGGACTTCGAGGTCGTCACCGTCCCCAACATGCTCACCGGCTCCGCCCAGGTCGCCGCGGGCACGGCGGACTACGTGATGGGCTGGGAGCCGTCCGTGGAGCAGACGCTGAAGAAGTACCCGGACATGGCCGTGCTGCTCACCTCGGAGGAACTGGGCGTCGACAACTCCTGGCAGTTCGTCCTCGGTATCTCCGACCAGGTGTCCGACAAGTCGGTCGAGGGGCTGCTCAAGGCCCTCGACGCCACTATCGACAAGCTCAAGAGCGACCCCGCCCTGGCCGACTCCTACGGCGCCAAGCAGGGCTACCAGGACGACACGGTCTCCCGGGTCCTCAAGTCCGGCTCCCTGCCCATGGACGCCGAACCACTCAACGACGCCGGCCGCACCTCACTCATGAGCGACCTCAAGGTGATCTACAAGTCCGGCGGGCTGAAGAAGGAACCGACCACCGCGCTCCTGCGCTGACGCGAGGAACTGCAACTGCCATGACCACTGAAACGACAACCACTCGCCCGGTCGGGAAGGCAGCGCCCCCAGCCGCCTCCCCCGCCGGCCGGCGAGACCTCCTCGCGGCCGTGCGCAACAAATGGGCACTCGCGCTGGTCATAGTCCTGCTGCTGGGCGGTGTGCAGATATCCAGCATGGTTCTGCCGTCGTTCATCTTCCCCGGGCTCGACCAGATCTGGGCGAGCTTCGTCGAGATCCTGTCCCACCAGTTGTCCGACATCGGCATCACCCTGGCGCGGTTCACCGTCGCCCTGTCACTGTCCTTGGCAGCCGGGTGGGCCATCGGACTTGCCATGGGTGCCTTCCGCAAGACCATCGGGGAGTTCTTCACCCCGGCGTTCTCCATCATGCAGGCGGTTCCGGCCCTGTCGTGGGTGCTGCTGGCGGTGTTGTGGATCAGCGACGTCAACCTGCGCATCGGATTCATCTGCTTCTTCATCAGCATGCCGCTGATCGCGATCGCGGTGTACGAGGGTATCCGCAACATCGACCCGGAGATCGTCGAGGCGGTCGACCAGTTCCGGCCGACCAAGCTACAGGTCCTGCGAATGCTGCTCATCCCGCAGTCCCTGGTCTACCTGCTGATGTCGGTGCGGTCGGTCTCCGCGTTCTCCCTGAGGATCTTGGTGTTCGCCGAACTGATCGCGGCGAGCACGGGCATCGGCCAGCGGATGCAGGTGGCCCAGACCAACTTCCAGCTCGACATGATCTTCGCGTGGACCCTGGTCCTGATCATCGTGAACTTCGTGCTCGTGTTCCTCATCGACAAAACGGAGCAGCGTCTGCTGCGCTGGCGTGGAGAGGCGGTCATCCGGTGACGTCAATCGAGAAAATCATCGATGTCCAGGACGTCTCGGTGTGGTTCGGCGACTTCAACGCCGTCGACCACCTGAACTTCCACGTTGACGTCGGGGAGCGGGTGGCCATCCTCGGCCGGACCGGCGCGGGCAAGTCGACCCTGCTCAACCTCCTCATCGGCAACCTGGACCCGACCTCGGGCACGGTCCGGGTGGCCGGCAAGGATCCCCTCCGTGAACGCGACGAGCTGCAGGGCATCGTGGCCATGGCCTACCAGTCGCCGCGGCTGCTGCCCTGGCGTACCGCCAAGGCCAATGTCGAGGCCGGACTGGAGATCCTCGGCGTGGACAAGCAGGAGCGATCGCAGCGGGCCCTGCACTGGCTGCGCAAGGTCCACCTGGACAACGCGGCCGACCGCTACCCCAACCAGCTCTCGGGCGGTATGCGGCAACGCACCTCCCTCGCCCGGGCATTCGCGATCGACCCCAAGCTCATCTTCCTCGACGAGAGCTTCTCGGCACTGGACGAGGTCACGGCCAAAAGCCTGCGGGCGGACTTCGTCGAACTCTGCGAATCCACCTCGGTGAGCTCCGTCATCGTCACGCACAGCATCGAAGAAGCGTTCCAGATCGCCGACCGGGTGCTCGTCTTCGGCCGCCCCGCCCGGATCCTCGGCGAGTTCGACGCCGCCGAGGAACGCGAGCGGTACCGCGGACGCCTCTCCGACCTGCGCGACCACATCCACCAGCTCATGGTCGCCGCCGAACAGGCCGACCAGGACGGGAGCCGGCATGCCTCCTGAGCACACCCCGCACAGCGGCAAGCCCGTCGTCGTGGTCACCGGCGCGGCCCAGGGCATCGGTGCCAGCCTCGTCCACTCCGCGCTGGAGGCCGGGTGGCGCGTGGCCGCCCTGGACGTGCAGGACTGCCAGGACACCTTCGCCGACGTCGGAAACGACGTCTCGGTCCACCAGGTGGACATCACCGATGAGGAGCAGGTCCACGCGACCCTCAACGCCGTCGAGGCGCGTTTCGGCCGGGTGGACGCTCTGGTCAGCGCCGCGGCGCTGTTCACCGCCCTCACCCACAAGGCGTTCACCGAGATCGACGGCGCGGAATGGGACCGCGTCTTCGAGGTCAACGTCAAAGGACCGTTTCTGCTGAGCAAGCACGTCGCCCCTCTGCTCCGGCGGGCGGGGGGCGGCGCGATCGTGCACTTCGCGTCCAACGTGGTCTCGTTCGGCATGGCGAACTTCCTCCACTACGTGGCATCGAAGTCCGCCATCATCGGTATGACCCGCAGCCTCGCCCGTGAGCTGGGCCCGGACCACATCCGCGTCAACTCGGTGTCACCGGGCTTCATCGAGACCGAGGTCACCGAACGCGAAAGAGACCCCGACTACCGGGCCGCCCTGGTCAGCAGACAGTGCATCCCGGTGCCGATGACGCCCGAGGACGTGTGTTCCACGGTGCTGTTCCTGATCTCGCCGGGAGCCCGGGCCATGACCGGGGAGAACATCCTGCTCAACAGCGGTACACACATGGGCCCGGCCTGAACGGCGAAGAGAAAAGGTGACTGTGAACGTCGTATCACCCGTTGACGGCAGCTCGCTGGCCGAGGTCGAGGCCACGGACGCCGCAGCGATTCCCACCCTGCTCAACCGTGCCCGCGACGCCCAACGTTCCTGGCAGGAAAGCACACCGGAGACACGCAGAGGCGTACTGCTGCGGACCGCCTCCGCCATCCGGGAGAACGAACAGAGGATCGCCCACAACGAGTCCCTCAACACAGGCAAACCAGAGGCGGACACCCTCCGGGAGGTCCGCCGCGCGGCGAACTGCTTCGAGTACTACGCGGGCTGGGTGGACCACGTCGTCGGCGAGACCCTCCCGATCGGAGCCGACGACCACGTCTACACCCTGCGCGAGCCCCTCGGCGTGGTCCTCGGCATCGTGCCGTGGAACATGCCGTTCGCCTTCGCCGCGAAGAAGATCGCCCCGGCCCTCGCCTTCGGCAACGCCTGCATCCTCAAGCCGGCCCCCGAGACTCCGATCACCGCCCTCACCCTGGCCGACCTCCTCGCGGAGGCGGGGGCGCCCGAGGGACTGGCGCAGGTCGTGGTCGGAGACGGCGGACTCGGGGCGGCTCTGGTGGCGGCCGAGGGCGTCGACCTGATCGTGTTCACCGGTTCGGTCGCCACGGGCAAGGCGATCGCGCGCTCCGCCGCCGCGAACCTCACCCCGTGCGTCCTCGAACTCGGCGGCAGTAACGCTCAGGTCGTCTTCGACGACTGCGACCTGGAGGCAGCAGTGAACGCTGTCTTGGTCGGGGGTTTCGGCTCCACCGGGCAGATGTGCGTGGCCGGCAGCAGGGTCTTCGTCCACCGGGCCGTCTACGATGACTTCGTGGGCGCGCTCTCCGCGCAGGTGGAGCGGCTCGTCGTCGGGGACTTCCGGTGCCCGGGCGTGTCCATGGGACCGCAGACCACCGCCCTGCAGCGCACCCGCACCCAGCAGGCGATCGACGACGCCGTGCGCGGCGGCGCCCGGATCGGCGCACAGGGCAGGCTCCACTCCTCGGCCCAGGACTCCGAGGGCTTCTACGTCAGGCCCACGTTGTTCGTGGACGTGGCCGCGGACTCGCCCCTCATGACCGAGGAGATCTTCGGCCCGGTGGTGTCGGTGGCCCCCTTCTCCGATGCGGAGGAAGCAGTGCGGCTGGTCAACGACTCCCCATACGGGCTGGCGGCAGGCGTGTGGACCAATGACATCGCCCGCGCCCACCGACTCGCCAGGAGACTGCAGGCCGGCACCGTATGGCTGAACACCTACCGGGTCCTCAACGACCGGGTTCCCTTCGGGGGAGTCAAGGCCTCCGGCTACGGCCGGGAGAACGGCTCCTCGGCCCTGGAGACCTACACCCGGCCGAAGGCCGTCTGGGCCTCCCTGTCCATCGGCGACTCCCACGGGTACTCCTTCGGAACGTGATGCACTCCGTTACGTTCCACGGTCGGAAAGAGAGCCACCGGCCTCCGCGGCCGGCAGGGCCGGGTTCGCTCGTGGGCGATCCCGGCCCGGGGAAAGCAGACGTGGGTCTACTGCCGAAGGCTGGGACCGGTTTTCTTCCTCTCGTCCGGGGATTCTGCCGCGGGCGAGGCGGGAGTGGTCGTCGACGGCAGGGTAGAGCGCTGTAGCCCAGGGTGTGGAGCCAGCCACAGTCGGCGCCAGAATGCTTCTTACGGCCTGCCCGGCAAGACCAGCAGCTTGTAAGCACCTTGTGACCGCCGCCACCGGGATGGCGCCAGGCTTTCTGATGCCCGGGTGGGCCAGTGCGCAGCCGGACTTCGGACGTTTGCAGCTACATATGGCGCTGCCGATACCCCGACATGGCCTCCGTCACCAACCTTCGCGGGCGGAACACCGTGTCCGCCAGTCCCCGCTCTCGATGCGCTGGCCTCCAACCAGCAGCCGTGCCGTGACGGTCGACCCGGCGACGTACACCCACGCGCGTACAGACGCACCGTCGGTCTCGCGGGTCACCTCGCGCTCGATCCGCTCGTACAGGCTGCGCGGGTCACCGGCCACGTAACCCTCCAGCCGGTCCAGGGCGGTGAGGACTTCCCCGTACTTCTCCGGGAGGGCGGCCACGAGTTCGCCCCGGACCACTCCGCCCGGCTCCTCCACGGCGTACGGATGGCCGGGGCCGTCGTAGAGCACCGCGCCGGCCAGCCGGGCGGGTTCCTCGGAGCGGGTGCGGTCGCGCAGGAACACGGCGTGGTTGTTCTCGCCGGGGCGCAGGGTGCCGTAGACGAAGAACGGGAGCGGGGCGGGCGCCGGAGACATCACAGAAACGATTCTCTCCCCTCACACATCGGCACGTTATGACTATGGACATGACATGTCATGGCCCCTTAAATCTCAGGCGACAGCGCAACCCCATGCGCCCGAGGGCGCCCGCGCTCAAGGAGACCGATGAGTCGGACACGGCACATCCGAGCTTCCCGCCTCGCCACAGCCGGCACAGCCGCCACCGCCGCCACCCTGCTGGCCGCCGTACTCTCCCCCGCCGCGCACGCGGAGAACAGACCCACCCGGGCCGCCGCGATCGAGAACGCCGCCTCGGCACTCGAGGACCACGCCGCGGCCCTGGGCCTCACCTCCGCTCAGGCCACGACCGTACGGGACGTGATCGTCGACAAGGACGGTGCGCAGCACGTCCGCTACGACCGGACGTACCGCCAACTTCCTGTCCTGGGCGGGGACTTAATCGTCCACCTGGCCCCTGACGGCACCTACCGGAGCGCGGACCGGGCCTCGAAGGGCACGGTTTCCCTCGCGAGCACGACCCCCCGGCTCTCCGCCCCGAAGGCCGCCGACCTCGCGGCGGACGAACTGCGCGCGGAGAACCGCGGCACGAAGCTGAAGCAGGTCAAGACCAAGCCCGAGCTGATCGTCGACGCCCTGCACGGCGCCCCGCGCCTGGCCTGGCGCACCATCGCGGTCGGGCTGGACTCACTGGGCAACCCGGTGGCCCGTACGGTCCTGACCGACGCCCGCACCGGCGCGCAGATCGACGCCTGGGACACCATCGAGACGGTGGCGGGCGACGGCCAGTCGCTCTACGGCGGCACGGTACCGCTGGAGACCACGCTGTCGGGATCGACGTACCAGCTCAAGGACCCGACACGCGGCAACACGTACACGGGTGACGCGGCCAACAAGACCGACCTCTGTTTCTTCGGCATCTGCTTCCAGCGGGCGCCCGCCACGGTCTTCACGGACGCCGACAACCACTGGGGCACGGGCACGACCGCGGACCGCGCGTCGGCGGCGGTCGACGCGCAGTACGGCACCAACGAGACCTGGGACTACTACAAGAACGTCCACGGCCGCAACGGCATCGCGGGCGACGGCAAGGGCTCGTACAACCGCGTCCACTACGGCAGCAACTACAACAACGCCTTCTGGGACGACAGTTGCTTCTGCATGACGTACGGCGACGGTGACGGCACGACGTTCGGCCCGCTGGTGTCCCTGGACGTGGCCGGCCACGAGATGTCGCACGGCGTCACGTCCAAGACGGCGGCGCTGACGTACTCGGGCGAGTCCGGCGGCCTGAACGAGGCCACCTCCGACATCTTCGGCACGCTGGTGGAGTGGTACGCGAACAACTCCGCCGACGCGGGCGACTACCTGATCGGCGAGAAGATCGTCCGCTCCGGCTTCGGCAAGGCGGCCCTGCGGTTCATGGACAAGCCGTCCAGGGACGGCAGTTCGGCGGACTACTGGAGCAGTTCGGTCGGCAACCTCGACGTCCACTACTCCTCCGGCGTCGCCAACCACTTCGCCTACCTGCTGGCGGAGGGCAGCGGCCCGAAAACCATCAACGGCGTCAGCTACGACTCCCCCACGTACAACGGCTCCACGGTCACCGGCATCGGCCGCGACAAGCTCGGCAAGATCTGGTACCGGGCCCTGACGGTCTACATGACGTCCTCGACGAAGTACGCGGGCGCGAGGACGGCCACCCTGAACGCCGCCAAGGACCTCTACGGCGCGGGCAGCACCGAGTACAACGCGGTGGCGGCGGCGTGGAGCGCGGTCAACGTGAACTGAGCGCTCACGCTTTGAGCGATGCGGCCGCCCCCGCCTTCACCATGGGGGGCGGCCGTCGCGCTGGTCAGCGAGCTGGTTGTTCAGCAGACCACACCGTGAGGGCCCTCCGCGCCGTCCTGGTGCCGTGGCAGGGCACTTCGGCATGTGGATCTCCGTAGTGGTCGGAGACCCAGGTGTCAACGATGATCGTCAGTTTTACTGAGTTTGTGGGTGTGATGTCGTCATCTTGAGTCCGGTGGCGGCGAGGCATCCGTCGATGACGTCGCTGCGGTACTGGAGCTCGCGCAGGCGGTGCCGCAGGACGCGGATCAAGTGGTCGGGGTCGGTGAAGGCGGTGTTGGCCTGGGCCGAGCGGCGGATCACCGACCAGATGCCCTCGACCGGGTTGAGGCCGGGTGCGTAGGACGGCAGTTGGTGGGACGTGATCCAGTCGTGGGTGTCGATGAAGTCCCACAGGCGGTGGTCCAGGTGCACGTTCAAGTTGTCCCACACGAGCACGAGCGGCGCCCTGAGCTGCCGGTGGGCGGCGGTCAGCAGGTCGCGGTAATCGGTCCAGGCGAGGCTGCGGCGACCACGCCGCCTGTGGTCCGCATGCCGCCCGGGCCTGAAGATCAGACGGGAGCGTTCGCCGCTCTTGTAGCAGGCCAGGGCGGCGATGGAGAAGCGGCGCTGGGAGCGTCCTCGCACGCGGACGACGGGGGTGTGCCCGCGCCTGGCCCAGGTGCGGCAGATGGGCGGCGCCGGCGAGAAGCCGGCCTCGTCCTCGAAGACGAGGAAGGCCCCGCGCGCCGCCGCGCTGCTTCCACCCGCGGCCAGGTCTCCTTCACCCAGCCGGCCACCGCCTGCTCGTCCCGTTCCGCCGCCCGCCGGGCGGGGACCTGGTGGCTGAAGCCGTGGCGGTGCAGCATCTGCGCGATGGCCGACAGGGTCATGCTCGTGTGGAACCGGCGCCCGATCAGCGTCCTGATTCTGGCCAGGGTCCAGGTCTGGTCTTCCCAGCCGTGCGCGACCGGCCCCTTGGCCAGCTCCTGCTCCAGCACCGCGAACAAATCCCCGCCCAGTTTCGGCCGGGCGGCCGAGCCCCTGGAGTGCAGCGCCGGCCGGCCACCGTCCTGCCAGGCGCGGCGCCGGCGCTGCACCGAGCGCACGCTGACCCGCAGCTGCTTCGCCACCAGTGCGTTGTCCTGCCCGGCCGCGAACATTCCCGCCGCTTCCAGCCGGAGCCCCTCACGAAAGGCACGGCGCTCGGCGGTCAGCCCACCGCCTTGCGGATACCTCATGGTTCGGGCATACCACGGCCATCGCCAGCCGTCAGCCCCGACGACATCACACCCACAAACTCAGTAGAAGCCCCGCGCCACAGACTGAGTTACAACTTTCTCTACTGGTTCAAGATGATGCCTCCGGCGGGGGATCGGCCGGCACCGGGATGGAGGGGGCGCCGCTTCCGACTGCGGGCCCGTAGTGGCGTGCGCGGGGAGCTCCCATCCCGTCCGCCGTCGACCCAGGCAGAGCCGAGCAGACGCGGCCCCTGGCGTCCAGGTCGTTCGTACAGTGGCGCGCTCCACCTGGACGCCAGGAACCACGCCTGCTCCACGGTGTGTGGGTCGACGGCGGACGGGATGGGAGCTGGGGTGAGTGGTGGGTAGGGATGGCGTCGCCAGGCTGGGGGTAGGCACCCGCTGCTACTGCGCTCCGAAAGATAAGTCCACGCCGTTGCGCAGCTCCTCGCGGGTCTTCGTGAGCCGTGCTCGGTCTCCGATCTGCAATTGGTACTGGTTTGCGCCACCGGAGACACCAGAGACCGTCAGGGGCCAAGTGCAGCTGTTGCCCACTACCTTGCCGGGGGTGCCGCTACCGAGGCGCCCCTGAGAAAGCGTGTGCCCTGACAGATCGAAGACACGGACCGTGGCGCCATGTCGAAGATCCGCAAAATCATCTATGCCGACGCACCCCTCATCCCCCTGGCCGTGCACCCAGGAGGACCCGAACACGGTGACGGTCCCCGTAGCCGTGAAAGCGGGTCCCGAGGGCCGACCGTCTTGCTCACTCATCCACCACATGAGACCCACAGCGCCAGCCCCGACGACCACACCCGCAAGTGCGCCTGAGAGGAGGAGCACCCACCTGCGCCTTGCGTGGTTGTCCCTGACACCTAGGGTCACCGGCTCTTCGGCAGCCTTACCACTCTCATCAACTGGCATAGCCTGATCTTGACACCCTCCGGAAGGGCCCGTAGCCGACGTACTGAGATCGTGATCCCAGGGCCTGGGCGGCCGTCGCAGCCCTTGGCGTGCCCGTTCGAGAGGCGCGCCAGGGGGAGCCACGGGGAACATCGGTCAGTGCTCAGCGAACACACAGGTCAGCGCTCTGCCAGGTCTAGCCAGATCCGCATACGCGATCTTCCAAACTGGCGCCCTGAAACACGCGCGGCGAGGCTTGACTCGGTCATTGAGAATCCACCGAACTTTTCGGAATGGGCGCCCAGGCTCTCCAGCTGCCGTATATTCTCGCCAACACCGAACCG
The DNA here is from genome assembly GCF_003270085.1 of Streptomyces triticisoli. Lineage (GTDB taxonomy): Bacteria > Actinomycetota > Actinomycetes > Streptomycetales > Streptomycetaceae > Streptomyces > Streptomyces triticisoli. The sequence continues at coordinate 9,002 of NZ_QFDQ01000167.1, read as the reverse complement.
GCTCCAACCAGGCAGAAGGTGACACAATGTCTGTTGTAGAAGAATACTGGTCAGGAGTGCTGCGACGCCTTCAAGCCGAAGTCGATATCTTCAATAAGCTAATCAAGCATTGGGGCGAACGGGGCCGAGAAAATGAACTGTCACTAGCCAGACTTCTGGAAAATTTGATACCCCAGCGGTACGGAGTCGGCTCGGGAATGATTATCGACTGCGAAGATAGATACTCCCAGCAAACCGACATTGTGGTGTTCAATCAGGCCGACGAACCTGCATTCTTGGCTCAAAGCAATCAAGTGCTATTCCCGATCGAAAATGTACGGGCGTGCATTGAGGTAAAAACTACGGTGAACAAGGATGAGATTAAAGAATCCGGGACGAAGCGAGAGTCGCTGCATAAGCTAATCCCCAAACAAAGCACTCATCCGCTATTCCACTTTGTTGGGTACACGCCTAGTCAGCACGCGGAAACGCTCGCAGGACATCTTCGCGGCCTAGAAGACAAGCAGAGGCCTGACCTTTTTTGCATCGTCGACAACGGCATGATAGGCGGCCGACGTGAGCTGCTACATCCAATATTGGGAGACGCTGTAGGAGCGGACGCTAACTACGTAGTCGCTATGACCTATTTGCATGACAGGGATGCGTCTGGCCAGCGCCAGATTGGACAGTACTACGAACCGCCAGCCGACTTCACGGAGGCCAGAGTCCTTTACCAGGGTGGGAGCTACCCGATCGTAAAAGTCAGGAAAGACTGGATGGTTGCGGAGCCGTCACGTGCTCTCTTGATCTTCTGTGCGTGCCTCGTACACACCTTGGCCGTACATGAAGGGAGAAGACCACCCGCTTCCAGTCACTACCTTTCTGGGGCCACCCTCGACATTGCGGCTATCTAGGAGAGCAAATGAGAGAGGCCGGCGTGCAGGTCAAGGTAGCCGGCCATGGATACTCTTTCCCAGCTGAAGTGAGCACAAAGTTCTGCCGCGCTCGGCCTCAACGGGTTTTCTGACACATCATCGCTAACTATGTAGAACGGCGTACCGTCCCGCTCGCAACGACGCCCCAAGGACATCACGTCAACCAGGCTCGGTTCGCTTCCATCGACGTTGGCCAGGCCCTCCTCGTAGCCGAGTTCCACCTGGATTTTGCGCGTGAACCAAATATTGTGCTCGATTTGAGGAGAGAAGGCGCGCAACATCGGAGCGACGCCCTGGGACCAAAAAGCTACAGGTTCGTCACGCGCGAAGGTCGTTAAGTCGTCGACCACTGCTCGGGGGAAGACAAGAACCCCGTCTGCTATGAGAGGGGTCAGCTTGTCGAATAATTCCGACATGTTGTCTTTCTGGACGCACTGGTTGACCGCCATGAGTGCCGTCGAGTCACAGATGTACCTAGCCTCCAACCCGCTACCCTTCGGCACCCGACTGTGACAGTACGCGCAGATCTGCTAGTTCAGATCGCGATACCTTAAGAATATCGAGCACCTGAGTCTCAGGCAGAATGTCTGACTCGGCAGCTTCTAGGAGCGAGCCAACGTAATGACGGCCATACGTCTGCAGCCGCACGCGCGCACGGTTTTGTGGGCGATCCGGATCCGGTCGCCCTCCCTTAGCCCGCTTTTCCAGTGTCCGGCTTACAGAAGAGTAGAGCCCCGGCCGTGCTAGCCCAAGCTTCTCCAGCCTCAAAGCAACGGCCAGCAGACTCACCTTGTATCGACCCCGGAGTGCCGATACCTGATCGAGGGTGGAGACTTTCTCGGAGCCGAACTTCTCCGCGACATACTTGCGAAAGTCTTGTTCTGGAATCAGGAATGAAGCCGCCACCTCATTGCACCAGCGTTCAACTCCCTCGTCGTTTCGAACTAGACATAGAGAGTCGTCATGAAGGGCTAGGTGTGCAAGCTCGTGCACATAGGAGAACAAGCGTGCACGGTAGTGCTCCTTCGTGTTGATGGCCATCAACGGAGCTACGGGGTGAGGTAAAGAAAAGCCGCGGACTGCGGTATCTTCGTCAAATGGCAAGTGCAGTACAGTAAGACCGCGCTCTTGCAGTCGCTGGCGGAGTATTTGACTCGTTCGCGCTTCGGTATTACTGGTTTGGATTTCCAATGTCCAGTCGATCCAAGTAGCCAGCAAAGCTGCGACCTTCTCAGGCGCGCAGTGAACATTGGCTTCCGGGATGGCCGGGTTGAGGTCGTCCAATTTACGGCTCAGCCAGGCAGACACGGTTTGAACGCGTTGAGCTAAGCGTAATTGTTGAGAAATCTTAGGGTCAGGTGCGAGCCATTCACCTTTCCCGTACATAGTTCTAAACGCCGCATTCGCTGTTCGTGTCTTAGGTGGCCTTGCCAAGAAGAAGAAGTTCTCAGGGCGCCCTAATACCTTGGATAGCCGCTTGAACTGGCCAGTCGACGGGTGGGCCTCTTCGGACTCCCACTGCTCAATCGTGGCAGGAGCGACGCCCAGGGCCGCAGCCAGTGTGCTCACGCTCATGCCGACATCGGCTCGCGCCCATGCTAGGACGGAGCCAGTCACCGGAACGGGTTTGACTGCCACATGAGCAGTGTTCCACCGATCCTTCTCCAATACACGCCTCCTGCACGGATGGTGAGCGAACCGGTACGCGACAGCGAAGGTCAGGTCCTTGGCGCCGTGCTCTCAACCAGCCTGGTCTCTCCCTGCCGTGGCGCCGCGTCCGTTCGGTAGGCACCAGGTCGTCAGGTCGGCGGCGACCGCACGCCGAGGGTCTGCCTCGTGTTCGAGGCGTAAGCCGGAGGTCGAGTGGGTCCACGGACTGTCCGATGCGTCGAAAGCCGACGGGACCATGATCACTAGCCAGGTCAAGTCCAGCCCAAGCCGTTCCGTCGACGTGGGCCTTCAGGGTGCATCGCGAAGGCTTTCAGGCGCAACGCAAGCTGTACTAATCCCGTGTAGCTTTAGGTTGTGCCACAAGTTGGGTCAACTTGTGGTTCAAGTCGAAACTGTGGTCCAAGCGATGGACCTCGCAGGTCAGCTCCCGAACGCGGCCCGGCCTGGCGGCATCCAGACCGGACCAGCGTCCGCGGAGCAGCGGTCGAGTCCGGCCGTTTAGGTCACGGCCGGACTCACCGCGTTACTTGCTCCACGAGAGCAACGACGCCCACGAGAAGGCTGAGCGCCGACAGAGTCACCTGCCAGCGGTCCGGCCCCGGCCAGCGTTTCCTAGCCTTCCTGAACAATCGAACCCTCACGGCCGCCCCTCTCTTCCCAGGGCACTCCGCATCGGGAGTGCTCCAACCAACCCGACCATCGGCCGGGACATCACGGAGGAAGATGAGCAGCGAGCACAGCCTAGCGCCCAACTCGCCGCCGTTTGCCGCGCCTTGGCGCGACTGTCTCTGCGCGAGAATTATCGGCAGTACTTACGCGCGTACTTGTTCAGAAAGCTCTCGACGTTCGCGGGTCATTTTTGACCTCCAGCCCCCAAAGAGGCCGCCAGAGGACCACACAGCGGTTGAGCGCGAACGGACAAGTGCATGGGAACGCCTGCATGGCGACGCACCTCTCCACAAAAAGGTGACGCATGTCACACTCTGGCGCCTGGCGATGGGGCTCGCTACTGGGCGTTCGCCTCACCGCGAAGCGCACCAGAACCTGCTGGAGGTTCCATGAACGCGACCACCCTCACAGCCCGGCACGGCTCTGTTCGGGCTAGTGCTACGCCGCGTGGGCAGCGGGAGCCGGCGTGGAGGAGCGCAAGCGGGAGTCGGTATGCCACCTCATCCCGCAGCAGCGCCGGAAGAAGGAGCAGGAGTTCGAGCGCCAGGTACCTGGACCAGCACTGGCCGACCTGGGGTGAGCGCAGGCAGGAGCTTGGCTTTTGACATCCACGGCTGACATCAACGAGGCCGGACGGCGGCATACACCAGCGTCCCCGCCCGACCGTCGCATCGGGCGGCAGCGGCACCCGGGGCGGGAGTGGATCGAACTCCTAAAGCGGGTGTCGCAGGTTCGAATCCTGCCGGGGCACAGCGAGAAGGGCCAGCTCAGGGGGGTACCTCCCAGACTGGCCCTTCTCCCCCACCGTCGCGGATCATGGTTCCGAGTCGATCGGCGATGGCCCGGTCCCGGTCGCGAGGCCGCCCCTACGGCGCTCACCCAGGTCGGTCCATCCGGCCCTGCTGCAACCGCAGAAAGCAGTGGCTTGTCTCCTTCTCCATGACAGTCAACCGACGGCCGCACCCCACACCCGACGACCGGGAGTTGCGGCTGTGGAAGGTCGGCCGGGCGCTGACGCTCGCCTTCGTCGCCGCGGTCCTGGTCGCAGGCAGTATCTTCTATGGGCTGGTGGAACTGCTCGACTTCAAGGAGATCGACAGCACCGCGAAGCTCGACGCGAAGACGCTCTTCGACCTGGTGAAGCTCTCCTTCGGGGTGGTCGCCGGGGCTGGTGCACTCGTCGCCCTGGTCGTGGCCTACCGCCGCCAGCGTGTCGACGAGGCCGGCGCCCACCGCGAAGCCACCCGCCTTCACACCGAACGCTTTTCCCAGGCTGTCGACAAACTCGGATCCGACTCCCCGGCCGTCCGCCTCGGCGGAGTCCACGCCCTAGCTGGCCTTGCCGACGACGCCCCCGACGACAGCCTGCGCCAGACCTGTATCGACGTTCTGTGTGCCTACCTGCAGCTCCCCTTTACCTCGGATCCTGGCGACGATCCCACCCATCAAGAAGAGCACCATCGATACTTGGCCTTCCGCAAGGTCCGGCACACGATTCTGCGTCTCATCGGCGACCACTACAGGCGCCCCCAGGGGACCCACCGCTCCTGGCAGGGCTGTGATCTCGACCTGACCGGCGTCACCGTCGGCTGCGATGTGTCCTTCGATGGTGCAACTTTCTCCGATGGCACCGTCTCCTTCGATGGTGCGACATTCTCCGATGGCACCGTCTCCTTCGGCGATGCGAAATTCTCCAGCGGCGCGGTGTCCTTTCGTGGTGCAACGTTCTCCAGCGGCATGGTGCGTTTCGACGGTGCGACGTTCTGCGGTAGCAGGGTGTCGTTCAGCGCTGCAGTGTTCTCCGGCAGCGTGATGTCGTTCCCCAGGGTTGCCTTCTCAGGTGGTGCGGTGGCCTTCAATGGGGCCACCTTCGCTGACCACGGGGTGACCTTCCAGGCCGCGGCGTTCTCTGGCTGCGACGTGTCTTTTATGCATGCGACGTTCTCCGGCAGCTCTGTGTGCTTCGAACACGCGGCGTTCTCTGGAGGTGAGGTGTCATTCCGCGAAGCGACGTTCTCTGGCGGCGAGGTGTCGTTTCGCGAGGCGGCGTTCTCCAATGGCGAGGTGCTGTTCCTCGGGGCGGGCTTCCTTGGCGGGCTAGTGTCGTTCTGCGATACGAGGTTCAGCGGCGGCTTGGTTGCTTTCAATGAAGCGGTGTTCCGCCGCGGCGAGGTGTCGTTTCGCGGAGCGGCATTTTCCAGCGGCATGGTGATCTTTCACGATGTTGAGTTCTCCGGCGGCGCGGTGGCTTTCCGTGAAGCAACGGGATTGGCCCCCCGTGGGCTTATGGCTGCCGTAAGCACCTCTGTGTCTGATTCAGTCACCCTTCCCTCGGCTTGGCAGGCACCGAGCCCATAGAGCTCAGGGGGCGAAACGGTCGTCTGCGCCTCCAGGGATTCGCGATCGGATGATCCAATCGGGCCTCTTGGAGACTCCGTGATCAATCCGATGCGACGGGCGGCTGCATTGTGCCCCCCTTGACGCCTCCCATAGGGTGCCCGGAGTGGGCCCACCGCTTGGCCCACTGGTTGGACGAGGCCGAGCGGAACCCGGACACCTTCCGCTGGTACGCCGGCGAGCCCACCGACGTGGCACCCGAATCGCACCGGTTCGCGATCGAGTTCATCGGGTCGCTGATGGACAAGAATGTCCTCAAGCCGCCAGGGCCGCGGTGAGCAGCGTGCCAGAGCCGTGCCAGATGGTGCGGGGAACCACGAGAAACAACGGTCACTCAATAAGCACGTTCACAGGTCATAGGGCCGCTCCGCAGCAGGTCACCAAGTCTCTTGAGAGCGTGGGGCCCTAGCTTCCCAAGCTGAGGTCGTACGACTGCGCGGGCCAAGGATGTTCTGTCAGCGTCGACCAGTAGCCTGCGACGATCAGTCATGGCATGCCTGGAGGCTTCGTGGAAGCTACCGCTCTCGTCAGTCCCGATCGGTTGTGGTCGGCGCAGGAGATCTTGGTGCGTCCGAGTCCTGTCCCGGCGGCGGCAGGGGTATACGGGTGGCACTTCGAGCAGTCGCCCCACCCCGGACCTGGACGTCGGGCGCCTGCTCTATGTCGGGATAGCCCCGCGGTACATGGCGAACCGGACCAGTACCCAGAACCTGCGCAAGCGGGTGCGCTACCACTACCGGGGCAACGCGGCCGGCTCGACGCTGCGGCTCACCCTCGGATGTTTGCTCGGCCTTGAGCTACGCCGCGTGGGCAGCGGCAAGCGGATGACCTTCGGCAAGGCCAGCGAAGCCACCCTGAGCCAGTGGATGGCGGACAACGCGCGAGTCTGCTGGATCGAGCAGGACGAACCGTGGGATCTGGAGTCACAGCTCATCTCCCAACTCGACCTCCCACTGAACCTCGACCAGAGCCGCCAGAACGTGTTCCACGGCCGTCTGAAGGAGTTGCGGGCCCAAGCCCGCCAGCAAGCACGGCAGTTGCCCATCAGCTCGTAGGTCAGTTCGCCGCTGTCTGGCTAGGTTGTCTCCAGCCACACACGGTGGGCTGTAGCGCGGAAGCCACAGCCCACCGTACTGTTACTAGGTCCTCCGGTCGCTGTTACTTGACGAAGAGGATGTGGTAACACCCGGTCAGGACGATTGCCGTCGTCACGACCAGGGACTTCAGGCGGGCGGTTCGGCGCTCATCGGCAATGGCAAACCGAACCGTCTGCCCCATCTCCTTGAACATGTCTCTCATACTTTTGATTTCCTCCAATCTGTAGAGACACCGGACGGAGCCTCTACCCTTCCTGGTAGTGGGAAACAAAAAAGCCCGACTTCAATTTGCGCGACAAAAATATTGCGCAAAAAGAAATCAGGCTACGATTTCGAACTCAGATATTAGGTTGACAATGTTCGCGCCCTGATGTCTCTGACATCGGCAACGGAAGCGCTCTGCCACCATTGTGTGTCGGATACCTGGGTCTTAGACCAGGCTAGCACAGGTGAGGCAACGTCAGCAATGGTCTGCTGTAAGGAAGTCATGCTTCCCGAGCTGAGAGCGCAGGCGCCGGCAGCACGTGTCAGCCATCGCGACTTGCTCTGGTCGACGGCACTGGCAGCGTGGTGCAGGCAAGTGGGGTGCAGCGAGACACACGCACTTGGTCGGTCGGCTAACCCGCCGTCATGGCTGACTGTCGGCGGTCGAGGTTCGTGCCACAACCGTGCCAGATGCAGGGGTCAGCCACGGTCAACACCGGTGTCTCATGGTCGAGTACATGCCCGCTTCACCGGCCGTCGAAGCCGCAGCTCAGGCCCGAGACCACCCAGCCTCTCTCCTAAAGCGGGTGTCGAGGCCCGACGTCATTGCGCGCGGTGCTGAGCGAATACCTGCTGCTGCTCGTCCCGCCAGCTCCAGGTGGCCGGCCGGGAGAAGGGCAGGCTTCGGGCAAGGCCGGAGAACTGGTCGGACGGCTCCCGGCTGGCCTTGTTCACCACGATCGCCGAGAGCATCGGGGCTCGTCCGCCCTCGTTGCGGTGGAGGCAGACATCCTTGAGCAGGTAGGTCATGACTCCGCGGTGAGGCGGGACGGAGTCGAAGCCCTGTGCCGCCAACTCGGCGCTCAGCTCCCCGTACGTGATGGTCTGGCCCTGCCGGGCCCGCTTCCGCAGGATCTCCACGGCCGCTTCGACCGCTGCCGGGTACTCCGGGTCCTTGATCCTCATTGCCCCTCCCCCATCGCGTGGACACTGCCCAGCCCGCGCATCGTACCGACCAGGCACCGCCCCGTACTGCTGGATGAGGTTCCCCCTCTGAGTAGCGGAAACCCAGGTCACCAAGATCCCCGGCAAGACCCAGGGCAAGAAGACGTAGGGCGCCCCGCCCTGGTCTCACCAGAACCTCGGGTCCGTGGTGTGCCGTGGCCCCGGCTCTCGCCGTGCTTCGGCACCCTCACCGCAACTGTCGGCGCGTTCGGAGAGTCGTACCCTCCGTGACCGAAGAACGTACACAGCACGGTGTGAGGTTGTCGCCCGCCGTCTCCACTGCGGCAGGCATCGGGAGTCTGGCTCTCGCCGCCGTGGCGAGCTGGAGCAGCCTGCTGCTGGTCGTGCAGGGGCGGGTGGTCCCCGGCTGGGGGGTGAGTGCGGTTCTCCTTGTCATGTCGCTCGTTCTCCGATGGGCCCTCACCCGGGTGGGCCGCCCGGCGGGTGCTTCGCAGTTCCCGCGGAAGCGAGCCGCGTGGGCACGGCCGGGGAGCAGTTTGCTGATCGTCACGGCGGTGCTCGGCACGGCGTGGGGAGCGGTGGACGACCTGGTCTCGAACGCGGAGTACCACGTGCTGCGTCCTGCGGGGCCGGGGGGCTGCACGGCCGTGGTGCGGGAGACGTTCTTTCTCGTGGTCGGCAATGGCGAGGCGTACGCGGTGGGGCGTACCGGCCTGGCCCTGGGCAAGTCGGGATCCTGGGTGGTCGACGATGGTTACCGGCCCGTCGACGCAGGCACGTACGAGTTGGACTGGGGACGGGACAGCGGTCTTCTGCGGATCAGCGGTACGAGCACCGATCCGGTTGTCCGCGGGGGATCGGCCGACATCGACTGCTGGTGGTAAGGCTGGTCACGCTCACCGGCGTGCCCGGTGCGGGGCCCTCGCTGACACAGCACAAGGCCAGTCACTGCCGGCGCGGCAGTCACACATCGGAGGCGGCAGCCGACCGTGTGCAAGTGCCTTAGAGGTCCTAACAGAGTGCTCGGACGCGCCGGTGCAGGATGAGGCAGACAGCCAACTGCAGGAAGGCGTCATGGATGTCG
>NZ_QFDQ01000166.1 GCF_003270085.1 Streptomyces triticisoli | reverse complement strand
CGGGCGCCGGGCGGCACGGCCACCGGGGAGCCGGGCAACGCCGGAAAGACCGCCGAGGAGCCGCACGGCCCCGGAGCAGGCGAGCGGGGCGCCCGCCGGACGAGGAGCCGGCAGGCCGAGGGCGTGCCGGCGACTCCGCCGGACGGGCATGGAGCGGAGGGCTCCGCCGTACTGGCGCCGGACGGCGGACGCGGACCGGCAGGCAGGGGCTCCCCTCAGACCGTACGCGCGAGGCGGCGGCGGTTCTGGCTGGCCGGGGCGGCCATGCTGGCCGGGTCCTCGGTGCTGCAGGCCGCGGCGCTGGCCGTCGGCAGTCTGTCACTCGTCCAGCCGCTGCTGGCCACCGAACTGTTGTTCACGCTGGTGCTGGGAAGCGTCGTCTTCCACCGGCGCCCGGCCCGGACCACCTGGCTGTCCTTCCTGGCCCTGGCCGCCGGGCTGGCCCTCTTCCTCGGTGCCGCCGCGCCCTCCGCCGGACGCGCCAGGGCCGATGCGGAGCGCTGGATCCCGGTCGGCATCGCCCTCGCGTGCCTGGTGACCGTGCTGCTCCTCGTGGCGCGGCTGGTCAAGGGGCCGCCCCGGGCCGCCGTGCTCGGTCTGGCCTCGGCCGTGCTGTTCGCGGCGACGGCGGCCCTCCTCAAGGAGGTGACGGGCGTGTATCAGCAGGGCCTGGCCGCGCTGGCGACCCACTGGACGCCGTACGCCACGGTGGCCACCGGCCTGGCCGCCTTCGGACTGCTCCAGCTGGCCTTCCACGCGGGCACCCTGGTCGCCTCCCAGCCCGCCCTCACCCTCGGGGACGCCGTGACGAGCGTGGCGCTCGGAGTGGCCCTGTTCGGGGAAGAAATCGCCCTGGGTGTGCGCATCCTGCCCGAGGCCGTCGGCATCGGCCTGCTCGCGGCCGGCACGGTCGGTCTGGCTCGCTCTCCCGCCGTGTCGGGCAAGTGGGACGCCGAGCCGGCGCCCGGCACGGTGCCCGGCCGGGGAAGGGCACAGGCGGAGCACCCGTGAGGAGGCGACAGGTGGGAGGACCGGACAGCGGTGCCGTGCGGACCGCGGTGGCGGCTCTCACGCCCGTCGCCGCCGTCGCGGCCGCGCACATCGTCCCGGCGGCCACCTGGCTGCCCCGCTTCCGTGCCCTGTGCTTCCCGCGCCTGGCGGGGACCGGGCGCCCCGACCACATCGCACTGACCTTCGACGACGGCCCGGACCCGGCCTGTACGCCGCACTTCCTGGACGAGCTGGACCGGCTCGCCGTGCGCGCCACCTTCTTCGTCCTCGGGGAGAGGGTGGTCCGGTACCCCGAGCTCACCCGGCACATGGCGGAACGGGGCCATGAACTGGCCGTGCACGGCTGGACCCACAGCCGTCCCTGGCTGCCGGCCCCGGGCCGGGACCTGCGGGAGACGGCGAAGGCGGCCCACGTCCTCCACGGCACCACCGGCCGGCGGCCGCACTGGTACCGCCCGCCCTACGGCATCCTCACCTCCGGCCGCTGGGCCGCCGCCCGCCGTGTCGGCCTGCGACCGGTGCTGTGGACCGCCTGGGGCCGGGACTGGACGCCGGACGCCACCCCCGCCGCCGTCCACACCACCGTCACCGCCGACCTGCGCGGCGGCGGCACGGTCCTTCTCCACGACTCCGACCACGCCTCGGCCCCCGGCTCCTGGCGCACCACCCTGGCCGCCCTCCCCACCCTGATCACCACCTGCCACGCGGCCGGCTGGACCGTGGGCCCCCTGTCCGAACACGGCCTGGACCGGTCCCGGAGGACATGACCCCGCTCCGGCGTGCCGGCCGCCGCCCGCTGCCTCGTACCCTCGACGTCATGTCCTCCCACGTCCTGATCCTCGGCGGCACCACCGAGGCACGTGAACTGGCCGCGGTGCTCGCGGCGCGCGAAGGCGTGCGGGTGACCAGTTCGCTGGCGGGGCGGGTGGCGCGGCCCGGTGCGGTGGACGGGGAGGTGCGCGTCGGCGGCTTCGGCGGGGCGGAGGGGCTGGCCACGTGGCTGCGGGAACACCGCGTGGACGCCGTCGTCGACGCCACGCACCCCTTCGCCGAGGCGATCACGCGCAACGCGGCGCACGCCGCGGCGGCGACCGGCGTGCCCCTGGTGGTACTGCGCAGGCCCGGCTGGCAGCCGGGGCCCGGGGACCGCTGGCACGCCGTCGACTCGCCGGCCGCGGCGGCCGAACTGCTGCCCCGGCTGGGCCACCGGGTCTTCCTCACCACGGGACGACTCGGCCTCGCCGCCTTCGCCCACCTGGCCGAACTCCACTTCCTCGTACGGTCGGTGGAGCCGCCCGAGCCGCCCATGCCGCCGGATCTGCGGGTCGTCCTGGCCCGGGGCCCTTTCACCGAGGCCGACGAGACGGAGCTGCTCAGGACGCACCGTCTCGACGTACTGGTGACCAAGGACAGCGGAGGCACGGCCACGGCGGCCAAACTCTCCGCCGCGCGGAAGCTCGGGCTGCCGGTCGTCGTCGTACGGCGCCCGCCGCTGCGGCCAGGGCTGACCGCCGTACCGGACGTCACCGCCGTGCTGGAGTGGCTCGGGTCGCCTACTCCTTCGGGCGTCGGCGCAGCAGATACGTGTCCATGATCCAGCCCTTGCGCTCCCGGGCCTCGGCCCGCAGCCGCTCGATGCGCGGCGCGGCCTCGGCGATCGGGCCGGAAGCGAGGATCTCGTCCGGGGTGCCTATGTAGGCGCCCCAGTAGATGTCGAGCTCCTGGTCGGCGTACTGCCGGAAGGTCTGGCGGGCGTCCAGCACCACCACCACGTCGTCCACCCCCTCCGGAAACCCCTCGGCGAGCCGCCGGCCCGTGGTGATCTGCACCGGCCGGGCGACCCGGTTGAGCCCCGTACGGTGCCGGGCCACCAGCGCGGAGACGCTGCTGATGCCGGGCACCACGTCGTACGTGAACTCCACCGCCCCTCGGGCCAGCACCTCCTCGAGGATGCCGATCGTGCTGTCGTACAGAGCCGGGTCCCCCCACACCAGGAACGCGCCGGTCCCGCCCTCGCCCAGCTCCTCCGCGATCAGCCGCTCGTAGATGTCCGCACGGGCACTGCGCCAGTCCCCGACGGCGGGGGAGTAGGCGGCGCCGCCCGCCGACCGGTCCCGCTCCGGGTCACGCGCCCGAACCACGCGGTACGTCCCCTCGGGTATGTGCGTGCGCAGCATGTCCCGGCGCAGCTCGACGAGGTCGGACTTCACCTCGCCCTTGTCGAGGACGAAGAACACGTCCGTCTCACGCAGCGCCCTGACCGCCTGCAGGGTCAACTGCTCCGGGTCGCCCGCGCCGATGCCGATGACATGAATCTTTCGCACCCCCCGAGTCTGCCGTACGGCACTGACACCCCGGCACCGCGCCCCTACCCGGCGCTACGCCCCACCCCGCAGCCGAGGCGCCCGCTCCGCCGCGTCCACGGCCCCCATCGCCCCGTTCTCCACGGTGTCCGCCAACTCCCGCGCCCACGCCACGAGCCCCGGGGCGTCCATGCCGTACGGAGTCCGCTCCCCGGTGTCCGCCACCCACTCCTCCACGGCACCCGCCCCGCGCCGCAGCAGCCGGGCACCGCCGGTGACGTTGCCGCGGGCCGCGTGCGTGAGTCCCACCGCGAGCTGGGCCAGCCCGCGCCACAGGGCGCGCTCCGCCTCCGGCCCCGTCTTCCAGGCGTCCTCGAACACCTCGTGCGCGTGGAAGGGCTTGCCCTCATCCAGCAGCGCCTGTGCCTCGGCGACCGTCTCCCACGGGGTGCGCACCACGCCCTCGGGCTGCCGCGGCACCCCGTCGGCGTCGTACGGCAGGGGTCGCCCCAGCCCGTCCCGCGGCCGCGCGTTGCGCGCCCGACCCTCGTCGTCCCGGTCCCGCGCGCGGGCCGGCCTGCCGGAAGACGTGCTGCTGGATGTACTGCTCATACGCCGATTGTCCCCGACCCCGTCCCCGCTTCGGTGCGGCCCCCGAGGTGCGGTAAAGTGATGTTCGCGCGCTCACGCGGATCACCGCACGTGAGCGCACCGGGACGTGGCGCAGCTTGGTAGCGCACTTGACTGGGGGTCAAGGGGTCGCAGGTTCAAATCCTGTCGTCCCGACTCGGAGGAGTCGCACATCAGGGGATGTTTCGGAGGAATCCGAAACATCCCCTTGGTCGTTGCCGGGGGCCAGTTGCGAACCGGCATCCAGTTGGACGGCACCCTGCTGTGCCTTTGGGAGCACGACTTCACCAGCGCCGGTGTTCCCGTGCGTCGGCACGAGCAGGTCTTCCTCGCGCATGGACCCCACCGGGACCCGGTTGGTGGCCTCGCCGCCTCACATGCCGCGGACAAGATCCTCTGGTGGCGATGGTGGTCGCCGGACGTGCCGGGATATCCGTTCGCCGTGCCTCGCAGCCACTGGCTAGAGTCTCGCGCGTGGACAACACGGACCCCAAGGACACGGTCCGGCGCGGGTACGACGCCGTCTCCCTGCGCTACGACGAGGTGTACGGCGCCGAGACGAAGTACCAGTCCCTGCTCGGTGACCTCCGCCGACGGGTTCCGGCCGGTGGGACGGTGCTGGACGTGGGCTGCGGAAGCGGAGTGCCGGTCGCGCGGACTCTGGCTGCGGCCGGCTACCGGGTCACCGGAATCGACATCAGCGAGGTGCAGGTCTCTCGGGCCCGGGAGCGGGTGCCCCAGGCCGAGTTCATCCACGCCGACGCCACGGCTGCGTCCTTTGACGCCGCGTCCTTCGACGCCGTCGTCTCCTTCTTCGCCCTGATCCACGTCCCGCTGGCCGAGCAGCCGCCCCTGCTGCGAAGGATCGCCGGGTGGCTGCGCCCGGGAGGCTGCTTCGTGGCCACCACCGGACACGGCGAGTGGACCGGAACCGAGGAGAACTGGCTCGGGGGCGGTGCCCCGATGTGGTGGAGCCATGCGGATGCTGCCACCAACCGTGAGTGGATCACTCAGGCCGGCCTGGTGATCGAGCGGGAGGAGTTCATCCCGGAGGGTGACGGCGGACACGCCTTGTTCTGGGCATACCGCCCCTGACGGTCCAAGGAGACCGAGGCCGGCCCGGTGAGTGAGTCCGCGGGTGCAGGCGTCGCCGCGGAGCCACTACGCCGGCGGGATTCGGTAGACGGAGACGTGAGAACGTGACTCGGCGGTGAACTCGGCTCCGGACCAGTCCGCGTGCCTGGCCTCCAGTTCGAATCCGGCCAGCTGGGCCATGAGATCGAGCTCGGCCGGCCAGATGTAGCGATGGGGGCTCCGGAACAACCGGGCCTGCTGGGTCCCGTCGAAGTGGAAGTGGTGCGACACCACGTGCTGGCGCAGGACGTCGTAGGTGTCCAGACCGATGTAGCCGGGGTCGGACTGCCAGACGGTGGCCGCCTGGCCCGGTGGGAGCTTGCGCAGCTCGGGCACCCAGAGCTCGATCACGAACCGCCCACCGGGCGTGAGGTGACGGGCGGCGTTGCGGAAGCACCGGACCTGCTCATCCTGGGTGAGCAGGTTGGAGATCGTGTTGTAGACGAGGTAGACGAGGGTGTACTCCCCGGGGGCGACGGTGGTCGCCATGTCGCCCATGACCACTGGAATCGTTGCTTCGTCGACCTTGGTCCGCAGTAGCTCCACCATCGGCAGCGACAACTCGATACCGGTGACCGGGACTCCCCGCTCGGCGAGCGGGACGGCCACCCGGCCGGTCCCGATGGCGAACTCGAGCGCTGCTCCGTCCCCTGCGAGCCGGGCGAGGCGGTCCACGGTCGGCCCCAGGACCTCGGGCGCGAACATGCCGGAGCCGGGCGTGTCATAGCGCTGGGCGGCATCGGCGTCCCAGATCTTCTCCTGCTGCATTCCGCCTACGCTCGCCGCTGACCCGTGCGATGTCCAACGATTTTCTCGCACCGCTCCAGGAAGGATCCGGAAGAGGCGCGCAGGCGTATCGACCTTGTCGTGGGGTCATCGAGAACGGCTTCTCATGGCGCTGCGTCCGGCGACCGTTCCGGTGCTGTCCGGCGTGATGCTGCTCGCCCCGCTCGACGGCTGACCAGCGTAATACGGGCTCGTCCGGGAGGCTGAACCGGTCTCACCGGCCGGGGCTCCGCTCGTCTCACGGGCGTGCTGTGGCTGGACCGGTCTGCGTGGGAAGGGAGCCTCAGCCGCGTTCCGAGGACCGGCTCCCGCAGCCTGTCACCGTACGCGGCTCCCGCGGCGCTCACGGCCGTACCAGCAGCTGGAAGTCGAAGGCGTACCGGGACGCGCGGTAGACGTGCCGGGCGTACTCCACCGCCCGGCCCGTGTCGTCGTATGCCGTGCGCTGCATGGTGAGCAGGGCGGCGCCCTCCTTCTCGTCGAGGCGGGCGGCCTCCTCGGTGGTGGCTCCGCGGGCGCCGATGGTCTGGCGGGCGCTGTGCAGGGTGATGCCCGCCGAGCGCATCATCCGGTACAGGCCGGTCGACTCCAGCCGGGCGGTGTCCGGCTCGAGCAGCGTGGCCGGCAGGTGGTTGCACATGTACGCCACCGGCTGGCCGTGCGTGAACCGCAGCCGCTCCAGCACCGTCACCTCGCCGCCCTCGGTGAGGCCGAGCGCGGCGGCCACCTCGGCGGTCGCGGGCACGCGCTCGTTGCGCAGCACGCGCGTGGTCGGGCCCTGCCCGGCCGTCTCCAGGTCGTCGTAGAGACTGCTGAGCTCCAGGGGCCGCCTGACCTTGCTGTGCACCACCTGTGTGCCCACCCCGCGCCGCCGGACCAGCAGCCCCTTGTCGACCAGGGACTGGATGGCCTGGCGGACCGTGGGGCGGGACAGGCCCAGGCGCACGGACAGGTCGATCTCGTTGCCCAGGAGGTCCCCCGGGGCGAGGGTTCCGCGCCCGATCGCCGCTTCCAGCTGCTGGGCGAACTGGTAGTACAGCGGCACCGGACTGCTCCGGTCCAGGGTGAAGTCCAGGGAATCGAGCGCGGAGACGGTCCCGGCACGGGAGCGGTCACCGATCGTCGCCACGGGGTACCCCCTTCGGGTCGGGTGAGGCGTTGCGCGGCTCCAGGCGGCCTGTCGGCGAGGGGAGTTCACAGGTGGTGGCGGCGGGCGGCCACCTCGCGGTCGTAGCGCTCGCGGGCCTGGACGGCCGCCTCGCGGGAGGCCACCTCGGCCACCGGCACGTCCCACCAGGCCTCGGCCGGAGGAGCGGCCGGGGACCCACTGTTCACGTCCGTCTCGACGTACACGCAGGTCGGCCGGTCGGAGGCGCGGGCCGCGCGCAGCGCCTGGCGCAGCTCGCCCACCGTCTTGGCGCGCAGCACCTCCATGCCGAGGCTGCCGGCGTTGGCGGCGAGGTCCACGGGCAGCGGGGCGCCGGTGAAGGTGCCGTCGGCGGCCCGGTAGCGGTAGGCGGTGCCGAACCGCTCGGCGCCCACCGACTCCGACAGACCGCCGATGGAGGCGTACCCGTGGTTCTGGATCAGGACCACGTTGACCGGCAGGCCCTCCTGGACGGCCGTGACGATCTCCGTCGGCATCATCAGATAGGTGCCGTCGCCGACCAGCGCCCACACCGGCGTGTCCGGCGCGGCCTGCTGCACGCCGATCGCGGCCGGGATCTCGTAGCCCATGCAGGAGTAGCCGTACTCCAGGTGGTACTGGCGCGGCGAACGGGCCCGCCACAGCTTGTGCAGGTCGCCGGGGAGCGAACCGGCCGCGTTGATCACCACGTCCTCGTCGCCCACGACCGCGTCCAGCGCGCCCAGCACCTGCGTCTGGGTCGGTACGGCGCTGTCGTCGTCCGCGCGGTACGCCGCCTCGACCACCCGCTCCCAGCGCTCCTTGCCCGCCCGGTACTCGGCCTCGTACCCGGCGTCCACGCGGTGCCCGGCCAGCGCCTCGGTGAGCGCCGTGAGCCCGGCCCGCGCGTCGCAGACGAGCGTCGTGGCCGCCAGCTTGTGGGCGTCGAACGCGGTGATGTTGAGGTTGAGGAAGCGGACGTCCGGGTTCTGGAAGAGGGTGCCGGAGGCGGTGGTGAAGTCGGTGTAGCGGGTGCCGACGCCGATGACCAGGTCCGCGGTGCGCGCGAGGTCGTCACTGACGGCCGTGCCGGTGTGCCCGATGCCGCCGAGGTCGGCCGGGTGGTCGTGGCGCAGCGAGCCCTTGCCGGCCTGGGTGGAGGCGACCGGGATGCCGGTGGCGTCGGTGAACGCCTTCAGCGCGTCCTCGGCCCCGCTGTGGTGCACGCCGCCGCCCGCGACGATCAAGGGGCGCCCGGCGGCCCGTACGGCCCGTACCGCCTCGGCGAGTTCGGCCGGGTCGGGAGCGGGACGCCGTACCCGCCACACCCGCTCGGCGAAGAACTCCTCGGGCCAGTCGAAGCCTTCCGCCTGCACGTCCTGCGGCAGGGCGAGGGTGACCGCGCCGGTCTCGGCCGGGTCGGTCAGGACCCGCATCGCGTTCAGCGCGGAGGCGATCAGGGCCTCGGGGCGGGTGATCCGGTCGAAGTAGCGGGAGACCGGGCGCAGGGTGTCGTTGACCGACACGTCCGCCTCCACCGGGTGCTCCAGCTGCTGCAGCAGCGGGTCGGCGGTGTGGGTGGCGAAGTAGTCGCCGGGCAGCAGCAGCACCGGCAGGCGGTTGATGGTGGCCAGGGCGGCGCCGGTGACGAGGTTGGTGGCGCCCGGTCCGATGGACGTCGTCACCGCTTGCGTGGACAGCCGGTCGCGCTGGCGGGCGTAGCCGACCGCCGCGTGCACCATCGCCTGCTCGTTGCGGCCCTGGTGGAACGGCATGACGTCCTCGCCGGCCTCCACCAGCGCCTGTCCGACGCCGGCCACGTTGCCGTGGCCGAAGATGCCCCAGGTGCCGGCGATCAGCCGGTGCCGTACACCGTCCCGCTCGGTGTACTGGGCGGCGAGGAACCGCACCAGCGCCTGGGCGACGGTGAGACGGGTCGTGGAGTGACTCATCGTGGACCTCACTGGGACGACGGGGCGGAAGGGGAGGACGGAGCGGAGGGGGCGGTGTACAGGGGCAGGCGGGGGTCGACGGGCTGCTCGGGCCAGGTGTCGCGGATCCAGGCGTGGTCGGGGTGGTCGCAGATCAGCCAGGCGCGCTCGGCGTCGGGGCCGGCCATGACGTTGAGGTAGTACATGTGGTGGCCGGGCACGGCCATCGACGGCCCGTGCCAGCCGTCCGGGATCAGCACCACGTCGCCGTCGCGCACCTCGGCCAACACGTCCGTCTCCCGGCCCGGCCCGGACGGGGAGACCCGCTGGTAGCCGAGGCCGGGGGTGCCGTCGTGGGCGGCGAACTCGAAGTAGTAGACCTCCTCCAGGACCGACTCCTCGCCCGGCCGGTGCTCGTCGTGCTTGTGCGGCGGGAAGGAGGACCAGTTGCCGCCGGGGGTGAGCACCTCCACGGCGATCAGCTTGTCGCACTCGAAGACGCCGGCGGCGCCGAAGTTGTTGACCTGGCGGGAGCAGTTCCCGGTGCCGCGCAGCTCCACCGGTACGCCGGAGGCCGGACCGTAGCGGGCGGGCAGGCGCCGGGTGCAGCGGGCGCCGGTGAGCGCGAAGCGTCCGCCGCCGGTGGAGGAGACGGTCGTACGGGCGTCACGCGGCACGTACGCGAAGTCGCTCACGCCGCTGAAGACGCTGTCGCGGCCGGTCAGACGGAAGGTCTCCGCGCCGGAGTCGTCGGTGGCCTCGACCGTGCAGCCGCCGCTGAGCGGCAGCACGATCCACTCGCTGTCACCGGTGTCGAAGGTGTGCGCCCCGCCCGGCGGCAGCTCCAGCACGCGCAGGCTGGAGTAGTCCCAGCCGGCGGACTCGGGGCCGACGTCCACGACGTAGGGGCCGCCGAGCGCCTTGCCGGCGGGGAGGTGGTGGGGGCTGGGGCTGGTCACGGGATGCCTCCTTGTCACGGCGGGCACGGGGCGTTCTGGCACGGCGGGCACAGGGCGTTCTGGCACGGCGGGCTCGGGTACGGCGGGCTCGGGTACGGCGCTTCCGAGCGGGGCGGGCTCGGTCACAGCATGCCCACGGCGGTGTCGACCGCGGTCTCCACACTGCCCTCGGCCGGGTACAGCAGCGACCGGCCGACGACCATGCCCTGGACGGTGGGGAGCCGGAGGGCCTTGCGCCAGCGCTCGTAGGCGCCCTTCTGGTCGCGGCCGACCTCGCCGCCGAGCAGCACGACCGGCAGTGTGGAGGTCCGCAGCACCTCGGCCATGTCGTCCGGGTCCTTCGTGACGGGCAGTTTCAGCCAGGTGTAGGCGGAGGTGCCGCCCAGACCGGAGGCGATGGCGATGGAGCGGGTGACCGCCTCGGCGGACAGGTCGTTGGAGACCTTGCCGTCGACGCGGCGGGAGATGAACGGCTCGACGAACACCGGCAGCCGCAGCTCGGCCATCTCGTCGACGGCCCGCGCGGTGGACTCCATGGTGGCCAGCGACCCCGGGTCGTCGTAGTCGATGCGCAGCAGCAGCTTGCCCGCGTCGAAGCGGAGCCGGGCGAGGTCGCGGGCCCGGTGGCCGGTGAAGCGGTCGTCCATCTCGAAGGAGGCGCCCGCGAGGCCGCCGCGGTTCATCGAGCCCATCACGACCTTGCCGTCGAGCACCCCGAGGAGCAGCAGGTCCTCCAGGATGTCGGCGGTGGCGAGCACCCCGTCGACGCCGGGCCGCGACAGCGCGACGCACAGGCGCTCGAGCAGGTCGGCGCGGTTGGCCATGGCGAGTCCGCGGTCGCCGACACCGAGTGCCCCGCGCGCGGGGTGGTCGGCGGCCACGATCATCAGCCGGCCGCTGTCGCCGATCAGCGGGCGGCGCACCCGGCGCGCGGCGGCCTCGGCGACGGCCTCGGGATGCCGGGCCCGGACCGCGGTCAGGTCGGGGATGCTGAGGGTCAAGACAAGGCTCCGTTCAGGGAGTTGCTCGCGCGAGGAGGTCGTCGACCTCCGCTTCGGTGGGCATCGCGGAGGAGCAGGCGAGACGGGAGGCGACGAGGGCGCCGGCGGCGTTGGCGTACCGCATGGTTCTCGTCAGGTCCCAGCCGGACAGCAGGCCGTGGCAGAGCGAGCCGCCGAAGGCGTCGCCGGCGCCGAGGCCGTTGACGACCTCGACGGGTACCGGCGGGACCTCGGCGCGGGTGCCGTCCCGGTGCACCGCGAGGACGCCCTTGGGGCCCTGCTTGACGACGGCCAGCTCCACACCGGCCGCCAGCAGCGCCTCGGCGCAGGCCTCGGGTTCGCGCACGCCGGTGGCGATCTCGCACTCGTCGATGTTGCCGACGGCCACGGTGGTGTGCCGCAGCGCCTCGGCGTAGTACGGGCGTGCCTGGTCGGGGTCGCGCCAGAACATCGGCCGCCAGTCGAGGTCGAACACCGTGGTGCCCGCCCTGGCACGCGCCTCGAGGGCGGCCAGCGTGGCGGAGCGGCTGGGCTCCTCGCTCAGGCCGGTGCCGGTGACCCAGAAGATCCGGGCCGCGCGGACGGCGGAGAGGTCCAGCTCGTCGGTGTGGATCTCCAGGTCCGGGGCCTTGGGACGGCGGTAGAAGTACAGCGGGAAGTCGTCCGGCGGGAAGATCTCGCAGAAGGTCACCGGGGTCGGGTACTGCGCGACCGGCGTGACCCAGCGGTCGTCGACGCCGAAGTCCTTCAGCGCCTCGTGCAGATAGGTGCCGAAGGGGTCGTCACCGGTGCGGGTGATCACCGCGGAGGAGCGGCCGAGCCGGGCCGCGGCGACGGCAACGTTGGCGGCCGAACCGCCCAGGAACTTGCCGAAGGTCTCCACTTGCGCCAGGGGCACGCCGGACTGCAGGGGGTAGAGATCGACGCCGATGCGTCCCATCGTGATCAAATCGAAAGGCTGAGCCGACTCGGCCATGTGCGACCCTCCTTGAGCTGGGCTGGGTGCGGTTCCCGGGGGCCTCGCGACGGTGAAGACGCGGATCCCGGGGCCTGCCGCCTCCCAGATGTAGAACTTCGAGGGCCACACTGTCAATAGTTTGTACTTACATTCGGACTAGCTCCTGAGCTGATGTCCTAACAAAGTATTGACAGCGGACGCGCCACGGGATTGGATCCGGTCCCAAAGCAACAGCCGCGCAAGCGGCACACGGTCCGGGTCCGCCCTTGTCGGCTCCGGGCCGCCGGATCGTCCCGATCCCCTCCCTTCTCCCGTAGCTACAGTGAGGTGCAGGACAGATGGACCGCCGCTCTTCTCGCTCCCGCAGACTCGCCCCCGCCGTGGCCGTGGCCGCGGCAGCGGCCCTGACCCTCGCCGGCTGCTCCAGCGGCTCGGGCGGAAAGAAGTCCGACGAGGGCGGGAGCGCCGCCTCGGCGGGCAAGGCCACCACGCCCCGGATGACGGTCGCACTGGTCACGCACCAGGGACCCGGTGACACCTTCTGGGACATCGTCCGCAAGGGCGCCGAGGCCGCCGCCGCCAAGGACAACATCAAGCTCGTCTACTCCGCCGACCCCAACGCCGGCAACCAGGCCAACCTGGTGCAGAACGCGATCGACCAGAAGGTCGACGGCATCGCCGTCACCCTCGCCAAGCCGGACGCGATGAAGAGCGTCCTGGCCAAGGCCGAGAGCAGCGGCATACCCGTGGTGGGCCTCAACTCCGGCATGGGCGACTGGCAGGAGCTCGGCCTGATGTCGTTCTTCGGCCAGGACGAGTCCGTGTCGGGCGAGGCCTTCGGCAAGAAGCTCAACGAGGTCGGCGCCAAGAAGACCGTCTGCGTGATCCACGAGCAGGGCAACGTCGGTCTGACCCAGCGCTGCGACGGCCTGAAGAAGACGTTCAAGGGCTCCACCCAGATCCTGTACGTCAACGGCACCGACATGCCCTCGGTGAAGTCGACCATCACCGCCAAGCTGAAGCAGGACAGCGGCATCGACTACGTGGCCACCCTGGGTGCCCCCATCGCCATGACCGCGGTGCAGTCGGTGGGCGACGCCGGAAGCAAGGCGAAGATCGCCACCTTCGACCTCAACAAGGACCTCACCGGCGCCATCCAGAAGGGCACCATCGAGTTCGCCGTCGACCAGCAGCCCTACCTGCAGGGCTACCTCGCGGTCGACTCCCTGTGGCTGTTCAAGAACAACGGCAACTACAGCGGCGGCGGCGAGCAGCCGGTGCTGACCGGTCCCGCCTTCGTCGACAAGTCCAACGTCGACAGGGTCGCCGAGTTCGCCGCGAAGGGCACTCGGTGATCGACATGACCCAGCAGGCCGCGCCGGCGGTGGCCACACCGCCGGCTCCCGGCTCCCGGCAGACCGACGGCCGCACCGTGCGGCGTCCGCTGGCGCTGCGGCTGCTCGCCCGCCCCGAAGTGGGCGTCTTCCTCGGCGCCGTCGCCGTGTTCGTCTTCTTCCTCGTCATGGCGCCACCGATGCGCGACGGCGGCTCGATGGCGAACATCCTGTACCAGTCCTCGACCATCGGGATCATGGCGCTCCCGGTGGCCCTGCTGATGATCGGCGGCGAGTTCGACCTGTCGGCCGGCGTCGCCGTGATCGCCTCGGCGCTCACCGCCAGCATGCTCAGTTACCAGCTGACGATGAACATCTGGGTCGGGGTGCTCGTCGCCCTGACCGTGTCGCTCGCGATCGGCCTGTTCAACGGCTGGATGCTGGTCAAGACCGGACTGCCGAGCTTCCTCATCACCCTGGGCACCTTCCTGATCCTCCAGGGCGTCAACCTCGCCGTGACCAAGCTGGTCACCGGCAACGTCGCCACCGACGACGTCAGCGACATGGACGGCTTCGCCCAGGCCAAGGCGATCTTCGCGTCGTCCTTCGAGGTCGGCGGTGTGACGGTGAAGATCACCGTCGTGTGGTGGCTGGTCTTCGCGGCCCTGGCCACCTGGGTGCTGCTGCGCACCAAGTACGGCAACTGGATCTTCGCGGTCGGCGGCAACAAGGAGTCCGCCCGCGCGGTCGGCGTCCCCGTCACCTTCACCAAGATCAGCCTGTTCATGCTGGTCGGCTTCGGCGCCTGGTTCGTCGGCATGCACCAGCTGTTCTCCTTCAACACCGTGCAGTCCGGCGAGGGCGTCGGCCAGGAGCTCATCTTCATCGCCGCGGCCGTCATCGGCGGCTGCCTGCTCACCGGCGGCTCCGGTTCCGCGATCGGCCCGGTCTTCGGCGCCTTCATGTTCGGCATGGTGCAGCAGGGCATCGTCTACGCCGGCTGGAACCCCGACTGGTTCAAGGCCTTCCTGGGCGTGATGCTGCTCGGCGCCGTCCTCATCAATCTGTGGGTCCACCGCACGGCGACCCGGAGGTGACCGCCATGACCACCGACAACACCGCAGCCCACGGCGCCGCCCCGAAGGACACCCCGACCGAGGGGGACCGGCCCGTGGTCGAACTCCGCGGCGCCGGCAAGTCCTACGGCAACATCCGCGCCCTGCACGGCGTCGACCTCGCCGTCCACCCGTCCAAGGTCACCTGCGTACTCGGCGACAACGGCGCCGGCAAGTCCACCCTCATCAAGATCATATCCGGGCTGCACCAGCACACCGAGGGCGAGTTCCTCGTCGACGGCGAACCGGTCCGCTTCGCCACCCCGCGCGAAGCCCTCGGCAAGGGCATCGCCACCGTCTACCAGGACCTCGCCACCGTCCCCCTCATGCCGGTGTGGCGCAACTTCTTCCTCGGCTCCGAGATGACCAAGGGCCCCTGGCCCCTGCGCCGCCTCGACATCGCCCGCATGAAGAGGACCGCGGACGAGGAACTGCGCAACATGGGCATCGTCCTGGACGACCTGGAACAGCCCATCGGCACCCTCTCCGGCGGCCAGCGCCAGTGCGTGGCCATCGCCCGCGCCGTCTACTTCGGCGCCCGCGTCCTCATCCTGGACGAGCCCACCGCCGCCCTCGGCGTCAAGCAGTCCGGGGTCGTCCTGAAGTACATCGCCGCCGCCCGCGACCGCGGCCTCGGCGTCATCTTCATCACCCACAACCCCCACCACGCCTACATGGTCGGCGACCACTTCAGCGTGCTGCGCCTGGGCACCCTGGAACTCTCCGCCGCGCGCAGCGAGGTCACCCTCGAGGAGCTGACCAACCACATGGCCGGCGGCGCCGAACTCGCCGCCCTCAAGCACGAGCTGTCGCAGGTCCGCGGCGTCGACGTCGAGGAGCTCCCCGACGCGGGAGACCTCGCCGCGCCGACCGCACCCGCACCCGCACCGGCATCTTCGGAAGGGAAGTCCTGACATGACTCCTGTGCTGGACCGCATCCGGATCGGCTCCGCCCCCGACTCCTGGGGCGTCTGGTTCCCCGACGACCCCCAGCAGGTGCCCTGGCAGCGCTTCCTCGACGAGGTCGCCGAGGCCGGCTACCCCTGGATCGAACTCGGCCCCTACGGATACCTGCCGACCGACCCGGCGCGGCTCACCGACGAGGTGGACAAGCGGAACCTGAAGGTCTCGGCGGGCACGGTCTTCACCGGCCTGCACCGCGGCCCGTCGGTGTGGGAGTCCACCTGGGAGCACGTGAGCCAGGTCGCCTCCCTCACCCAGGCCATGGGCGCGAGGCACCTGGTCGTCATCCCCTCCTTCTGGCGGGACGACAAGACCGCCGAGGTCCTGGAGTCGCCGGAGCTGACCTCCGAGCAGTGGGAGCACCTGGCCCGGGGCATGGAACGGCTCGGCCGCGAGGTCAAGGAGACGTACGGCCTCGACATCATGGTGCACCCGCACGCCGACACCCACATCGCCACCGAGGCCCACGTCGAACGCTTCCTGGACTCCACCGACTCCGACCTGGTCAACCTGTGCCTGGACACCGGGCACTACGCCTACTGCGGCGGCGACAGCGTCAAGCTGATCGAGACCTACGGCGAACGCATCGGCTACCTGCACCTCAAGCAGGTCGACCCGGACATCCTCGCCGAGGTGGTGGCCAACGAGGTGCCCTTCGGGCCGGCGGTCCAGCGCGGCGTGATGTGCGAGCCGCCCGGCGGCGTACCGGCGCTGGAGCCCGTCCTCGTGGCCGCGCAGAAGCTCGGCGTGGACCTGTTCGCGATCGTCGAGCAGGACATGTACCCGTGCGAGCCGGACAAGCCGCTGCCCATCGCTGTGCGCACCCGCAAGTTCCTGAGGTCCTGCGGAGCCTGAACATCCCGAGGGGGGACCACCATGGCCCGGTCATCGACGTCATCGACGTCATCGATTCTGAACGTCGCCGTCATCGGCGCCGGCCGGATGGGCGCCGACCATGTGCGCCGCATCCACGAAGTCATCAGCGGGGCCCGGGTGAGCGCCGTCGTCGACGTCGACGCGGAACGCGCCAAGGAGGTCGCGGCGCGCGTCGAGGGCTGCACCGCCCACACCGACCCGGCCGCGGCGATGGCCGCGGCCGACGTCGACGCGGTGCTCATCGCCTCGCCGGGCGAGGCCCACGAGGCCACCCTGCTCGCGGCCCTCGCCCGCGACCTGCCCGTCCTGTGCGAGAAACCGCTCACCCCGGACGCCGCCTCCGCCCTGCGCGTGCTCGAAGCCGAGCAGAGGCTGGGCCGGCGGCGCGTCCAGGTGGGCTTCATGCGCCGCTACGACGCCGAGTACATCAGGCTCGAACAACTTCTGCGGACAGGCCAGTTGGGCCGCCCCCTGCTGCTGCACCACCGCCACCGCAACGTGGCGAGCGCGCCCGGCTGGACCAGCGACATGCTGATCAGGGACTCGGTCGCGCACGAGGTGGACGTCACCCGCTGGCTGCTCGGCCAGGAGATCACGGCGGTGACGGTCCTGTGCCCCACCGCGTCCGGGATCGCCCCCGCCGGCCTCCAGGACCCGCAGTTCGTGATCCTCGAAACCGACGGCGGGACGATCGCCGACGTGGAGATCTTCGTCAACTGCGGCTTCGGCTACCAGGTCCAGGCCGAGGCCGTCTGCGAACGCGGCACGGCCCGCGTCGGCGACGGCCACACCATGGTCACCCACATGGCCGGCCGCTGGGGCGGCACCATCGCCCAGGACTACCTCGAACGCTTCGACGCGGCCTACGACCGCGAAGTCCAGGCCTGGGTCGACGCCACCCGCCGCGGCAAGGTCACCGGCCCCACCGTCTGGGACGGCTACGCGGCAGCCGCCGTCTGCGAAGCGGGCGTACGCTCCCTGACGGAGGGCGGCCGGGTGGAGGTGGACCTGGTGGAACGCCCGGCGCTGTACGGGTGACACGCCCGCGGCCGCGCTAAAGTCGGGGCCGTACGGCAAGCACGGGCGTCGGCAGGCGGGCGCGTCCTCGACGAGGAGCATCAGCATGAGCACAGCGCGTGACCTGATGATCGTGGCCCTGGACGTGAAACCGAGCCGCCGGCTGGAGCGCGGCGACCTGTCGCTGGCCCTGGCCGGCGCCGAGGCCTACGACCTGCTGCGGGCCGAGGTCCTGGCCCTGGACGGCGACCGCGTCGTCCCACGGCTGCAACCGGAGCTCGACGACCGCCTGCTGGACGAGGCCGCCTCCTCGCTGACCCGGCAGGTGCCGTACGAAACCCTTCAGGACTGGCTCTGGCGGCACGGCCGCGGCCTGACCTCGGCGTACCTGACCGCCCTGGAGCAGGAAGGACAGCTCGCCTGGGAACGCAGCCGCTGGCTGCCCCTCCGCGGCGGCCACCCGGTCCTCACCGACACCGAGGCCCGGCGCCGCGCGTCCTACCGCTGGGCGGCCGACGAGCCGGTGCTCCTCACCCTGGCGGCGGCCGTCGGCATCCGCGACGAGCCGGCCGGCGAGGAGCCCGGCATCACGGACGACGCGGTCCTCACCGTGCTCGCCGCCGTCCACGACGCGGTGATGGAACTGGAGGCGGTACGCCAGCGCCGCGCCATCGAGGAGGCGGCGTTCGCGAACGTGTGGCGGGGGGCGTAGTCCCGCCGTCCCGCCGCCCCGCCGCACGCCGGTCGGGGCAGCGGCCCTCGGGAGTGTCGTAGCCGACGAGGACCGGCGGAGAGCCGGCATTCAGGCTCCGCGGTACTCCACCGTGTCCCTGGCTTCGGGGACCGCGGTCCGGACCGTGCCGGTGGTGGCGAAGCGTTGGCGGTAGGCGGTGGGGGTGGTGCCGAGGTGGCGGACGAAGACGCGGCGGAGGGTCTCGTCGCTGCCGAACCCGCTGTGCCGGGCCGCCGAGGTGACGCTGTGCCCGTCGAGGAGGAGTCGCTGGGCGTGGTCGAGACGGACCCGCTCGACCCAGCGGGCGGGGGTGGTGCCCAGTTCGGTGCGGAACAACCGGGTCAGGTGCCGGGTACTGACGGCCGCGGCACGGGCCATGGACGGCAGACCGTGATCGGCGGCCGGGTCGGCCAGTACGGAATGGATCAGGGTACGCATCAGGTCGTTGCGCGCGGGCGGAGTGGTGGCCGTGGTGAACTGTGACTGTCCGCCCGGACGCCGCAGGAAGACGACCAGTTCGCGTGCGATGCGGCGGGCCACATCGGCCCCGTGGTCGTCCTCGACGAGGGCCAGTGCCAGGTCGATGCCCGCGCTGATACCCGCGGAGGTGATGAACCGCCCGTCCCGGACATGGATCGCGTCCGGCTCGACACGCACCTGGGGGCGACGGCGGGCGAGCGTGTCGGCGTGCCGCCAGTGAGTGGTCGCCCGGCGCCCGTCGAGCAGGCCGAGTCCGGCCAGGACGAAAGCGCCGGTGCACACCGAGGCGACCCGCGTCGCCCCCGCGGCCACAGTGCGGGTCGTCGCCAGCAGCTCCGCGTCCACCGGCTGCTCGGTCAGGCAGTCACCCCCAGCTACGAGCACCGTGTCGATCCGGCCGGCTTCGGTCGCCGTCACAGTGCCGCTCAGTGGCATCCCGGTCGAGGTCCTGACCTCTCCACCGCACGCGGAGATCAGGACCAGGTCGTAGGGGTGGTCGAGCCGGCCCGCTTGGTGCAGGACCTCCGCGGGACCACTGACGTCCAGCATGGTCACGCCGTCGAACACCACGAAGCCCACGCGATGCGTCATGTCCGAATCCGTGGTTTCTCTGTCAGGAAAGACATGGCGCCATGGTACGTGCTCGGCGACCCTGGAAGGGAAGCCGGACCGTCGGGACAAACAGGACAAGGAAGTGGAGAGATCATGAGCGAGACGATCGCGGGCGTGCGGATTCCGGACAGCGCTCTGGCGCGGGAGGCGACCGAACTGGTCCGTGAGGCGGCCTCACCCCTGCTGTTCGACCACTCCCGGCGAGTGTTCCTGTGGGCATCGCTGCGCGGGCGAGAGCAGGAGCTCCGGTTCGATCCGGAGCTGCTGTACGTCGGGGCGATGTTCCACGACCTGGGGCTGACCGAGCGGTTCCGCCGCACCGACCAGCGTTTCGAGATCGACGGCGCCGACGAGGCGCGGCGGTTCCTGCACGACCACGGCGTCACCGGCGAGGAGGCCGACCGGGTCTGGACGGCGATCGCCCTGCACACCACGCCGGAGATCCCGCTGCACATGGCCCCCGAGATCGCCCTGGTCACCCGGGGGGTGGAACTGGACGTGCTGGGCATCGGCTACCACGCGGTCTCCGACGAACAGCGCACGGCCGTGGTGGAGGCCCACCCCCGCCCGGACTTCAAGAACCGGATCCTGGCCGCGTTCACCGAGGGCATCAAGGACCGCCCCGAGACGACGTTCGGCAACATCAAGGCCGACGTACTCGCCCACTGCGTGCCCGGATTCGTCCGCGGCGACTTCGTCGAGGTCATCAAGAACTCCGCCTGGCCCGAATAGCCTCCGGTCCCTCGAGTTCTTCGGGGCGGGGAGTACGTCGAACGCCGGTGATTTCGCTGTCTGGCTGCCCCACCGGTGGAGGTGCAGGTCACGTAGTCTGCTCCCCGCACTTGCGGGGGCGGCCCCGCACGGCTGACCGTCCGGATCCGCCCCCGGCCCGCCCCCGGGGTCAGTCGATCCGGACCTCCTCGATCCGCACCGGCCGGTGCTCCCGCAGCGACAGCGTGCACGCCTCCGCGATCCAGCCGGCCTCCAGCGCGTCCGCCACCGTGCACGGTGAGGGCAGGCGTCCGGCCACGACCTCGGTGAAGGCGGTGAGTTCGGCGCGGTAGGCGTCGGTGAAGCGGTCCATGAAGAAGTCGTGCGGGGTGCCGGCCGGGAAGGTCACGCCCGGCTCGACCGAGCGCAGCGGCAGCTTGTCGTCCAGGCCGACCGCGATGGAGTCCTGAAAGCCGTGCAGCTCCATGCGGACGTCGTAACCGCGGGCGTTGTGACGGCTGTTGGAGACCACCGCGATCGTGCCGTCGTCCAGGGTGAGGACGGCGCCGGTGGTGTCGGCGTCGCCCGCCTCTCTGATGTGGTCGGCGCCCCGGTTGCCGCCGACGGCGTACACCTCGGTCACCTCCCGCCCGGTCACCCAGCGGATGATGTCGAAGTCGTGCACCGAGCAGTCCCGGAAGATGCCCCCGGAGGCGGCGACGTACGCGGCCGGCGGCGGCGCCGGGTCGAGCGTGGTCGACCGTACGGTGTGCAGTGTGCCCAGCTCACCGGCCCGGACGGCGGCGCGGGCGGCGACGAAACCGGCGTCGAAGCGGCGGTTGTAGCCGATCTGCACGGGTACGTCGCTGCCCTGGACCACCTTGAGGACTTCCACGCCCTCCGCCATGGTGCGGGCCACCGGCTTCTCGCAGAAGACGGGCACGCCCGCCTTCACGGCGGCGAGGATCAGCGCCGGGTGGGCGTCGGTCGCGGCGGCCACGACGATGCCGTCCACCTCGGCGGCCAGGACCGCCTCGGGCGAGTCGGCCACCTGGGCCCCGAACCGCTCGGCGGCGGCCCTGGCGGCGTCCGCGAACGGGTCGGCGACGACGAGCGACTCGACCGCGTCGAGTCCGGACAGGGTCTCGGCGTGGAAGGCGCCGATACGGCCGAGGCCGAGGATTCCGATGCGCATGTGCTCCGCTGCTCCTTGTGTGTGGGTGCCTGCTGTCCGTTGCTGCGGGAGGGCCCTGGAGCGGGCCGGTCCCCCTGCGCTCAGTCCAGTCCGCCGAGCACGTTCTGGTCCCAGTCGATCACCGAACCGGTGACCACCCCCGACCGCTCCGACAGCAGGAGGACGACGAAGTCGGCGATCTCGTCCGGCCGGCCGAGCCTGCCCATCGGCAGTCGGGCCGCGGCCTGCTCCCGCCAGTCGTCGCCGGCGCCGTGGAAGGCGCGCTGGACGGCGTCCTCGCCCTCGGTGGCGGTCCAGCCGATGTTCAGGCCGTTGATCCGGACCCGGTCGAAGCGGTGGGCGTGCGCGGCGTTGCGGGTCAGCCCGATGAGCCCGGCCTTGGCGGCGACGTACGGCGCCAGGAAGGGCTGCCCGCCGTGCGCCGAGGACGTGATGATGTTGACGATCGTGCCGGGCGCCTTGCGGGCCACCATGTCCGCCACCGCCGCCTGCATCGCGAAGAACGGCCCCTTGAGGTTGATCGCGACGTGCGCGTCGAACAGCTCGGGCGTGGTGTCCAGCAGCGTGCCGCGCGAGGTGAGCCCGGCGGAGTTCACCAGGCAGTCGACACGGCCGTACGCCGCGACCACCTGGGCCACCGAACCCTTGGCCTGCTCGGCGTCGGCGAGGTCGGCCCGTACGAACACCGCCTCGCCCCCGGCGGCCGTCAGCTCCGCCACCAGCGCCTCGCCCGGCTCCGGCCGCCGGCCCGTCACGGCCACCACGGCGCCCTCGCGGACGGCGGCCCGCGCGATCGCGGCCCCGACGCCCTGGCTGCCGCCGTTGACCAGCACGACCTTGTCCTGAAGCAGTCCGCCGGGCTGTCCCTTGAGAAGTCCCATGGAATTCCCCTGCCTCAGCTCTCGCGCCGCTCGGCGCCGGCCCGCAGCTCGTCGCGGAGGGCGTCCGGCGTCCACTCCTCGCGCACCGCCCGCCGCACGAGATCCGCCTGGGAGGGCGGGGCCATGCCGTCGACCGGCGGGTCGTCGTCGAGGTTGGTGGGGAAGGGGTAGCCCTCGGCGCTCGCGGCGACCACCCGGTCCAGCCACGCGTCGTCCGCGCCCTCGGCCTTGCGCTTGAGCAGCACCGGGAAGACCGCGTTCGCCACGGCCTCGCGGTCCACGGTCTCCATCGCGCGTCCGAAGGCGGAGGAGACCTGGAGCAGGTTGGCCATGCGCCGGATGCCCGCCGACCGGTTCGTGCCGGCGGCGTGGAAGAGCGCCGGGTTGAAGAAGACGGCGTCGCCCTTGGCCAGCGGCAGCTGCACGTGGTGGGCCTCGAAGTACTCCTGGAACGCGGGCAGCCGCCAGGCCAGGTAGCCCGGCTCGTAGCGCTGCGAGTGCGGCAGGTACATCGTCGGCCCGGACTCCACCGGCATGTCGCAGTGGGCGACCGCGCCCTGGAGGGTCAGCGCGGGGGAGAGGCGGTGGACGTGCGCCGGGTAGGCGGCGGCGACCTCGTTGGTGAGGAAACCGAGGTGGTAGTCGCGGTGCACGGTCTGGGCCGCGCCGCCCGGGTTGACCACGTTGATCTGCGAGGTGACCTGGTAGCCGGGGCCGAGCCAGGCTTCGCCGACCAGCGCCAGGACGTCGTTGGCGTAGTAGTCGGCGAACACCTCCGGATCGTGCAGGGCCGCCTTCTCCAGGGCGTTCCACACCCGGTCGTTGGCGCCCGGCTTGGCGAAGTGGTCCCCGGCGGTGGCGCCCGAGGCGCGCTGCTCGGCGATCAGGGCGTGGAAGACGGCCGTGGCCCGGTCGACCACCGCCGTGTCGGGGAAGGCGCCGCGGAACACCACGATGCCGGGGCCGTCCTCCAGGGCGCGGGCCAGCTCGGCCTGCACGGCACGGCGGTCGCCGGCCTCGCGCAGCCGTGCGGCGTCGTAGAGGAGGACGTTCCGCTCCACCGAGGAGGCGTGCGGGTAGTCGGCGAGATCGGTGCCGCGCTCGACGAGCGCGCGGAAGGAGTCGAGGTCGCAGTCCTGCTCGGACAGCCAGGAACGGCGGTGTGCGGAGGTGGAGGACATCGTCGTCCTTTCGGTCGTCGGGCGACTCGGCCACGAGGGGCTGTACGGTCCTGTCATTGTTGTCATGACAAACCCATCGGACAACCAGCAGCAGGCCATCAAAAACCCCTCAAGGAGCGCGCATGGGCCACCCCTTCCCGATCCGTGAGATCGCACGTCAGGCCGGGCTGAGCGAGGCCACCGTGGACCGGGTGCTCAACGGCCGGGGCGGGGTGCGGGAGAGCACCGCGCGGGAGGTGCACCGGGCCATCGCCGACCTCGACCGGCAGCGCACCCAGGTCCGGCTGGTGGGCCGCACGTTCATGGTCGACATCGTGATGCAGGCGCCCGAGCGGTTCAGCAGCGCCGTACGGGCCGCCCTGGAGGCCGAACTGCCGTCCCTGCACCCGGCCGTGGTGCGCTCCCGCTTCCACTTCCGCGAGACCGGCCCGGCGCGCGAGCAGGTCGCCGTCCTGGACCGGATCGCGCGGCGCGGCTCGCAGGGGGTGATCCTCAAGGCCCCGGACGTCCCCGAGGTCACCGCGGCCGTCGGCCGGCTGGCGGCGGCCGGCATCCCGGTGGTCACCCTGGTCACGGACCTGCCCGCCGGCGCCCGCCTCGCCTACGTCGGCAGCGACAACCGGGCGGCGGGCGCCACCGCCGCATACCTGATGGGCCAGTGGCTGGGAGACCGGCCCGGCAATGTGCTCACCAGTCTCAGCAGCGGCTTCTTCCGCAACGAGGAGGAGCGCGAGATGGGCTTCCGCAGCGCCATGCGGGCCCGCCATCCGCAGCGGACGCTGGTGGAGATCACCGAGGGGCAGGGCCTGGACGCCACGCAGTACGAGCTGGTCCGGGCCGCCCTCGAACGCGACCCGGAGATCCGCGCGGTCTACTCGATCGGCGGCGGCAACATCGCCACCCTGCGGGCGTTCCAGGACCTGGGTCGCGAGTGCGCGGTGTTCATCGCGCACGACCTCGACCAGGACAACACCCGTCTGCTGCGCGAAGGGCGCCTGTCCGCCGTGCTCCACCACGACCTGCGCCAGGACATGCGGGAGGCGTGCCGCCTGGTGATGCGCGCCCACGGCGCCCTGCCGCCCGCCGGACCGACGCTGCCGTCGGCGATCCAGGTGGTGACTCCGTACAACATGCCGGCGGGGGCGGCCGGCTGACCTTTCGCGCGGCGCCTACAGGTCGATCGCGTACACCTTGCGCAGCGTCTCGTGCACCGTCCACGTCGTACGGTCGCCCTCGCGCAGCACCGCCATGTCGCCGGGGCCGACCTCCAGGGTCGGGCCGCCCTCGACCTCGACGGTCGCCGAGCCGCTGAGCACCACGAACAGCTCGTCCGCCTCGGTGTCGGTGACGACCCCGGGAGTGATCTGCCAGATTCCGCGGATCTGCCGGCCGTCCGCCGACTCCCAGACCACCTTCCCGGTCACCTCGGGCGTCCCGGAGACGATCTGCTCCGGGGCGAGCGGCTCGGGCGTGAGGTCGGCGTCGGGTACGTGCAGGGCGAAACTGTGCGTCATACGGCGACCCTAGCGGGGGCTCACCGCCCGGGAACGCCGACAGAGTGTGGGGGATCGGCGCCGACGTACGGACACTTCGTCGCGGCCCGCGGTGAAGTGGCGGGGGCGGACGGCCCGGGTGATCGTTGAGGGGACCGTCTCCGTACGTCCGTGAAGAGAGCAGTTCATGGCCGACAGCACGGCGGCCGTCCCCCGGCGGTCCGGACACGACACCCCGTCCCTGATGCTGTTCGGCGGGGTCTACGGCGCCGTGGTGGCCAGCGCCATGGTCGCCGCGCTCACCGAGTACGGGCACAACTCGGCGGCCGACCGCCGCTACGACGCCGCCTGGCTGCTGGTGACCGCGTTCGCCTCCGCGCTCGCCCACGGCTACTCCCACTACATCGCCGAGCGCGGCCCCCGCCTGCGCCTGCAGGGCCTGCGCGCCCTGGCCGGCGAGTGGCCGCTGGTGGCCGCCATGCTGCCCAGCGTGCTGATCGTCGCCGGCGCGGGCTGGGGCTGGTGGCCCGCCGACAGCGACAGCGTCGAGCACCCGGCCTTCGCCTTCAACATCGCCCTCCTCTTCGTCCTGGGGCTGGTCTCGGCCAGGCGGGCGGGCCGGAGATGGCCGCTCACCCTGGTGACCGGCGTGGTGGACGCCATGCTCGGGCTGCTCGTGGTGGTGGCCAACGCGGTCATCAAGTGACGACCGTGCGGTGGGTTTCCACGGGCGCGGTTCGGTGTGACGCGGGCCGGCAGTCGCGCGGCGCTGATCGATCCGGAGACCCAGGGCCTGGCCGAGCGCACCCGCGACCGCGGTTCGCGGGTCCGGGTGGCGACCGTGGAGGAAACGGTCGCCGTCACCGAGAGCCGCATGGTGCTCGAAGGACTCCGCGCGGCCAGGGCGGCCGGCGCGACGAGCGACGAACGGCTGACCGAACTCGCGGACCTCGGCGCGGCGATGGAGGAGGCCGTCTTCTGCTTCGAGCCGCACCAGCCCGGGATGAGCGGCTCCAAGCCCGAGGTGCTGCCCGACAGCACCGAGGTGTGGGAGACCAAGCACGGCGCCGCCCCGACCTTGACGGTGGAACACGCGGCGAAGGAGGTGTCCGTGGCGCCGAAGGTGTGGCGCGAACCGACGGAGAGCGCCACCAGGTTGGGAGTCACCCCACCCGAAACGGCGTCCTCCGCCCGACACACCGTCGTACGCCGCCGGCTGCGGGGGAGGGGGACGGCAGGCGGCGGGCGTCCCCTGAGCGCCCGGCCCGCAGCGCGTTCCGCGGCCGTACGGTCACGGACGGTGTTTTGCTTGAGTAAGGCAACTATGCGGTATGCTTCGCGGTATGCCCACCTCATCGTCGCCCACCGGACCGGTCTCACCGGAAGTGGCCGAGATCGAGCGCGCCCTGATGCGCATCACCTACCTGAGCACACGGGCCCGGCAGCACGAGAGGCTGATGGGCCTGGCGGGCGTGCCGCTGGACCGCGCGGCGGTCGCGCTGCTGCGCCAGATCGCCGACTGCGAGCCGCAGCGGCCGGGCGAGCTGGCCAACCGCCTCGGCGTGGAGCCCTCCCACGTGACGCGCACGGTGCAGCAGCTGCAGAAGACCGGTCACGTCACCCGCGTCCCCGACCCCGACGACCGCCGGGCCCAGCGCATCCGGCTCACCGAGACGGGCCGGGACGCCATCACCCGCATCCGCGAGGCCGGCGCCCGCAGCATGCAACTGGCCCTGGCCGACTGGTCCCCGGAGGAACTGCGCCGACTGGCGACGCTGTTCCACCGCATGGTCGACGACTTCCTCGCGTACGCCAAGGACGTCGACAGCGAACAGGAGGCCCACGAACCCGCGAAGGCCCGCATACGGTAGGGTTTACCTGCACGTTCACGCGGACCACCGCGCGAACGCGCCGGGACGTGGCGCAGCTTGGTAGCGCACTTGACTGGGGGTCAAGGGGTCGCAGGTTCAAATCCTGTCGTCCCGACGTGTGAAACATCAGGTCGGAGGCCGTAGCAGAGCAATCTGGTGCGGCCTCTCGGTCATTCCGTGGTGGCCGGACCGCGCCCATTTTGTTCGGGGCTCTCAGGCCGCCCCGAACGCCGAGAACGCCCACCCCGTCGCCTGGTGCGTCGCGTCGCCCGGCACCGCGGCCCGCGCGTCGCGCAGCGCCTCGGCCAGGCAGAGGCCCGCGTCCAGGCCCTTGTGCAGGGCGAGCATCAGGGGGACCACCGCCTCGTCATTGACGGGCGCGCTGCAGGCCACCACACCGGCGGTGCCGAGCGGCAGCAGCGCCGTGACCAGGCCGAGGAGTTCGTCGGCGCCGACCGAGGCGAACCGGGCGGTGTCGCAGCAGGAGAGGATGATCCGGTACGGGCTGCTGTGCAGGCGTTCGAAGTCGTGCACGATCAGCGGCCCGTCGGCCATCGTCAGCGACGAGAACAGCGGGCTGTCCGCGCGGAAGGTGCCGTGTGCGGCGATGTGCGCGAGCGCGGCCCCGTCCAGCTCCCGCAGCACGCGCGACACATGAGCGTCCTCCTCCTCCAGGACGGTCGGGGTGCCGTACCGGCCGGCCAGCTCGGGCACCTCCGCGCCGCCGGTCGCCAGCCCCGGCCCGCGCACCAGCACCCGGCGGCCGCCCGGCGGCGGCTCGGTC
>NZ_QFDQ01000017.1 GCF_003270085.1 Streptomyces triticisoli | reverse complement strand
GCCGGGGCGCGGCGGGGCCGCGGGGCGGGGGCCGGGAACGGGACGAGGGGTCGGCGCGGTGCGGCCGGCGGCCGGAGTGGCGCGGGGACCCTGGGCACTCTCGTGAATCTGAGGCTCCTCGGGAATGAGAGGCATGAGCTGATTTTTATCAAACACTGGTGCGGCTCGCGTGGGCGGGTGCCACATCGGGGCGAGCGGAACGATCAGAAGTCGAAGCCGAGCTGGCCCTCGACCTCCGAAGCGGCTCCGTCCGCCCGGACTCGGACCCTCTTGAGATGCCGCCACCGGGGCAGCGCATCAAGATACGCCCACGACAGCCGGTGGTACGGGGTGGGTCCCCGTTCCTCCAGTGCGGCCTTGTGCACGGGCGACGGATATCCGGCGTTGGCCGCGAAACCGAAGTCTGCATGGTCGATACCCAGTTCGGCCATCATTTTGTCGCGGTGAACCTTGGCGATCACCGAGGCCGCCGCGACGGCCACGCACGACTGGTCGCCCTTGACGACCGTACGGACCCTCCAGGGGGTGCCGAGGTAGTCGTGCTTGCCGTCGAGGATGACGGCGTCCGGACGGACCGGCAGTCCTTCCAGCGCGCGCACCGCCGCGAGCCGCAGCGCGGCCGTCACCCCCAGGTCGTCGATCTCCTCCGCGGAGGAGTGCCCGAGGGCGTACGCGGTCACCCACTTCCGCAGCTCCACGTCGAGTTCGGTGCGTCGCTTGACGGTGAGCAGCTTGGAGTCGGTGAGCCCTGCGGGGGGCCGGCGCAGTCCGGTGACCGCCGCGCAGACGGTGACGGGGCCGGCCCACGCGCCGCGCCCCACCTCGTCGACACCGGCAATGACCTTCGCTCCGGTCGTGGCTCTGAGGGAGCGCTCGACGGTGTGAGTGGGTGGTTCGTACGGCATGGCGCCCTTAGCGTACGCTGCCCGGATCCCGCCGCAACACCCTGGTCGTGCAAGCGTCCCGACCCGTTACAGGGATCTCGGCACCCACTCCGGCAGCGCCTCGGTGCGCTCGACCCACTCGGCCGGTGGAGTCCCCGCCTTCCCCGCGGCGAGCACACCGCCGACCATGGCGCAGGTGGTGTCGACGTCGCCGCCGGCCCGCGCCGTCGTCCAGAACGCTTCCTCGAAGTCCTCCAGGCACCGGGCGGCCGACCAGAGCGCGAAGGGCACCGTGTCATGGGCGGTCGTGCGCCGTCCGCAGCCCAGCACCGCGGCGACGGTGGCCGCGTCGCCGTAGTCGAGCATGTCGCGGGCGCGCCGCAGACCGGCGCCGACGGCACTCCTGGCCGGGACGAGGGCGACGACGCCGTCGAGCAGTGCCTCCGGACCCGGCGGGCCTCCGGGTGCGGCGGCCCGCGCGGCGGCCGCGGCGACGGCCATGGCGCCCACGACGGCCTCGCGGTGCTGATGGTGGGGTGGGCCGAGATCTCGGCCTGGTGGGTGGCCTGTTCCGGGTCGTCCGCGTACCAGGCGCCCAGCGGGGCGATGCGCATCGCGGCGCTGTTGCCCCATGACCCCTGCCCCTCGAAGAGCGCGGCGGCCGTCTCCCGCCAGTCGCCGCCCTCCCGGACCAGGCGCAGCAGCCGGCTGACCGCGGGGCCGTGCCCCCGGTCGAAGTCGTGGTGACGGGCGAACGACCGGGCCGGCGCGTCCTGGTCGATGCGCTGGTGGGCGGCCGGCACGGCCACCACCGAGCAGGCCATCTCCGTGTCGTCCGTCCACTGCCACGGGCCGGACGGCAGCTCGCGGCGCTTGAGCAGCGGGTGGTTCACCGGCACGAAGAACTGCGAGCCCAGCGCGTCCCCCACCGCGAGTCCGCGCACGTCGGCGAGGGCGCGCCCCAGACGCCCGCCGGGCGAGGGGTCAGGGGTCATCGTTCAGCCACTCCATCCGGTGGTCCCGTAGGGTTCCGGCTCCCGCCAGCGGTCGAACGGGCGGTCCAGCGTGTACTTGCCGTCGTCCCCGAGAACGAGTGTCCGCACCTCGGCGTTCCCCGGATTCGACAGCGACTCGAATTCCGCGACGGTCCAGTGGAACCAGCGCATGCAGAACAGCCGCATCGCCAGCCCGTGGGTCACCAGGAGCACGTTGGGCGGGTGGTCGGGTTCCTCGAAGCTGCGGAACAGGCTCTCCAGGAAGTTGCCGACCCGGTCGTAGACGTCGGCTCCGGACTCGCCCTGGGCGAAGCGGTAGAAGAAGTGCCCGTAGGCGTCCCGGCAGGCCTTCTGCAGGCGTACCTCGTCGCGGTCCTGCCAGTTGCCCCAGTCCTGTTCGCGCAGCCGCGGCTCCTCGCGCACCCGTATGAGGTCGGGGTCCAGCTGGAAGGCGCGGAGGGTCTCGAGGGTGCGGCGATAGGGGGAGACGTACACGCTCACGCGTTCCCGTCCGAACAGTTCCCGCAGTGCCTTGCCCGTCTCCGCGGCCTGCCGCCGGCCCCGCTCGGTCAGCGCGAGCGCGTGGTCGGGTACGCGCTCGTACACGAAGTCATCAACATTGCCCGTTGACTCCCCGTGCCGGACAAGGACGATGCGCCGTGGTCGTGCCATGCCAAGACACTAGATCGAGTGACGGCCGATCGAGGAGTCCAGGTGGTCGCGTACGGCACAGGTCACACCGTCCACGTGCTCTCGAGCTCCACGATGTCGCCCGTGAGCGCCGCGACGTCGGCCTCCGTCCGGGCGCGCAGCGCCAGGCGCTCCACGCGCTCGGTACGGTACTTGCCGTGCTCGGCGGAGGACTGCCACATCGACAGCACCAGGAACTCGTTGCCCGGGGCCTCGCCGAACAGGCCGCGGACCATGCCGGGCGAGCCGGCCATCGCCGGGTTCCAGATCTTCTCCTGCATCAGCGTGAAGTGCTCGGCACGCTCCTCGTGCACCCGGCAGAGGGCCACGCGCAGCAGGTCGGCGTCCTCGAAGCGCGGTTCGAAGCCCGTCTTCACGTCGAACCGGTGGTCGAACAGCCGGGCCTGGGCGTCCTTGAAGGTACCGGCCTGGGCCGCTGCCAGCCGGTCGTGGGAGCGGGCCATGAAGGAGTCGTAGAAGGCACGGCTCTCCCAGAAGGCGAAGATGTGCGCCACGTCCGGTCGTCCCCGGCTCCACCCACCGCCCTGCCCCCGAAACCCCGGCTCCCCCAGAAGCCCCGCCCACTTTCGCTGCCCCCGCTCGAAGCCCCGGCGGTCCACCACGGTGCAGCGAATCCACTTGACCAGCACCGCGCCATGGTAAGGCCCAGGAGCGTGGCGCCGGTCACGCTCCTGGGGACAGCGCCCGCGCAAGCGTCCCCGCGCACGTGGCACGATGGACAACGAGCGCCCATGTACGGGAAGTTGAGGCAGGAGGGCGCACGGGTCCGGGGAAGGGAGAGTTCCGTGAGCGGGCTCAGCAAGGGGATCCTCGAGGCAGAGGTCGCGCTCAAGTGGGATCCGAGTCCGGCGGGGCGTCCGCCCACCGACCTGGATGTCGTCGCCGCGGCCTACCGGGCGGGCGACCCGTACGGCGATCCGGCGTACGTGGTGCATTTCGGCAGCCGCTCCCCCGACGGCACCATCCACCTCGACCGGGACAGCAGGGACGGCCTGGGCCTCGGATGGGACGAGGTCATGACGCTGGAACTCGGCCGGCTCGACGACCGGTACGCGCGCGTGGTGGTCGGCATCGTCATCCAGCAGCGTCCCGCACGCCGTACCTTCGCCGACGTGCTCAGGCCGGGACTGCGCGTCCGCGCGGGCCACACCGTCCTCGCCGAGGACGACTTCGGCGCAGTGCCCGGCGCGACGGCGGCCACCGTCGCGGAGTTCTCACGGGACGCCTCCGGGGCCTGGGGCTTCCGCCCCGGCCTGTACGCCTTCGACGGCGACCCGGAGACCTTCACGCGCGCGATGGGTCGCGCGCACCTGTCGTAGCCGGTGCGGGCAGGGGGCGCCGGTCCACGGCCGGCGCCCCCCGCCCCGCTGTCGGTCCGCCAGGTCAGCTGCAGCCGCTCGTCGAGCCGCAGCCCTCGCAGATG
Organism: Streptomyces triticisoli; assembly: GCF_003270085.1. Taxonomy (GTDB): domain Bacteria; phylum Actinomycetota; class Actinomycetes; order Streptomycetales; family Streptomycetaceae; genus Streptomyces; species Streptomyces triticisoli. Next base: position 19,936 of record NZ_QFDQ01000017.1, on the reverse strand, counting down.
TAGCAGGAGCCGGCCCGCTGCATCCTCGTACCGCAGGAGAAGCACAGCGGGGCGTCGGCCTGGATGCCCAGCTGCATCTCCACCAGCTCCGCGCTGGTGTGCGCCTGCTTCGGGGCGGGCTGGGCCGCCTCGGTCTTCGGCGCGGCGACCGCCTTCAGGTCGGTCTGCAGCGGCGCCGACTGGGCCAGGCCCTCGACGTCGAGCTCGTCGTCGGTCGGCTCGTAGGAGCCGGTCTCGAGGTGGCGCTGGCGCTCCTCGGCGGAGTGGATGCCGAGCGCGGAGCGCGTCTCGAAGGGCAGGAAGTCCAGCGCCAGGCGGCGGAAGATGTAGTCGACGATCGACTGCGCCATCCGCACGTCCGGGTCGTCGGTCATGCCGGCCGGCTCGAAGCGCATGTTCGTGAACTTCGAGACGTACGTCTCCAGCGGCACGCCGTACTGCAGGCCCACCGACACGGCGATCGAGAAGGCGTCCATCATGCCCGCGAGGGTCGAGCCCTGCTTGGACATCTTCAGGAAGACCTCGCCGAGACCGTCGTCCGGGTAGGAGTTGGCCGTCATGTAGCCCTCGGCGCCACCGACGGTGAAGGAGGTGGTGATGCCGGGCCGGCCCTTGGGCAGGCGCTTGCGGACCGGGCGGTACTCGACGACCTTCTCGGCCTTGGGCCCGACCGCGGCGGTCTCCTCGGCCTTCTCCTGGGCGGCGTCCTTCTTCTTGGCGGAGAGCGGCTGGCCGACCTTGCAGTTGTCGCGGTAGATGGCGAGCGCCTTGACGCCCAGCTTCCACGCCTCGAAGTAGATCTCCTCGACCTCCTCGACGGTGGCCGACTCCGGCATGTTGACCGTCTTGGAGATGGCGCCGGAGATCCACGGCTGGATCGCGGCCATCATGCGGACGTGGCCCATCGGGGAGATGGCGCGCTCGCCCATGGCGCAGTCGAACACCTCGTAGTGCTCGTGCTTGAGGCCGGGGGCGTCGATCACGTTGCCGTGCTCGGCGATGTGGGCGACGATCGCCTCGACCTGCTCCTCCTGGTAGCCCAGGCGGCGCAGGGCCTGCGGGACCGTGCCGTTGACGATCTGCATCGAGCCGCCGCCGACCAGCTTCTTGAACTTGACCAGCGCGAGGTCGGGCTCGACACCCGTGGTGTCGCAGGACATGGCCAGGCCGATGGTGCCGGTCGGCGCGAGGACGGACGCCTGCGAGTTGCGGAACCCGTTCTTCTCGCCGAGGCGCAGCACGTCCTGCCAGGCCTCGGTGGCGGCGGCCCACACCGGGGTGTCCAGGTCGTCCATGCGGACGGCCGTGGCGTTGGCGTCGGCGTGCTGCTTCATGACGCGCAGGTGCGGCTGGGCGTTGCGGGCGTAGCCGTCGTACGGGCCGACGACCGCGGCGAGTTCGGCGGAGCGCCTGTAGGCGGTGCCGGTCATCAGGGAGGTGATGGCACCGGCCAGCGCCCGGCCGCCGTCGGAGTCGTAGGCGTGGCCGGTCGCCATCAGCAGGGCGCCGAGGTTGGCGTAGCCGATGCCGAGCTGGCGGTACGCGCGCGTGTTCTCGCCGATCTTCTGGGTCGGGAAGTCCGCGAAGCAGATGGAGATGTCCATCGCGGTGATGACCAGCTCGACGACCTTGGCGAAGCGCTCGACGTCGAAGGACTGGTTGCCCTTGCCGTCGTCCTTGAGGAACTTCATCAGGTTCAGCGAGGCGAGGTTGCAGGACGTGTTGTCCAGGTGCATGTACTCGCTGCAGGGGTTCGAGCCGTTGATGCGGCCGGACTCCGGGCAGGTGTGCCAGTGGTTGATCGTGTCGTCGTACTGGATGCCCGGGTCGGCGCAGGCCCAGGCGGCCTCGGCCATCTTGCGGAAGAGAGCCTTGGCGTCGGCCTCCTCGATGACCTCGCCGGTCATACGGGCGCGCAGACCGAATTTCCCGCCCTGCTCGACGGCCTTCATGAACGCGTCGTTCACGCGGACCGAGTTGTTGGCGTTCTGGTACTGGACGGAGGTGATGTCCTCGCCGCCGAGGTCCATGTCGAAGCCCGCGTCGCGCAGGGCGCGGATCTTCTCCTCCTCCTTGACCTTGGTCTCGATGAAGTCCTCGATGTCGGGGTGGTCGACGTCGAGGATGACCATCTTGGCCGCGCGGCGGGTGGCGCCACCGGACTTGATGGTGCCGGCGGAGGCGTCGGCACCGCGCATGAAGGAGACGGGCCCGGAGGCGTTGCCGCCGGAGGAGAGCAGCTCCTTGGAGGAGCGGATGCGGGAGAGGTTCAGGCCGGCGCCGGAGCCGCCCTTGAAGATCATGCCCTCTTCCTTGTACCAGTCGAGGATCGACTCCATGGAGTCGTCGACGGACAGGATGAAGCAGGCGGAGACCTGCTGTGGCTGGGGCGTTCCGACGTTGAACCAGACGGGGCTGTTGAAGCTGAAGATCTGGTGGAGGAGGGCGTGGGCCAGCTCGTGCTCGAAGATCTCGGCGTCGGCGGGCGAGGCGAAGTACTTGTTGTCCTCGCCGGCCTTCCGGTACGTCTTCACGATGCGGTCGATCAGCTGCTTGAGGCTGGTCTCGCGCTGCGGGGTGCCGACGGCACCGCGGAAGTACTTGCTGGTGACGATGTTGACCGCGTTCACCGACCAGAAGTCGGGGAACTCGACGCCGCGCTGCTCGAAGTTGACCGAGCCGTCGCGCCAGTTGGTCATGACGACGTCACGGCGCTCCCAGGCCACCTCGTCGTACGGGTGTACGCCGGGGGTGGTGTGGACGCGCTCGATACGCAGCCCTTTGCCGGCCTTGGCGCCCTTGGCTCGGGAACCTCGTGCCGGACCACTCGCCGTCTCTGTCATGCCGCCTCCCTGTACGGGCGAAAACGCCCTGAAGTGCCCCTGTTGTTCCGGAGCACGGTGTTCTGTCTGGCCTCGCGGGCACCCTCGCTGCCGCCCGCGACCGGTCTTTCTCGCCGCTGCTGAGCCGGGTCCGGACACGCCGTCCGGGCCGGCCTGCCGATCAGTCGGCGGCGCTCGCGGGTGCCGGGACCTCAGCCGTCCCTCCGCGCCCGCGGTCGTCTTCCTGGCTCCCCGCGCCCGTGCCATCGCCGTCCTGTGCGACGGGGCGCTGCGCCTCTTCCCTGAGTTCCGCGATGGCGGCCTCGAAGTCCTCGAGCGAGTCGAACGCCCGGTAGACGGACGCGAACCGCAGATAGGCGACGAGGTCGAGCTCCCGCAAGGGGCCGAGTATGGCGAGCCCCACCTCATGGGCGGCCACCTCGGCGCTTCCGCTGGCGCGCACCGCCTCCTCGACCCGCTGGCCGAGCTGGGCGAGCGCGTCCTCGGTGACAGGACGTCCCTGGCACGCCTTGCGCACACCGTTGATGACCTTGGTACGGCTGAACGGCTCGGTGACTCCGGACCGCTTGACCACCATGAGCGAGCACGTCTCCACGGTCGTGAACCGACGGGAGCAGTCAGGGCACTGGCGGCGCCTGCGGATGGACGTGCCGTCGTCCGTCGTACGACTGTCGACCACGCGGCTGTCGGGGTGCCTGCAGAAGGGGCAGTGCATGGACTCCAACCCTCCTCACAGCAGACTCAATGGCCTCGCCGGGTCTCAGGGGCCCCGCGAAGCAGCCCCCAGCATAGGCGATGATCAGCGGGCCGAAGACCCGGGGGAACACAACCTGTGGGCTGCTGTAGCCATCCAACCACTAGATGTGGGGATCGGCTCTCCAGGCGCAGGGATTCACGCGTGCGGCGTGGACGCGACCATGAGCCACCTTCCCGCATCACCAGGGAAAACACGCCGGTGCACAGGGCGTACCACTGGAGCACGTGCGGAGATACCGTGGGCGCCGCACGGAGGACGCGTGGGTCCGCCGGGCGGACGGGCGCCGGTGTCCGGCCGACGGGACGCCGGACGGCAGACCGGGGCGGTAACCCACGAGGTCGCCACTCCGGCGGTGAAGGGTACAGCAGTCGGCCCTTCCGCCTGTCAGGTGCCGCAAGGCCATACATCCAGGCACATGATCAAGTCAGTTACTCCGCATTTTTTCACTCGAACGTGTGTTTGGCGCAACCTTTCGAAAGCAACTACCGTTGTGCCGGAGGGAGACCACCGAGAGGGGCCGACGTGACCACCACCGCAGACAGTGCCACCATCACTGCCCAGGACCGCTCCCCGGGCCGACTCGAGCCGGTGCATGCGATGAACGAAGCCACGAATCCCGAGGGACCCAAGCGCTCCCTGCCGGGCCGACCTCCAGGCATCCGGGCGGACAGCTCGGGCCTCACCGACCGGCAGCGCCGGGTGATCGAAGTCATCAGGGACTCCGTGCAGCGGCGCGGGTACCCGCCGTCCATGCGGGAGATCGGGCAGGCCGTCGGCCTCTCCAGCACCTCCTCGGTCGCACACCAGCTGATGGCGCTCGAGCGCAAGGGCTTCCTGCGCCGTGACCCGCACCGCCCGCGCGCGTACGAGGTGCGCGGCTCGGACCAGGCCGCCACGCTGCAGCCGGCGGACACGGTGGGCAAGCCGGCCGCGTCCTACGTCCCGCTGGTCGGCCGGATCGCCGCCGGTGGGCCGATCCTCGCCGAGGAGTCCGTCGAGGACGTCTTCCCCCTCCCCCGGCAGCTGGTCGGCGACGGCGAGCTGTTCGTCCTGAAGGTCGTCGGTGACTCGATGATCGAGGCCGCGATCTGTGACGGCGACTGGGTCACCGTCCGCCGCCAGCAGGTCGCCGAGAACGGCGACATCGTGGCCGCGATGATCGACGGCGAGGCCACCGTCAAGCGCTTCAGGCGCGAGGACGGCCACGTCTGGCTCCTCCCGCACAACGCGGCGTACGAGCCGATCCCGGGCGACGACGCGACCATCCTCGGCAAGGTGGTCGCGGTGCTGCGGCGCGTGTGACCACCACCGCGGCGGGTGGGCCACGCCCGCCCGCCCCTTGATCGGGCCCCGGGACCCCTGCGCCGGTTCCGGGGCCCTGTGCTGTGCGGCCGCGCTTTGACGGCGGGGTGGTCCGGCCCGGCCCGGTGGCCCGACCCGACGCCGGGCCGGGCCACCCCGCGGTCACTCGTCCTCGGCCTGCCCGGCCGCCGCGTCGATGGCGGCCAGCGACTTGCGTACCTGGTTGCGGTCCGTGGTGCACCAGAAGTCGGGCAGCGACGCCTTCAGATAGCTGCCGTACCGGGCCGTCGCCAGGCGCGGGTCCAGTACGGCGACCACGCCCCGGTCGCCCGAGGCCCGTACGAGACGCCCGGCGCCCTGGGCCATCAGGAGCGCCGCGTGGGTGGCGGCCACCGCCATGAACCCGTTGCCGCCGGCGTCCTCGACCGCCTTCTGGCGCGCGCTCATCAACGGATCGTCCGGACGCGGGAACGGGATCTTGTCCATGACGACCAGCTGGCAGCTGGGCCCGGGGACATCGACGCCCTGCCAGAGGGACAGCGTGCCGAACAGACAGGTCCGCGGATCCGCCGCGAAGTTCTTGATCAGCTCGCCCAGCGTCTCCTCGCCCTGGAGCAGGATCGGGAATTCGGGGATCCTGGTGCGCAGCTCCTCCGCGGCGAGCTGGGCGGCCCGCATGGAGGAGAACAGACCGAGCGTGCGCCCGCCCGCCGCCTGGACGAGCTCCGTCAGCTCGTCCAGCATGTCCCCCCGGTCGCCGTCCCGCGCGGGGCGCGCCAAGTGCTTGGCGACGTACAGGATGCCCTGCTTGCGGTAGTCGAACGGCGAGCCGACGTCGATGCCCTTCCACTGCGGTACGTCGTCGCCCTCCGTGCCCTCCGGAGCCAGGCCGAGGGAGGCGCCGACCCCGTTGAAGTCGCCGCCGAGCTTGAGGGTCGCGGAGGCCAGGACGACGGACCGGTCCGCGAAGAGCTTCTCGCGCAGCAGGCCCGACACGGACATGGGGGCGACGCGCAGGGAGGCTCCGCTGTGTCGATATGCGGCTCCGCCGCGGGGCTCGTGGCGCTCGTACCAGACGACGTCCCACTCGGAGCCGTTGCTGATGCGCTCGGCCACGCCGTGCACGTTCTCCACGGAGGCCAGCGCCTGTTTGCGGACGGCGTCCTCGTCCTGGACGGACTTGTCACGGGTCGCGCCGAGCGCCGAGATGACGTTGCGGGAGGCGTCCCGCAGCGCCAGCAGCGCGTAGCCGAGATCCTCGGGGATCTCCTCCAGCCGGCCGGGCAGGGCGAGCTCCATCAGCCGCTCAAAGCCCTCGGCGGCGGTCTGCAACTGGTCGGCGGCCTTCTCGTCGACCAGCTTCGCGGCACGGCGCACCGCACGGTTGACCTGGCCGGGCGTGAGCTCGCCGGTGGCCACGCCCGTCACCCGGGAGACCAGCTCGTGGGCCTCGTCGACGATGAGCACCTCGTGCTGCGGCAGGACCGGCGCGCCCTCGATGGCGTCGATCGCGAGCAGCGCGTGGTTGGTGACGACGACCTCGGAGAGCTTGGCGTGTTCACGGGCCATCTCGGCGAAGCACTCGGCGCCGTAGGGGCACTTCGAGGCGCCCAGGCACTCCCGGGACGAGACCGACACCTGCGCCCAGGCCCGGTCGGACACGCCGGGAGTGAGGTCGTCGCGGTCGCCGGTCTCGGTCTCGTCGGCCCAGTCGCGCAGCCGCAGCAGGTCCTGGCCCAGCTTGCTGGTGGGCGCGGCCGCCTCGAACTGGTCGAAGAGCCCCTCCTCCTCGTCCTGCGGCATGCCCTCGTGCAGGCGGTGCAGACACAGATAGTTCGACCGGCCCTTGAGCATCGCGAACTCCGGGCGGCGGCGCAGCAGCGGGTGCAGGGCGTCGACCGTGCGCGGCAGGTCGCGCTCCACGAGCTGGCGCTGCAGGGCGAGGGTGGCGGTGGCCACCACCACTCTCTCCCCGTGGGCGAGCGCGGGTACGAGGTAGCCGAGGGACTTTCCGGTGCCGGTGCCGGCCTGGACCAGCAGGTGCGAGCCGTCGTCGATCGCGTCCGCGACGGCTTGGGCCATGGTCACCTGGCCGGGGCGCTCCGTACCGCCGACGGCTGTGACGGCGGCGTGCAGGAGTTCGGGGAGGGAGGGCTTCGTCATAGCGCGACCACCCTACGGCCCGGCACTGACAGACGTGCGGTCAAGGCGGGGATCCGGGCGCTGAGTACGTCTCGGTCCGCTGTCACAGCACCTCACGCAAGGACCGGTCCCGGATCATGAGGGCGGCCCGCTTGGCGGGCAGGTCGACCTCGGCGGCGAACCGGAAACCGGCGCTCAGGAAAGCGGCCACGGAGGGCGCGTTGCGAAGGTCGGGTTCCGCCACGACGCGGGCACAGGTGAGGCGCCGGTCGAGTACCAGGTCGGCCACGGCTCTGAGCAGGGCCCTGCCGAGCCCTCGCCCGCGGTCGGCGACGCTGCCGATCAGGAGGTGGACACCGGTGTCGTGCGGCCGGGCCGGGTAGTGGCGGGCCAGCGGATCGAGATCGGCCCGGTAGATCTCCCAGTAGCTCATCGGCCTGCCCTCCAGCAGGCCGATACAGGGGACGCTGCGTCCGTCGCCGTCGAGTTGCGCGAGCAGGTGGGCCTCGGTCACGCCCTGGTCTCCCGCGAGCTGCCAGAACTCCGCGACGGTGGGATCGTTCATCCAACGGCTGATCACCGGCAGGTCCCGCTCGACCCGGACCGGGAGCAGCTGGAAGGCACCGACGGGTGTGGCGGTGGCGCCCCAGTCGCCGACGCCGCCGAGAAGGTCGGCCCTGGCGGCGGTGCCGGTTTCGGTGACCTCCGCGAAGAGTGCGCCGAAGTCGTCGGGCAGCCGCAGGTCGAGCGTGTCCTCGCCGTCGGTGTCCGCCTTGGCCGGCTGGGGACCGGCAGCGGTGGTGGGGGCGTGCCCGGTGGCGGCGTCGGCGTCGGTGGGAGGCATGGCGCGCTCCTCTCGGAAAACGGGTCTGCGGGAGACGGGAGTCGGTGTGCGGGTCACAGGTGCAGGGGGTTGGCGATGGTGACGTAGACGGACTGGGTGTCGACCGGGCCGACGAGTTCGTCCAGACCGTGCAGCCGGGTCAGCAGGTTGGCCTTGCAGCGCAGGGCCGGGGAGTCGAGCAGCCGGGCCGGCAGGGTGGAGCGCGTGCGTGCGGGTCCGGAGGCGGCAGCGCCGAGGAAGCGGCGGAAGGCGGCCAGCAGCAGCCGTTCGTCGGCGAGCCGCCCGGAGCCGAAGGCGCCGATGAGGCCGAAGACGTTGTTGACGGCGAGGTAGTAGGCGAAGCGTTCGTCGGTGACGTCGTCGGGGACGAAGGTGTCGCTGCGCCCGCCGATCCCGGGCAGCCGGGCGTCGAGTTCCGCGTGCCGGGAGGCGCGGAAGTAGTAGCCCTGGTTGTCGCGGTAGCGGCCGCCCGCGGGCCAGCCGTCGACGTCCAGCAGGAGGAGCGTGTTCTGCTGGTGGGCCTCCAGGGCGACTCCGGCTTCTCCGTCCAGCCACAGCACGGGGCGGACCACCTGTTCGAGGTAGCGCAGGAACCACTCGGCGCCCCCGGGCCTCCAGGGCGACTCCGGCTTCTCCGTCCAGCCACAGCACGGGGCGGACCACCTGTTCGAGGTAGCGCAGGAACCACTCGGCGGCGACGGCTCCCCGGGGGCGCCCGGTGCGGGCGGTGAGGCGTGCGACGACCTCGGCCAGGCGGGACCGCATGGCCACGGCCGCGCCGGTTCGGGGGTACGGCCGGGGTGCCACGAGTGAGGCGACGCAGGAGACGTCGTCCGACGGGCTGAACGGGTTGTGCCGGATCATCACGTCCAGCCCGGGCACCGGGGATCCGTCCTGGTCATCGACGGCCAGCCAGGCCGGGTCGCGGACGATGTCGAAGCCGGGGTGCGCCTCACGCCACCGCTGGGCGAGGCCGCTGCGCAGCAGGCGGTGGACCTCGACACCGCGGTGCAGTTCCTTGCGGAGGTTCTCACGGCGGGAGTTGGTGATGCGCAGGCCCAGCGACAGTTTGAGCATGGCGGGGGCGCCGGTGCGGTGGACGGTGCGTACGGAGGAGGTGGGGTGCCAGGCAGGGCCGTGGGGGCCCAGGTCACGGAGGAGTCCCGCGTCCAGCAGCGCCGCCGTGCCCGCGCGGTGCCGTACCTCCCGCGCCTGCCACGGGTGCAGCGGCAGGGCGGCGTACCCGTCGGGCAGTGGCAGTCCCGCACCGGCGAGCCGAGCCGTGAGCCGTTCGGCGGGTAGGGGCCGGCCGCGCTCGGTCCAGGCGGAGTCGGTGGCGAGTACGGAGTGGGCCACCGCCATCCAGTGCAGCGGGAAGGAACCCCGCAGTTCGGGCGAGTAGGGGTGGATTTCGGCTTCCGACAGGCCCTCTCGGCTCTTCGGGGTCGGATGCAGCGGGTGTCCGAGAAGGAGGGCCTGTTCCGCGGAGAGGAAGAGGTCGGGGCCCTCCGCGGGACGGTGCCGGCGGTCGCTGAGGAAGAGGGCGGTGCGGCGGACGGAATCGGCGACACGGGCGACGAGGTCGACGGCGTCGGCACCCGCGCCGGTGGGGGTTTCCCGGGCGAGGGGTGCTTCCCGGACGAGCAGGGCGGCGACGGTGGCGGCGTCGGCCGGCGGGGCGTCCTGCGGGGCGTCGGCCAGGTACGGGAGGCCGAAGCGGTGCCAGCCCGTCGGGGACCAGTGGCGGACCGGAACGAGCAGGGCCGTACCGCTGGCCGGGAGGGGGACGACGAGAGGGCCGTTGCCGGGGTCCGGTCTGCCGGTCTCGCGCACCCAGCAGCGCAGGAGGTTCTCCACGGTCGCGGCCTGGGCGGCGGTGTGGGGGTCAGGGTGCTCCAGAGGGTCGGGGTGCTCCAGAGGGTCGGGATGCTCCAGGGGATCCGCGGGAGCGTCCTGGCGCTGGGCGGGCGAGGTCCTTCTCGGCTGGTGGGGGACGGTCTCGGTGGCGTCGTGGGGCTGGGAGAGGCCGTGGGGTGCGGGGATGACGTTCAAGACGGCTCCTCGTGGGGGTGGTTCAGGTCGTCGGGGTACGGCGGGGTGAGGCGGCGATGTGCCGATGCGTCGGCTCGGCGGCTCGCACCGGGTCAGGCCGGTGGGGGCGGGTGCCGGCAGTCCCTCGAAGCCGCCCGCCCCGGCGCATCCGCTCAGTCGTCGCGAGCGCCGTGCGCTACCCCGCCCCCTCAGCGGCTCCGGCGGGTCGCGGTTGCCCCTGGCGCGGGCCGCGTTCCCCGCCGCTTCGGCCGACGTGGCCGCGGGCCGCCGCGTCCACCGCGTCGGCCAGCCGGTCGAGCACCGCGGCGGCCTGCTCGTCGGTGATCGTCAGCGGGGGAAGGAGCCGTACGACACTGGCGTGACGGCCACCGAGTTCGACGATCAGGCCACGCCGCAGGCATTCGCGTTGTACGGCGGCGGCGAGTTCGGGGGCGGCGGGGCGAGGCTCGCGGGAGCGGGCCGCCGCCGCTCCCGTGGCGCCCCGGCCGGGGGCTGCGGGTTCTGTCGGCTCCGGCGGATACGGCAGCGGAGGACCCCCGGGCACCACCGCGCCGTCTTCCGCCGGCACCGTCCCCGTCTCCCCGTCACCGTCCCGCTTCGGCTCCTCCTCCGGGTTCACCAGTTCGAGGCCGATCATCAGGCCTCGTCCGCGCACCTCGCCGATGCAGGGGAAGTGACGGGCCAGGTCGCGGAGTTGGGACAGCATGTGGGAGCCGAGGGTCGCCGCGCGCTCGGCGAGGCGGTTCTCGCGGACGTGGGCCAGGGTGGCGGTGCCCGCGGCCATGGCGAGTTGGTTGCCGCGGAAGGTTCCCGCGTGGGCCCCGGGACCCCAGACGTCGAGGTCGTCGCGGTAGATCACGACGGCCAGCGGCAGGCTGCCGCCGATGGCCTTGGACAGCACCATCACATCCGGTGTCACGCCGCTGTGTTCCACCGCCCAGAAGGTGCCCGTGCGCCCGACCCCCGTCTGGATCTCGTCGGCGATCAGCGGGACGGACCGTTCCGCGGTGAGCTGCCGCATGCGCCGCATCCAGTGGTCGGGCGCGGGAATCACCCCGCCCTCGCCCTGTACGGGTTCGAGGATCATCCCGGCGGGCAGCGGCACTCCCGACTTGGGGTCGTCCAGCACGGACTCGGTCCAGCGGGCGGCGAGTTCGGCTCCGCGGGCGCCGCCGACGCCGAAGGGGCAGCGGTAGTCCTGCGGGTAGGGCAGGCGCGCGACCCGTACGTCGGCGGCGTGCCCCGAGGCGTCGAGTGCTCCCGCGGTCATCCCGTGGTAGGCGCCGGCGAAGGCCACGATGGTCCTGCGGCCGGTGGCGGCCCGGACGAGCTTGAGGGCGGCCTCCACCGCGTCCGTACCGGCCGGGCCGCAGAACTGCACGCGCGCGTGGTCGGCGAGCCCGGACGGCAGGGTGCGGAACAGCTCGGTGACGAAGGCGTCCTTGACCGGTGTGGCCAGGTCGAGGGCGTGCAGGGGCGCGCCCGAGTCGAGGACCTTGCGGACGGCCTCCAGGACGACGGGGTGGTTGTGTCCGAGGGCGAGGGTGCCGGCTCCCGAGAGGCAGTCAAGGTAGCGGCGGCCGTCCGCACCCTCGATGGTGAGCCCGCGGGCCCGCACCGGCACGATCGGCAGGGCCCGCGCATAGGTGCGCGCCGCCGACTCGCGCGCCGACTGGCGCCGCAGAATCCCCTCGTGCGCGGCGCGCGCCCCCGCGGTCGCGCAGCCTCCGGGCGCAGAATCCGTCACGGTCACGGCTCCTTGTCCTCCCGCTGTCCCAAGGCGCCGGCGACCCACTGATCCAAGGCGCCGGCCTCCCGCTGTCGGGGCGTGTCGCCGCCCGCGGCACAGGAGCCCCGGACGCAGGCAGCGGGTCCCCCACCGCTACAACCCCGGACCGACCGCGCGGTTACGGGCAGACTCAAGATCGTTGCAGTGGCGGACCGTTGCCGCTCCGGCCCGTCCCCAGGTGGGCGGCAGGGGCGGAGAAGACTGCCGTCCACCGCGGGAAGGCCGCGCGGACGGCGGCCTTCCCGTCGGGGCGGCCTTCGCCGTGGCGAGGCTGCTGTGGTCATCGACCGTGGAGGGGAGGCAGAGGAGGACGGGCCGCCCGGCGGTGGGTGCCGGGCGGGCTGCGTCGGCGCTCAGTCGCGGTCGGTGTGCTCGCGCACGACCTTGCCGTTGGCGGCGTCGACGTCGACGGTCGTCTTGTGCCAGTTGTCGGTGTTGACGACGTCGACGGACCAGACGAGCTGCTGGTTGTCGGTCTCGTCGAGTTCGAGACCGGTGACCGTGCCCTTGGCCCTGTCGGTAGCCGCCTTGACGGCCTGCTCCGGTGTCTGGCGGGCCTTGCTCAGCCGGTCGGCGACCTTGCGCTTGTCGTCCGCGTCCTGGTCCGCTTCGACTTGGCTGCGGAGGACCTTTCCGCCGACCGCGTCGATGTCGACCTGGTGCACGGTGCCGTCGGCGGCGGCGACCTTGGCCTCCCACTCCGGGGCGCCCGGCGAGGGAGCCGGAGCCGGCGTGCCCGTGCCGGCCGTGCCCGGTGAGGCGGTCATATGGCGAGGAGTGCCTTTCAGTTCGAGATCGACGAGCTTGCTGTCGGGGATTTCCTTGACGGCGGTGTCGGCTGCCTTGTTCCAGGTCACCTTCGCTTTGGAGACGAGGTCCTTGCGCTCGGCCTGGTCCTCGCTCAGCGAGGGGGTGGGGGATTCGGCGGGAGGAGAGGCGGGGGCCGGGCTGGTCGGGGCCGCCGCGGCAGCATTCGAACTGGCCGTTTCCGTGTTCGCACAGGCTGTCAGCAGCAGAGCTGAGCCGCTCAGGGCGCAGGCCACGGCCAGCGAACGCAGAGGGGGAATGCGTTGCGCAGATCTCATACAGCTGCTGTAACCCCGGAGCCATACCGACACACCACTTTAGGGCGAAAACCACCGGGATGGGCGAGTTGTGGTCTCTTAGGTGTCGGTTCGGACAGTTCTCGGCGGGCGCGCGGACCTCGTCGGACCGTCCGGGAGCCGGGGGCTCAGGGGCTGCTGATGTCAACGCCGTTGCTCGCTCTCAGTGGTTGACATCACCGGCAAGCTCGTAGCGAAACCGTTGCCGTACCGTCGGCCGTACCGGACCGCGACCGCATAGTGTGTGGTGCCGTTCCAGCCCGCCGTGAGAAACGTGTGAACTCGGCCCGGGGTCAACGCGAGAGCATGGCGGCAAGCTTCAAGTACGTTCATTTCAGGGGGAGTCAGAGCATGCGACACATACGCCCGTCCTTCACCGCTCGCCGAGGGGCAGGCGCCCGCCGCACCGCCTCCCCCGTGCTGACCGCCGTCGCTCTGGCCTCGGCGCTGGCGCTCACCGCCACCGGCTGCGACTCGGGGGACGCCCGTGCGGACGGCCGGCCCGCGGCCTCCGTGACCCCCGGCGACGACGGCGGACCCGGCGACGGCAGGATCAGGGTCCCGGACGACATCCGGCGGAAGCTCGAGGAGCGCGGGATCGACATCGACAAGTGGAGGAACGGCGCCTGGAAGGACTGGAACAAGGACGACTGGCTGCGCGAGGCGGGCGACTTCATCAACCCGATCATCAAGGACCTGTGGGACCCGGACCGCATGCGCCGGGCCGAGGACCCGGACAGGGGCGTCGACGACAACGACCTCTCCGGTGACCAGGGCGTCACCGACCCGGCTCCCGCACCGGTGAGGGCGCGGGCGGTCCCGCCGACGTACCACGCGAACGCGGCGACGGCGGGCAAGGTGTTCTTCGACTCCCCCGAGGGCAGCATGGTCTGCTCGGCGACGGTCGTCCAGGATCCGGCCCGCCCCGGCAGGTCCAACCTCGTGTGGACGGCCGGCCACTGCGTGCACGCGGGCAAGAAGGGCGGCTGGTACCGCAACATCGCCTTCGTGCCGTCGTACAACGACGCGGGCAGAAGCTCCGCCCAGCTGCAGAACGCCACCAAGGACGAGGTCGCCCCGTACGGCGTGTGGTGGGGCGACTGGGCGCAGACCTCCCAGCAGTGGATCGGGCAGGGCGGCTCGACCGGCGGCCAGGGTGCCGCGTACGACTTCGCCGTCATCCACGTCACGCCCGAGAAGGGCGGCAGCGGCAAGTCGCTGGAGGAAACCGTCGGCGCGGCGCTGCCCGTCGACTTCGACGCCCCGGCCGTGCCGCGGGTGGACAGCGTCACCGCGACCGGCTACCCGGCGGCGGCGCCGTACGACGGCCAGCGGCTGTACCAGTGCCAGGACAAGCCGGGCCGGCTGTCGCTGAGCGCCTCGGACCCGACCATGTACCGCATCGGCTGCACCATGACCGGCGGCTCCTCCGGCGGCGGCTGGGTCGCGACGGGCTCGGACGGCAAGCCCGCCCTGGTCTCCAACACCTCGATCGGCCCGGTGACGGCGGGCTGGCTGGCGGGGCCGCGGCTGGGCGAGGTGGCCAAGGGCGCGTACGACGCGGTCAGCAAGAAGTTCGCCGGGCAGTGACCGCCGCGCCCGGCGAGAGCATGAGCAGGACGTACGGCGGCCGGTGACACGGCGCACGCCGAGGGCCCGTCCCCTGGACAGGGGGCGGGCCCTCGAACGTGTGGAGCTGTGGATCAGAGCGCGGGGGCCGGCACGTAGGGTGCCAGTTCCGCCGCGAGCTCCTCGTGCACCCTGGCCTTGAGCAGGGTGCCCTCCGCGGTGTGCTCCTCGGAGATCACCTCGCCCTCGGTGTGGGCGCGGGCGATCAGCTTGCCGTGGGTGTACGGCACAAGTGCCTCGAGCTCGACGGCCGGCCGGGGCAGCTCGCTGTCGATCAGGGCCAGCAGTTCGGGGATGCCCCGCCCCGTGCGGGCCGAGACCGCGATCGAGTGCTTCTCGATCCGCAGCAGCCGCTGGAGCACCAGCGGATCCGCCGCGTCCGCCTTGTTGATCACGACGATCTCGGGTACGTCGGTGGCGCCGACGTCCTTGATCACCTCGCGCACGGCGGCCAGCTGCTCCTCCGGGGCGGGGTGGGAGCCGTCGACCACGTGCAGGATCAGGTCGGAGTCGCCGACCTCCTCCATGGTGGAGCGGAACGCCTCGACCAGGTGGTGCGGCAGATGCCGGACGAAACCGACGGTGTCGGCCAGCGTGTAGATCCGGCCGGTCGGGGTCTCGGCCCGGCGCACGGTCGGGTCCAGGGTCGCGAACAGCGCGTTCTCGACCAGGACGCCCGCGCCGGTGAGACGGTTGAGCAGCGAGGACTTGCCGGCGTTGGTGTAGCCGGCGATGGCGACGGAGGGCACCCTGTTGCGGCGCCGCTCCTGGCGCTTGATCTGGCGGCCGGTCTTCATGTGCGCGATCTCCCGGCGCATCTTCGCCATCTTCTCGCGGATCCGCCGCCGGTCCGTCTCGATCTTGGTCTCACCGGGGCCACGCGTGGCGATGCCGCCGCTGCCGCCGCCCATCTGCCGGGACAGCGACTGACCCCAGCCGCGCAGCCTCGGCAGCATGTACTGCATCTGCGCGAGCGCGACCTGTGCCTTGCCCTCGCGGGACTTGGCGTGCTGGGCGAAGATGTCCAGGATCAGGGCCGTACGGTCGATGACCTTGGCCTTGACGACGTCCTCGAGCTGGACCAGCTGGCCCGGGCTGAGCTCACCGTCGCAGATGATGGTGTCCGCGGCCGTCTGCAGGACGATGTCGCGCAGTTCGTCGGCCTTGCCGGAGCCGATGTAGGTGGCCGCGTCGGGCTTGTCGCGGCGCTGGATCACGCCGTCGAGCACGACCGCGCCCGCGGTCTCCGCGAGGGCGGCGAGCTCGGCGAGCGAGTTCTCCGCGTCCTGCACGGTCCCCGAGGTCCAGACACCGACGAGCACGACCCGCTCCAGGCGGAGCTGCCGGTACTCGACCTCGGTGACGTCCTCGAGCTCGGTGGAGAGTCCCGCGACACGGCGCAGGGCCGCGCGGTCGAAGCGGTCGGACTGGTCGCCGTCCCGCTCTCCGTCGAACTCGTGGCCCCAGGCGACGTCCTCTTCCATCAGGGCATCGGCCCGGAGACCTTCGGGGTAGGTGCGCGCCAGGCGCTTGCCGGCCTGGGACGCCTGAAACGTCTGGGAAGAGGAAGAAGAGGAGGTCATTGGGTCCTTACGTCGTGGGAGATTCCGTCACCGGTCACAACGCACGAGTACCCGGGAAGATTCCCCTGTCCCGTGCCGTGCCGTCCTGAAGATGGTCGCACGGCACGGGCCGCCCCGTCACGGCGTTATTTCCTCGCCGCCTTCGACGGCGACGCGGACCTCCAGTCGGGGTGGCCGGGCATCGGCGGGGTCTTCTCGCCGTACAGCCAGGCCTTGAAGAAGCCGCTCAGATCGCGTCCGGCGATGTCCGAGGCCAGGCGCTGGAAGTCGGCCGTGGTCGCGTCGCCGTCCCGGTGGGAGCGCACCCAGGTGCGCTCCAGGCGCTCGAAGGCCGGCTTGCCGATCTCCTGACGCAGCGCGTACAGGACGAGCGCGGCGCCATCGTAGACGTTCGCACGGAAGATGCCGATCTTCTGGCCGGGCTTCGGCGGCTTGGGCAGCGCGGGCGGTCCGCCGGCCTCACGCCAGCGGTCGGAGGCGCCGTAGGCGGCCTTCATACGGGCCTCCATCGGCCGGTTCGCCTTCTCCTCGGCGTACAGGGCCTCGTACCAGGTGGCGTGCCCCTCGTTGAGCCACAGGTCGGACCAGGTGCGCGGGCTCACGCTGTCGCCGAACCACTGGTGGGACAGCTCGTGCACCATGACCGACTCGACGTACCACTTGGGGTGGGCGGCGTCGGTGAACAGTTTCTTCTCGAACAGGGACAGGGTCTGCGTCTCGAGCTGGAAGCCGGTGGCGGCGGCGGCCACGAGCACGCCGTACGTCTCGAAGGGGTACGGGCCGACCTTGCTCTCCATCCAGGCGATCTGGTCGGGGGTCCTGGCCAGCCACGGCTCGAGCGCCTCGCGGTCCTTGGTGGGGACGACGTCGCGCACGGGCAGGCCGTGCGGGCCGGTGCGGTGCAGCACGGTGGAGCGGCCGATGGAGACCTGCGTCAGCTCGGTGGCCATGGGGTGCTGGGTGCGGTACGTCCACGTGGTCGTCCCGCCGTTCCGGGCGACGCCGGCCGGCAGGCCGTTGGCGACGGCCGTGTACCCCTTGGGCGCGGTGACGTGGATGGTGAACATCGCCTTGTCGGACGGGTGGTCGTTGCACGGGAACACCAGGTGCGCGGCGTCGGCCTGGTTGGCCATGGCGAGGCCGTCCGCGGTGCGCACCCAGCCCCCGTCGCGGTTCTTCCCGGCCACGGGGTCACTGGTGTGGCGTACGGTGATCCGCGTCCAACTGCTGCGCGGCAGGGGGTTCTTCGGGGTGATCACGAGGTCCTCGCCGGCGGTGGTGAACGCGGCCTTCCTGCCGTCGACCTCCACGGAGTCGACCCTGCCGTGTGCGAAGTCGAGGTTCACGCGGTCCAGCCTCTTGGTCGTCCACGCGTCGATCGTGGTGACGGCGCGCAGCGGCTTGCTGTTGTCGCCGGGATAGGTGAAGGACAGGTCGTACGACGACACGTCGTACCCCGGGTTGCCCAGGTACGGGAAGAGCCGGTCGCCGACGCCCAGGGGGGCGGGCGGGGCGCTTGCGGCGACGAGGCAGACGGAGACGGCGGATGCGAGGAGGGTCGCCTTCAGGCGACGCGGGACACGTGATCCAAGGCTGAGCGGCATGCACCATCGCTACCAGCGCCCGTGCGCGGCACGGCGCAGACTCGCACCCGACCCACCCGAAAGGGTCCTTCCGGACCGCACCGAGGGCCGTGGGAAGAGGTGTTGGGGGCGCGCAGGCGGGCGGGGACGGGCGGGTGCGGTTCAGTCCCCCGGCGGCTGGGGCTGGGTGCGGCTCACGTCGTAGACGCCCGGGACGTTGCGCATCGCGCGCATCAGGGCCGGGAGACCGGCGGCGTCGGGGAGTTGGAGGGTGTACGTGTGGCGGACGCGCTGCTGGGTCGGCGGGGACACCGTCGCCGAGATGATCTCGACGCCCTCGAGTGCGATCGCCTCGGTGAGGTCGGCCAGCAGATGGGGGCGGCCGAACGATTCGGCGAGCAGCGTGACCCGGCACGCGGTGGTGTCTCCCCAGTG
The DNA here is from genome assembly GCF_003270085.1 of Streptomyces triticisoli. Classification (GTDB taxonomy): domain Bacteria; phylum Actinomycetota; class Actinomycetes; order Streptomycetales; family Streptomycetaceae; genus Streptomyces; species Streptomyces triticisoli. The sequence goes on along the minus strand of NZ_QFDQ01000017.1, from coordinate 1,874 downwards.
CACGTCGATCTCCGCGCGCCCCGCGTCCTTCATCCGCGCGACCGCCGCACACTCCACGCGGTGCACGGTCACCGCTCCCCCGCGGACGGCGAATCCGGTGACCTCGTCGGGCGGCACGGGCGTACAGCAGCCCGCGAGCCGCGCGCTCACGCGGGGTTGGCCGACGACCAGGACGCTCGCCCCGCGGGGCTCGGAGCCGGCGGTCGTACCGGAGCCCCGGACCGGGGCCGGAGCGGCGTCCGTCGCGGTGCCCGAAGCCGGGACCGCCGGAACAGGCGCGGCAGTGGCGTCCTCGGTGGGGGACGGCCGCGTGGCCAGCCGGCGTTGGATGGCGATGCGGGCGGCCGGGGTGTGGGCGTGGTCCAGCCACTGTCTGGAGGGTTCGGAGGCCGGGTCCTGGCCCATGAGCAGCTGGACGGTGTCGCCGTCCTCCAGGACGGTGCTCAGCGTCGCCAGGCGGCCGTTGACGCGGGCGCCCATGCACGCGTGCGCGTCCTCGCCGTACTGGGCGTACGCGGCGTCCACGCACGTGGCTCCCTCGGGCAGGCCCAGCGTTCCCCCGTCGGGCCGGAAGACGGTGATCTCGCGGTCCTGGGCGAGGTCCTCGCGCAGCGTGGACCAGAAGGTGTCGGGGTCGGGTGCCGCCTGCTGCCACTCGAGGAGGCGGGAGAGCCAGCCGGGCCGGGTGGGGTCGGCGCGCTCGCCGTCGCTCGTGGACTGCTCCTCCGCAGGAGGGGCGTAGGGGTTGCCGAGCGCGACGACACCGGCCTCGGCGACCTTGTGCATCTGGTGGGTGCGGATGAGGACTTCGACGACCTGGCCGTCCATGGACGTCTCCCCCGGCGAGTCCGTCCGGGTCCGGGGGAGGGCGACGGCCGTGTGCAGCGACTGGTACAGGTTGAACTTGGGTACGGCGATGAAGTCCTTGAACTCCGAGACGACCGGCGTCATGCACGTGTGCAGCTCGCCGAGGACCGCGTAGCAGTCGGCGTCCTCGTTCACCAGCACCAGCAGCCGCCCGAAGTCGCAGCCGCGCAGCCGGCCGCGCTTGCGGGCGACCCGGTGCACGGAGACGAAGTGCCGGGGCCTGATGAGGACTTCGGCGGTGAGATCGGCCTCGCGGAGCACCCCGCGGACCTGCTCGGCGACCTCGGCGAGCGGGTTGTCCGGGCGCGCGGCGTTCTCGGCGATCAGCACGCGTGTGTGTGCGTACTCCTCGGGGTGCAGGACGGCGAAGACGAGGTCTTCCAGCTCGGTCTTGAGGGCCTGCACGCCGAGCCGTTCGGCGAGCGGGATGAGCACGTCCCGGGTGACCTTCGCGATGCGTGCCTGTTTCTCCGGGCGCATGACGCCGAGGGTGCGCATGTTGTGCAGCCGGTCGGCGAGTTTGATCGACATCACGCGGACGTCGTTGCCCGTGGCGACGAGCATCTTGCGGAAGGTCTCGGGCTCGGCGGCGGCGCCGTAGTCGACCTTCTCCAGCTTGGTGACGCCGTCGACGAGGTAGCGCACCTCCGCGCCGAACTGCTCGCCGACCTGATCCAGCGTCACGTCGGTGTCCTCGACGGTGTCGTGCAGCAGTGACGCCGTCAGCGTGGTGGTCTCGGCGCCGAGTTCGGCGAGGATGAGGGTCACCGCGAGGGGGTGCGTGATGTACGGCTCGCCGCTCTTGCGCATCTGGCCCCGGTGGGAGGACTCGGCCAGGAGGTAGGCGCGGCGCAGCGGTTCGAGGTCGGCGTCGGGGAAGTACGCGCGGTGGACCTCGGCCACGTGGCCGATGGCGTCGGGCAGCCGGTCGCGGGCGGCCGGGCCGAGCAGGGCGGCACGGCCGAGCCGGCGCAGGTCGATCCGCGGGCGGGCCCTGCGGCGGGGCC
>NZ_QFDQ01000165.1 GCF_003270085.1 Streptomyces triticisoli | reverse complement strand
CGTGGGGGTGTCGGCGTCCGGCGGGCGGTCCGTCTGCGGGCGCCGCGCCCGGTACGCCGCCCGGTAGGCCGCCGGCGACGCGCCCAGCTGCCGCCGGAAGTGGCCGCGCAGCGCCACCGGGGAGCGGAAGCCGCAGCGGCCCGCGACCTCGTCCACCGAGTAGTCCGACGTCTCCAGCAGCCGCTGCGCCTGCAGCACCCGCTGCGTGATCAGCCACTGCAGCGGCGCGCTGCCGGTCAGCGAGCGGAAGCGGCGGTCGAACGTACGACGGCTCATGTACGCCCGCGCCGCCAGCGTCTCCACGTCGAACTGCTCGTGCAGATGCTCCAGCGCCCAGGCGACGACCTCGGCCAGCGGGTCGGCGCCGATCTCCTCCGGTAAAGAGCGGTCCAGGTAGCGTTCCTGGCCTCCGCCCCGGCGGGGCGGGACCACCAGCCGCCGGGCCAGCGCGCCCGCCGCCTCCTGGCCGTGGTCCGCGCGCACGATGTGCAGGCACAGGTCGATTCCGGCGGCCGTACCCGCCGACGTCAGCACGTCGCCGTCGTCGACGAACAGCTCCCGTGGATCGACGTGCACCGACGGATAGCGCTTGGCCAGCGTCGGCGCGTACATCCAGTGCGTGGTCGCCGGGCGGCCGTCCAGCAGGCCGGCCGCGGCCAGCACGAAGGCCCCGGTGCACAGGCCCACGATGCGGGCGCCCTCCTCGTGCGCCCGGCGCAGCGCGTCGAGCGACTCCTGAGGCGGCGGCGAGGTGATCGAGCGCCAGGCCGGCACGACGACCGTGCCCGCGCGCGAGATCGCCTCCAGTCCATGTGGCGCGGTGAGTTCCAGGCCCCCCGTGGTCCGCAGTGGGCCGTCCTCGCCGCCGCACACCAGCAGTCGGTAGCGCGGCACGCCGGCGTCCTGGCGGTCAACCCCGAACACCGACAGCGGTATGGAACTCTCGAAGATGGGGCCGCCGCCGAACAGCAGCACCGCGACGATCTCCTTGCGGCGTCGCCCCGACAGCTTCCGGGCCGCGGTTTCCGGCGCGGCAGTGGAGTCGTGGCTCATCCTGCTAAGCCCCCCTCGGTGGTCGCGGCTCCTCGGTTGTGTCGCTCCTGCACGTTTCCCCTCGGTCCTGCACGAGTCCCCCGCCGTAAGACAGTCAAGATCGAATCTACTGTGTCACGCCGTGCCGCGGTGACCGGTTCGCCACCCGGCGGATTGTCGACATGGCAACTTGGCGTGAAGCATTCGATCACGAAGCGTTGCACTCGGGGAGCGTGCAGGGAAGTGCGCCTTGTCGCAGTGGCCAAACCGCATAGGGTGCGCGGGGCCCCTGAGACCCTTTCCGTGCAGGTCGAACGGGGGGTAGGGGGTGCTTCGACCGGGGGGTGCACGGGTGCGGGAAGTTGGCTGAAAACATACGTTCGTGTGCGCGGAAACCGGTCAGTCGACCGGTGTCGCTCCGCCCGGGCGCCGACCGCCCCGGTGAGCACCCGTCCCGGTTCTGTGGTGACGGCCGCGGTGCGGGGCGCGCTCCTCGCCGCGCAGCCGGGCCGCCCCGCGCTCCGACTGGCGCAGCAGGATCCGGCAGACCCCGGTGACGGCCGCGAGACCCAGCGCGGTGCCGGTGGCGCCGGGGAGCGAGGTGCCGTACCAGAGCAGGACCACCGGGACGACGACGCAGCTGAAGGCGGACCAGCGGATCACCTCACTCACACCGTCGCCCACCGTGCCGGCGGCCTCCGCGCCCCTCCCGGCCGACGGGCGGCGCTCGGGGACGGCGGGAAAGGCGGGGACGGCGGGGGCGGTACGGGGTCCGGGCACGGCGTGCTCCCTACGGCGGCGGTTCCCCGGGTTCAACGCCCGTCCGACCGGTCGGTCACTCCGCGGCGCCGTGGCGACACCCCGTGCCGGACGGGCGGCCCGTACCGCAGGTGCACGGCCACCGGTGAGTGAACCCTGTCCAAACCGCCTGTACGAGGCAGCAACCATTGCGTTACGGGCGTCGCTTCGTGCATGCTCCGAGGAACCGCCAAGGAGAGTGTGCGGGACGGGCCGGGTCCCACAGGACACCGCAGGGCCTTGAGGAGGCGTGCGACCGTACCCTTGGGGGTATGGGGACGGGAAGACGATTCCCGGACACCACTCCGCCGCACACTGTCGTCCCCGACAAAGGATCACATCGCCGAGACAGCCATGGCCGGTCACGAATTCTTCGAATCCGCAAACCGCAAGCGGCCGGTCGCCGACCCCACGGCGGCCGATCCCCTGGCGGCGGAAGAGCCACGCCGGCCCTGTGATCCGGCGTTCAAGCACGGTGTCGTCGTCGGCTTCGACGGTTCCGTCTCCAGCGAGCGCGCCCTCGCCTACGCGGTCGGCATGGCGCGGCGCACCCACTCGGGCCTGATCATCGTGCACGTCGCCAACCGGCTGCCCACCACGGTGTGGGCCGGCTGCGAGCCGCCCGTCTTCGTCGACGTCCCCGACCACCGCACCGAGGTCCTCGGGCTCGAACTCGCCTGCGCGGACTACCTCGCGGAGGTGCCGTGGATCCTGGTGGAGCGCGGCGGCGACATCTGCCACGAGCTCGAGGAGGTCGGCAAGGAGTACGCGGCGGACGCGATCGTGGTCGGCTCCACGCACGGAATCGTCGGCCGGCTGTTCGGCTCGGTCGCCGGGCGGCTCGCCAAACGTGCGAAGCGGCCTGTGGTCGTCATCCCCTGAAGGGGGTGACGCCCCCCTGCGTGATGAGGCACACGTGGGGGGGCGTTCTGGTTGGTTCTGCCTGTGCGGGCGCGTTGTGGTTGGTCGCGCCCGCGATGGGGGTCTCCCCTGCTCGTCAAGAGCTTGGGGGAGGAGCCGCATATCGATGCAGCCCCGCGCCCCTTTGGGGCGTCTTACTCCACCGTTACCGACTTGGCCAGGTTCCTTGGCTTGTCGATGTCTCGGCCCAGGGCCAATGCCGTGTGGTAGGCGAGGAGTTGGAGGGGGATGCCCATGAGGATCGGGTCCAGTTCGTCCTCGTTCTTGGGGACGACGACCGTCCGGTCGGCCTTCTCCTGCTCCTGGTGGGCGACGGCGAGGATCCTGCCGCTGCGGGCCTTGATCTCCTCCATGGCCGCGCGGTTCTTCTCCAGCAGGTCGTCGTCCGGCACGATCGCCACCGTCGGCAGGGCGGGCTCGATCAGGGCCAGCGGGCCGTGCTTGAGCTCGGAGGCCGGGTAGGCCTCGGCGTGGATGTAGGAGACCTCCTTGAGCTTCAGGGAGGCCTCACGGGCCACCGGGTAGCCCCGGACACGGCCGATGAAGAGCATCGAGCGGGCGTCGGCGCAACTCTTCGCCAGCTCCTTGATCTCCTCCTCCTGCTTCAGGATCTCGGAGATCTGCGCCGGGAGCCTGCGCAGGCCCTCGATGATCCGCTTGCCGTCGCGCACCGACAGGTCGCGGATGCGGCCCAGGTGCAGCGCCAGCAGCGCGAAGGCGACGCAGGTGTTGGTGAAGCACTTGGTGGACACCACGCACACCTCGGGGCCGGCGTGCACGTAGATGCCGCCGCCCGCCTCGCGGGCGATCGCGGAGCCGACCACGTTGACGACGCCGAGCACCCGCGCGCCCTTGCGCTTGAGCTCCTGCACGGCCGCCAGCACGTCGTAGGTCTCACCGGACTGCGAGACCGCGATGTACAGGGTGTCGGGGTCCACCACCGCGTTGCGGTACCGGAACTCGGAGGCCGGCTCGGCGTCGGCCGGGATACGGGCCAGCTCCTCGATCATCTGGGCGCCGATCATGCCCGCGTGGTACGAGGTGCCGCAGCCCAGGATCTTCACCCGGCGCACCGCGCGCGCCTCGCGGATGTCGAGGTTGATGCCGCCGAGGTGCACGGTGGCGAACCGGTCGTCGATCCGGCCGCGCAGCACCCGGTCCACGGCCTCGGCCTGCTCGTGGATCTCCTTGTGCATGTACGTGTCGTGGCCGCCCGTGTCGTACGACTCGGCCTCCCACTCCACGGTGGTCGGCTCGGCGGTCGTCCGGGTGCCCTCGGTGGTGTACGTACGGAAGTCGTCGGCCGTGAGGGTGGCCATCTCGCCGTCGCCGAGCGTGACTATCTGGCGGGTGTGGGTGACCAGCGCGGCGACGTCGGAGGCGACGAACATCTCCTTCTCGCCGATGCCGAGCACGACCGGCGAGCCGTTGCGGGCGACCACGATCCGGTCGGGGAAGTCGGCGTGCAGCACGGCGATGCCGTAGGTGCCCTCGACCAGGCGGACGGTCTGGCGGACCTTCTCCTCCAGCGTCTCGGCCTCGGAGCGGGCGATGAGGTGGGTGAGGACCTCGGTGTCGGTCTCGGAGAGGAACTCCACGCCGTCCGCCTCCAGCTTGCGGCGCAGGTCGGCGGCGTTGTCGATGATGCCGTTGTGCACGACGGCGACCTTGTCGTCGGCCGACATGTGCGGGTGGGCGTTCACGTCGGAGGGGGCGCCGTGGGTGGCCCAGCGGGTGTGGGCGATGCCGGTGGTGCCCTTGAAGCGGGCCGGGACCTTCGCCCGGAGGTCCCGGACCCGGCCCTTGGCCTTGACCATTCTCAGGCCCGGCGTCTTCGGGGAGGTGACGACGATGCCCGCCGAGTCGTAGCCGCGGTACTCCAGGCGCTGCAGGCCCTCCAGGAGCAGCGGGGCGACGTCACGCTTCCCGATGTATCCGACGATTCCGCACATATGGAGGTGTTCCTCAGCCGTAGACGATCCGCCGCAGCTGCCGGAGGGAGAGCTCCGGCGGCGCCACCGCGCGGTATTTCAGTTCCGCCCCGATCCGTTCGAAGATCTCCGCGTTCACCAGGCCCTGGGCCTGCAGCTCGCGGTGGCGGCGACGGACGAACTCCTCGGTCGTCTCGTCGAAGTAGGCGAGCACGTCCTGGACCACCCGCAGCGCCTCGCCCCGGTTCAGGGGCGTGGACCGCGCCAGGTGATCAACAAGTTCGTCGTGCACCCGGAGGATTTTGGAGTACGGAGGCCGCTCACGCAAGAATCCTGCCCGATTTCGGGCAGGATTTCGGTGGAGTCCTTGCCTCCGCTCGAGGGTGTCGCCGTCGCGCGTCCCATGTCGTTCTTCCGGATGATTTCCGCCGCGGGGGGACTGTTTCACCGCGGCCGCGAGAGACTGGTCCATACCATCGGGGTTCACCGAGCCTCCGAGCCGAGCGAAGGGAGCGCATGTGAGACGGCACCACAGAACGACTCCCCGTACGACCCGAATGACCCGAGCCCTGGGTTCGCTGCTGCTGGTGGCGGCGACCGGGGCTTTCGCCGTGGGCGCCGCGCCTGCCGGCCACGCGGGGCACCAGCGGGCCGCGACCCCCCTGGACCAGGTGGTCCCCGCCCCCGCCTCCGTGCAGGCCGGCACAACCCCGTACCGCGTCACCCCCGGCACCCACATCCGCGTCGACGACTCCCGCGAGGTCCGCCAGGTCGGCGCGTACCTCGCGGACATCCTGCGCCCCTCGACCGGCTACCGCCTGCCCGTGACCACGCACGGCCAGGGAGGCATCCGACTGCGGCTGGACAAGGGTCCGTTCGGCGCCGAGGGCTATCGCCTCGACAGCGGGGCCGAGGGCGTGACCATCACCGCCAGGGAGCCGGCCGGGCTCTTCCACGGCGTGCAGACCCTGCGCCAGCTGCTGCCCGCCGCCGTCGAGAAGAGGTCCGTGCAGCCGGGGCCGTGGCTGGTCGCGGGCGGCACCATCCAGGACAGCCCGCGCTACGCGTACCGCGGCGCCATGCTCGACGTCTCCCGGCACTTCTTCACCGTCGCGCAGGTCAAGCGCTACATCGACGAACTCGCCCTCTACAAGATCAACAAGCTGCACCTGCACCTCAGCGACGACCAGGGCTGGCGCATCGCCATCGACTCCTGGCCGCGCCTGGCCACCCACGGCGGCTCCACCCAGGTCGGCGGCGGCCCGGGCGGCCACTACACCAAGGCCGACTACAAGGAGATCGTCCGCCACGCCGCCTCCCGCCACCTGGAGGTCGTCCCCGAGATCGACATGCCCGGCCACACCAACGCGGCCCTGGCCTCCTACGCCGAGCTGAACTGCGACGGCGTGGCGCCCCCGCTCTACACCGGCACCAAGGTCGGCTTCAGCTCGCTGTGCGTGCACAAGGAGATCACCTACGACTTCGTGGACGACGTGATCCGCGAGCTGGCCGCCCTCACCCCCGGCCGCTACCTGCACATCGGCGGTGACGAGGCGCACTCCACGAGTCACGACGACTACGTGAAGTTCATGGACCGCGTGCAGCCGATCGTCGCCAAGTACGGCAAGACGGTCATCGGCTGGCACCAGCTGACCGGCGCCACCCCCGCCAAGGGCGCCCTCGCCCAGTACTGGGGCCTGGACTCCACCAGCGCGGCGGAGAAGGCGCAGGTCGCACGGGCCGCGCAGAACGGCACCGGGCTGATCCTGTCCCCGGCCGACCGGGTGTACCTGGACATGAAGTACACCAAGGACACCCCGCTGGGCCTGGCCTGGGCCGGGTACGTCGAGGTCCAGCGGTCGTACGACTGGGACCCGGGCAGCTATCTGCCGGGTGCGCCCGCGTCCGCCGTACACGGTGTCGAGGCCCCGCTGTGGTCGGAGACCCTGTCCACCTCCGCCCACATCGACACCATGGCCTTCCCCCGGCTGCCCGGCGTCGCCGAGCTGGGCTGGTCGCCGGCGGCCACGCACGACTGGGACACCTACAAGGTGCGGCTCGCGGCCCAGGCGCCGCGCTGGGACGCGCTGGGGATCGGGTACCACCGGTCGCCGCAGGTGCCCTGGCCCGCTCAGTGAGCGCCCGGTGAGCGCCCAGTGGACGAACGTGCCGGCGGGCACCCCGGAGGACCGTACTCCGGGGTGCCCGCCCGTCCGGGTCAGAACTCCGCGAGGGGGTTCTTCAGGTTCCCGGCCAGCTGCAGCGCGCCCGACGGGTCCGCCAGGTCCACCATCTGCTGGTTGTTCCGCAGCTGGAGCCGGTTGAGGCAGCTCAGCGCGAACTCGGGGGCGAACATGTCGTACTGCCGGAACTTCTCGGCGAGTTCGGGCACCGACGCCTGGTATGCGCGGACCACCTCGGCGACCGTCCGCCAGAAGTCGTCCTCCTGAAGGACTCCCTCGGTGGCGAGCTGCGCGGCCAGGAAGCGGAAGAAGCAGTCGAAGACGTCCGTGAGGATCGACAGCAGCTTCCTGTCCTCCGGGACCTCCACCCGGATCCGCCGCACCTCGGGCGGCAGCGCGGCGTCCGGGTCCAGCACCGCGATCTCCTCGGCGATGTCCTTGTGGACCGCCCGCCGCACCACGCCGTCCTCCAGGACGAGGATCACGTTCTCTCCGTGCGGCATGAACACCAGGTCGTAGGCGTAGAAACTGTGGAGAAGAGGCGTGAAGTAGGCCCGCAGGTAGTGCCGCAGCCACTCCGAGGGCGCCAGCCCGGAGCGTTCGATCAGCGCGCCCGCGAAGGACGCGCCCTCGTGGTCCACATGGAGGAGGGATGCCATGGTGGCCAGGGACTCGCCCTCCCGCAGCGAGGGCACCGGGCTCTCCCGCCAGAGCGCGGCCAGCATCTTCCGGTACGGCGAGTAGCGGTCCGTGGCCGCCTCGTACTCCAGGTGGCGGTAGCCGACCGCCGCCCGCTCGCGGATGATCGTCAGGCCCGTCGACCTCAGCACCGGGTCGCTGTCGATCAGCTGCGCGAGCCAGTCGTTGATGGCCGGGGTGGCCTCCATGTAGGCGGCCGAAAGCCCGCGCATGAAGCCCATGTTGAGGACGGAGAGGGCGGTCTTGACGTAGTGCTTCTCGGGGTGGGAGGCGTTGAAGAAGGTCCGTATGGACTGCTGGGCCAGGTACTCGTCGTCGCCCTCGCCCAGACAGACCAGGTGGCGGCGGGCGATCTCGGCGGCGAAGGTGACGGTGAGCTTGTTCCACCACTGCCAGGGGTGGACGGGGACGAGCAGGTATTCGGCGGGGTCGAGGCCCTGTTCGCGCAGCCGCTTCTCGAACCGCTCGACGGTCGCCCCGCCCAACTCCTCCCGCAGGAACGCCTCGTACTCGATGCCGGCGCCCGCCGTGAAGGCCGCCCGTGAGCGGTGCGCGGCCAGCCACACCAGCCGGACGGGGCTCGCGGTCTCGGGGGCGTGGGAGAGGTACTCGTGGACGCCGAAGCCGAGCCGCCCGTTGTTGGCCACGAAGCAGGGGTGGCCCTCGGTCATGCCGGTCTCGATGTCCTGGAAGCCGCTGTCCGCGAGCTCGGCGGAGGTCACCCGCGGCTTGGTGAGCTTGTAGCAGGTGCTCGCCAGGGTGGAGGAGATCTCCTCCAGGTAGACCGGCAGGATCTCGTCGCTCAGGCCCAGGGTCCGCTTCAGCTCGATGAAGAAGTCCAGGGCGGCCAGGGGGAGTTCGGCGTCCGCGCGGTGGCGGGAGATGGACTCCGGGTCCACCTGCCAGTGGTCGAGGGCGCGGCGGGTGGCGGTGAAGCGGTAGTGGGTCAGGCCGTCGTCGGCGCGGACGACGTAGTGGTCGCCGTCCGGCTCGGGCGTGAGCAGCCGCTCGTGGGCGAACTCGGCGAGGGCCTTGCGCATCAGCAGGCGGTTGGCGGTCTCCCAGTGCTCGGGGGAGAGGTGGGCCACGGCGTCGGCGAGGGTCATGCGCGCACCGCCTCCTCGAACCGCTCCCGCGTGCAGAAGCTGAGCAGCGCCGTCTTCTCCGGCTTCCGGATCTCCCGCTCCGGCACGAAGCCGACGGCTTCGTTCAGGGCGTGCACGGCCGTGTTGCGCACGTCGGGCTCGACCACCACCCTTCTCGTCGCCGGGTCCTCGAAGAGGTGGGCCATCACGGCGGTGATCACGGCCCGGGAGAACCCGTGCACGGGTGTGTCGGTGGGCGCGACCAGGAAGTGCATGCCGACGTCGCCCGGCTCGGGCTCGTACAGTCCGGCCAGCTCCCGGTGGGCGGGGTCGTACCGCTCCAGCAGGAAGGCGGGCTCCCCGTCGTGCAGGCCGAGGAACGCGTGGTGGTGCTCGTCGGCGGCGATCTCCAGGTAGGCGCGCTCGACGTCCGCCGGCTTCGCGTCCCGCATCATCCAGAACCTGGCCTTGGGGTGCGTGACCCAGCCGTGCAGCAGCTCGGCGTCCTGCAGCGGGTCGAGCGGACGGATCGTGAAGGCCGTCATACAGCGAACTCCTGGAAGGCGATCGTCTTTTCGACCGGGTAGTACTCGGTGCCGAGCAGCTCCCGGATGATGCAGCTGTTGCGGTAGGCGCCCATGCCCAGGTCGGGGCTGGTGACGCTGTGGGTGTGCACGCCGGCGTTCTGCAGGAAGACGCCCCGGCCGGTGACGTCGATGGCGTAGTTGCGGGCGATGTCGAAGTTGCCGTGGGAGTCGCGGCGCAGGCGGTCGCGGATGGGCCGCAGGAACTCCGGTTCGGCGTACCGGTAGCCGGTCGCCAGGACCAGACCCTCGCTGCGCAGCTCGAAGTCCTTGCCCTGCTCCTCCTGGCGGAAGGTGAGGGTGTACGTGCCGTCGTCGTACGCCGCCTCGGTGAGCGTGGAGTTGGTGAGCAGGCGGGTGGGGGCCGGGCCGGTGAGGTTCTTCCGGTAGAGCAGGTCGAAGATGTCGTCGATCAGGTCCCCGTCGATGCCCTTGAACAGGCCCTTGTGCTGTTCGGTGAGGCGGTAGCGGGTCGGCTCCGGCAGCGCGTGGTAGTAGTCGACGTACTCCGGGGAGGTCATCTCCAGAGTGAGCTTGGTGTACTCCAGCGGGAAGAAACGCGGGGAGCGGGTGACCCAGTTCAGGCGGTAGCCGTGGACGTCGATCTCGCCGAGCAGGTCGTGGTAGATCTCGGCGGCGGACTGGCCGCTGCCGACCAGTGTGATCGACTTCTTGCGCTGGAGCCGTGCCCGGTGCTCCCGGTAGCGGGAGGTGTGGAGGAAGTCGCCGCCCAGGCCGCGGCAGGCGTCCGGGAGGTGCGGAGGGGTGCCGGTGCCGAGGATCAGCCGGCGGGCGCGGTAGGTCGCCCCGGTGTGCGTCCGTACGGCGTACAGCTCGTCCGTCTCGTCGTACGTCACCTCGGTGACCGTCGTGCCGAAGCGGACGCTGCTCAGCCGGGCCGCCGCCCAGCGGCAGTAGTCGTCGTACTCGATCCGGAGGGGGTAGAAGTTCTCGCGGATGTAGAACGAGTACAGACGGCCCTTCTCCTTCAGGTAGTTGAGGAAGGAATACGGGGACGTCGGGTCGGCGAGGGTCACCAGGTCCGACAGGAACGGGGTCTGCAGGTGGGCGCCGTCGAGGAACATCCCCGAGTGCCACTCGAAGTCGGGCTTGGACTCCAGGAAGACGCCGTCGAGTCCGGTGATCGGCTCGGTGAGGCAGGCGAGGCCGAGGTTGAAGGGGCCGAGCCCGATTCCCACGAAGTCGTAAGGGGCGGTGGGGGCTTCAGGACGCGCGGTCAAGGGACCCTCCCAGGTACTGCTCGGCGTGGCCGGTGATCAGGTCGAGGACGGCGGCGAGGTCGTCCGGCGTGGTCTCGGGGTTGAGCAGGGTGAACTTCAGGTAGTGGCGGCCGGCGACCTTGGTGCCGGCGACCACGGCGTCGCCGGAGGCGAACAGGGCCTTGCGGGCGTGGAGGTTGGCGCGGTCGATCTCGGCGGGGTCGGTGGCGGCGGCCGGGAGGCAGCGGAAGACCAGGGTCGACAGGGCCGGCTCGGCGACGACCTCGAAGCGCGGGTCGGCGGCGAGCAGCTGGAAGCCCTCGGCCGCCAGGTCGCACACCTCGTCGAAGAGCTGCCCGATCCCGTCGGCGCCCATCACGCGCAGTGTCATCCACAGCTTGAGGGCGTCGAAGCGGCGGGTGGTCTGGAGGGACTTGTCGACCTGGTTGGGGATGCGCTCGGTGACCGCACGGCGCGGGTTGAGGTAGTCCGCGTGGTAGGTGGCGTGCCGCAGGGTGGAGGTGTCCCGGACCAGCAGGGCGGACGAACTCACCGGCTGGAAGAAGGACTTGTGGTAGTCGACGGTGACCGAGTCGGCGCTTTCGATGCCGGTGAGCAGGTGGCGGCGGGTGGGGGAGACCAGCAGGCCGCAGCCGTAGGCCGCGTCGACGTGCAGCCAGGTGCCGTACCGCGCGCACAGTTCGGCGATCTCGGGCAGCGGGTCGATGGAGCCGAAGTCGGTGGTGCCGGCGGTGGCGACCACGGCCATGGGGACCAGGCCCTCGCGGCGGCAGCGCTCCAGTTCGCGGGCGAGCGCGACCGTCCGCATCCGCTGGTGGTGGTCGACGGGGACGGGGACCACCGACTCGGGGCCCAGACCCAGGAGTTTGGCCGACTTGCGCACACTGAAGTGGCTGATCCCGGAGGTGAGGATCCGCAGCCGGGCCGGGGAGTCCGTCTTGGCCTCCTCACGGGCGAGCAGCAGTGCCTGGAGATTGGACTGGGTGCCGCCGGAGGTGAACACGCCGTCGGCGGCGGGACCGAGGCCGATGCGGGCGGCCGTCCAGTCGATGAGCCTGCGCTCGATCAGGGTGCCGCCGGCCGACTGGTCCCAGGTGTCCAGGGAGGAGTTGACGGCGGACAGGACGGCCTCGCCGAGCACCGCGGGGATGACGACCGGGCAGTTGAGGTGGGCGACGTAGCGGGGGTGGTGGAAGTAGACCGCGTCCCGCAGGTAGATCTCCTCCAGCTCGTCGAGGGCCGCCGTGGTGTCGTTCAGCGGACGGTCGAGGTCGATCCGCTCGACGCGGGGGGCGAGGGCGTCGGCCGTGATCCCGGTGAACGGACGGTCGGTGGCGGCGAGCCTGGCGGCCACCCGCTCCACTCCTTCTTTCACGGAGCGGCGGTAGTGCTCCGCGGTGAGGTCATTGAGCAGGTGTGAGCGCATGTGGGGGTCCTCCGGTGGGTGGGGACGTCCGTGGGGACGCGTTGAGGGGCGGAGCCGCGCGACATCAACTTAGGCTAGCCTAGCCTTAGTTGGGCTCCGGTGAGGCGCTGCCCCACCTCCGGCCGGTGTCACTCCACCGCGCGGCGCGGCCCTCCCGGCAGAGGGTTCAGGCGACCTTCTCGGCCGTCTCGATGGCCTTCGCCAGGTCCTCCAGCAGCGGGGCGCACTTGTCGTAGGACAGAACCGGCTCGGCGGTGCGCGGGACGACCTGGCCGGCCTGGACGGCGGGGAGCTTCTTCCAGGTGGCCTGAGTGATGTCGGCGGGCTGGATGGCCGAGGTGCGGTTGTCCATCATGATGACGTCCGCCGCGTACTTGTCGGCGTTCTCCCAGCTCAGCGACTCGAACCAGCCGCCGCCCTGCTTCTTGGCGCTCTCGGGGGGCTCGACGAGGTTCACGCCGAGGGCCTTGAAGTACTCCAGGTCGACGGAGAGGTTGGTGCCGGAGACGTAGAACAGGTCCTGGGCGGCCGAGCCCGCCATCACCTTGATGTCCGGCTTGGCCTTGGCGGCGGCGCGCAGCCGGGCGGCCGCGTCCTCGAAGCGCTTCTTCGCCCGCGTGACCCTGTCGGTGGTGACGTCCGCGCCGAGGGACTTCGCGAGCGCGAGCATGCGCTCCAGCGGCTCGGTCAGCTGCCGGTCGTAGACGGAGATGCCGACGGTGGGGGCGCCGACGGCGAGGATCTTCTTCTTCGACTCCTCCGGGACGTACCAGAGGGTGCCCGCGTCGTCGAACATGGTGGAGATCAGGGCGTCGGGGGCGAGGGCCGCGTACTTCTCGATGCTGAACTGGCCCCACTCGTTGCCGAGGACCGTCACCTTGCTGACGTCCATGTCGCCGGCCTGTACGTCGGCCTTGCCGTCCTTGGTCGTCGTCGGGCCGAAGACGCCTTTGACCCGGACGCCGTAGTCGTACAGCGCGGCGGCCACGCCGACGAAGGCCACGATGTTCGACGGAACCTGGTCGGCCTTGACGCTCTGCCCCCGGTCGTCCTCGAAGGACCAGGGGCCGGACCCGGCGGCGGCCGTTCCGTTGCCCGACCCACCGTTTTTCGCGTCCTCGCTGCCGCAGGCTGCGAGCACGGCACCGAGGCCGAGGGCGCCGCCCGCGGCGATGATGCCGCGGCGGGAGAGGGTGGTGGTACGGGCGTTGGGCATGGGTATGACTGCTTTCGAACGGGGCGGGGCGCCCGCCGGACAGGTTCGAAGGTAGGTTAGCCTAACCTCAGTTGCTGTCCAGGGGGCGGGTCGCCGCGCCCACGCCCGGGGAGTGTCAGCCCGTCAGGCCCAGTTCCCTCGCGATCAGCATCCGCTGCACCTCGCTCGTGCCCTCGCCGATCTCCAGGATCTTGGAGTCGCGCCACATGCGGGCGACCGGATACTCGTTCATGAAGCCGTAGCCGCCGTGGATCTGGGTGGCGTCACGGGCGTTGTCGACGGCGATCGTGGAGGAATAGAGCTTGGCCAGGGCCGCCTCCTTCTTGAAGGGTTCGCCCGCCACCAGCCGGTAGGCCGCGTCACGCCAGGCGAGGCGGGACGTGTGGGCCTTCATCTCCATGTCGGCGATCTTGAACTGGATGGCCTGGTTGGCGCCGATCGGCCTGCCGAAGGCGTGGCGCTCCTTGGCGTACTTCACCGACTCGTCCACGCAGCCCTGGGCGAGCCCCGTCGCCAGCGCCGCGATGGCGATCCGGCCCTCGTCCAGGATCCGCAGGAACTGCGCGTAGCCGCGGCCCTCCTCGCCCAGCAGGTTCGCCGCCGGCACCCGGACGTCGGAGAAGGACAGCTCACGGGTGTCCGAGGCGTTCCAGCCGACCTTCGAGTAGGCGGGCGCCACCGTGAAGCCGGGCGTGCCCGAGGGGACGATGATCGCGGAGATCAGCGGGCGGCCGTCGGGCTTGCGGCCGGTGACCGCGGTGACCGTCACCAGGCCGGTGATGTCCGTGCCCGAGTTGGTGATGAAGCACTTGGTGCCGTTGATCACCCACTCGTTCGTGTCCGGGTCCAGGCGGGCCGTCGTACGGGTCGCCCCCGCGTCCGAGCCGCCGTCAGGCTCCGTCAGGCCGAAGGCGCCCAGCATCTCGCCGGAGCACAGCTTGGGCAGCCACTGCCGCTTCTGCTCCTCGGTGCCGAACAGGTGCAGCGGCATCGCGCCGAGCGACACCCCGGCCTCCAGGGTGATGGCGACCGAGGAGTCGACGCGGGCCAGCTCCTCCAGCGCGATGCCGAGGGCCAGGTAGTCGCCGCCCATGCCGCCGTACTCCTCCGGGAACGGCAGCCCGAACAGGCCCATCCGGCCCATCTCCCGCACGATCTCGTACGGGAACTCGTGCCGCTCGTAGAAGTCGCCGATCTTGGGGGCCACGACGTCGTGTGCGAACTCCTCGACGGTGCGGCGGAGTTCCTCCAGCTCGGGGGTCAGACGGTGGTTCATCGTCGAATCACTGCTCCTTGTGGGAGAGGGCGCGGAGGGTGCGGGAAGGGCTGGGACGGCCCAGCCGGTCGGCCATCCACTCGCTCGTGGCGACGAGGCGGCCGAGGTCGACCCCGGTGTCGATGCCGAGGCCGTGCAGCATCCACACCAGGTCCTCGGTGGCGAGGTTGCCGGTGGCGGACTTGGCGTACGGGCAGCCGCCGAGGCCGCCCGCGGAGGCGTCGACGGTGGTGACGCCGTGCTGGAGCGCGGCCAGGGTGTTGGCGAGGGCCTGGCCGTAGGTGTCGTGGAAGTGCACGCCGAGCACGGAGGCCGGCACGTGCCGCTCGCCCAGTGCGGCCAGCAGTGCGAGTACGTGACCGGGGGTCGCCACGCCGATCGTGTCCCCGAGGCTCAGCTCGTCGCAGCCCATGTCCAGCAGCGCCCGGCACACGTCGACGACCTGGTGGAGGGGGACGGCGCCCTCCCAGGGGTCGCCGAAGCACATGGAGACATAGCCGCGGACGTGGGCGCCCTCGTCCTTCGCGCGGGCCACGACCGGTTCGAAGACCGCGAGGGACTCCGCCACCGTGCGGTTGAGGTTGGCCTTGGCGAAGGACTCGGTGGCGCTGGCGAACACGGCGATGCGGTCCGCTCCGAGGGCGAGCGCGCGCTCCAGGCCCCGCGGGTTGGGCACCAGGACTGGCAGGTGCACCCCTTCCAGGTCCTTGACCTGCGGGAACAGTGCTTCCGCGTCGGCCAGTTGGGGCACCCACTTCGGGTGGACGAAGCTGGTGGCCTCGACCGTCCTCAGGCCCGCGCCAGCGAGGCGGCGGATGAACTCCGCCTTGACCTCGGTCGGCACGGTCGCCTTCTCGTTCTGCAGCCCGTCGCGCGGGCCGACCTCGTGGATCCTGACCCGGGCGGGCAAGTCGGGGGCCGGGACGACCATGGGCAGGCCGGGTTCGGGGGTGCTCATGCCGTCTCCTCCTCCGGTGCGGTCTCCGCGGGCGCGATGACCGCCAGCACCTGGTCCATGGCGACCGTCGCGCCCGGAGCGACGTCCAGTGCGGTGACGGTGCCGGCGTGCGGGGCGGAGATGACGTGCTCCATCTTCATCGCCTCGACCACCAGCAGGCTCTGGCCCGCGGCCACCTCGTCGCCGACGGCCACCTTCACCACCGTGACCGTGCCCGGCATGGGGGCGGTGAGCGAGTCGGCGCCGGAGTGGGCCGCGCGGCCGAGGGACGCGGCCACCGGGTCGTGGTCGCGCACGTGCCAGGCGTCGCCGTCGCGCCCGATCCAGTCGGCGGCGCGGTGGAAGGTGTGGCGGACGCCGTCCAGGGTGACCGAGACCGTGTCGCCGGTGACCGCGTGGGTGCCGCGCACCGGGTGAGTGACGGGATCCAGTCCCGGCACCCGCAGCGGGAACGCCATCGGCTTCGGTTCCCCGCCCAGCCGCCAGCCGCTCGGCACCGAGAACGGGTCGGTCCAGCCCCCGCCCTTCGGCCGCAGTGCCTCCAGCCGTACGGCGGCGGCGGCCTCGTAGACCTCCTCCGGCACGTCCGTGGCGACCAGCTCGTCGACCACCCGCTCCACCAGCCCGGTGTCCAGCTCGCCCGCCACGACGGCCGGGTGGGCCAGCAGCCGGCGCAGGAAGCCGGCGTTGGTCTGCACGCCCAGGGTGACCGTGCGGGCGAGGGCCGCGCGGAGTTTCCTGAGCGCGGTGGCCCGGTCGGGGCCGTAGGCGATCACCTTGGACAGCATCGGGTCGTACAGGCTGCCGACCTCCGTGCCCTCGCTCAGCCCGGAGTCGGTGCGCACCCCTTCGCCCTGCGGCTCGCGCAGCCGCAGCACGGTGCCGCCCGAGGGCAGGAACCCGCGTGCGGGGTCCTCGGCGCACAGGCGGGCCTCGATGGCGTGACCGGTGAGGGAGACGTCCTCCTGGGCGAACGCCAGCGGCTCGCCCGCCGCCACCCGCAGCTGCCACTCCACCAGGTCCACACCGGTGATCAGCTCGGTGACCGGGTGCTCCACCTGCAGGCGGGTGTTCATCTCCATGAAGTAGTACGCCGTCGGATCCCCGCCGGGCACGATGAACTCCACCGTGCCCGCGCCCCGGTAGCCGCAGGAGCGGGCGGCCTGGACCGCCGCCTCGCCCATCGAGGCCCGGGTCTCCTCGTCGAGGAGCACGCTCGGCGCCTCCTCGACGATCTTCTGGTGGCGGCGCTGGAGGGAGCACTCGCGCTCGCCCAGGTGCACGACGTTGCCGTGGCCGTCGGCCAGGACCTGGATCTCGATGTGCCGGGGCCGGTCGATCCAGCGCTCGACGAGCAGGGTGTCGTCGCCGAAGGAGGCGCGGGCCTCGCGGCGGGCGGCGGCGATCTCCTCGGAGATCCGCTCGGCGTCCCGCACCAGCCGCATGCCCTTGCCGCCGCCTCCGGCGGAGGGCTTGAGCAGCACCGGCATGCCGATCCCGCGGGCGGCGTCGGCGAGCTCGTCGTCGGTGAGCCCGGAGCCGCTGGAGCCGGGGACCACCGGAACCCCGGCCGCCTTCACCGTCTCCTTGGCGCGGATCTTGTCGCCCATGAGGGAGATCGCGTCCGCGGGAGGGCCGATGAAGACCAGCCCGGCCTCCTCGCAGGCGCGCGCGAAGCCGGCGTTCTCCGCGAGGAAGCCGTACCCGGGGTGGACGGCCTGGGCGCCGGTGCGGGCGGCGGCCTCCAGCAGCCGGTCGACGGACAGGTAGCTCTCGGCCGCGGGCGCCGGGCCGATCCGCACCGCGGTGTCGGCCTCCCGGACGTGCCGGGCGTCCGCGTCGGCGTCGGAGAAGACGGCCACCGAGCGCACGCCGAGGGCGCGCAGGGTGCGGATGACGCGGACGGCGATCTCGCCGCGGTTGGCCACCAGAACTGTTTCGAACATCTCTACGAGCTCCCCCTCACATCCGGAAGACGCCGAACTGGGGGTCGCCCAGCGGAGCGTTGGCACACGCGGTCAGGGCCAGGCCCAGTACCTGGCGGGTTTCCAGCGGGTCGATCACGCCGTCGTCCCAGAGTCGGGCGGTGGCGTAGTAGGCGTTGCCCTGCTGCTCGTACTGGGCGCGGATGGGCGCCTTGAAGGACTCCTCGTCCTCGACGGGCCACTGCTCCCCGCGGGCCTCGAGCTGGTCGCGCTTGACGGTGGCGAGGACGGAGGCGGCCTGCTCGCCGCCCATGACCGAGATCTTGGCGTTCGGCCACATCCACATGAAGCGGGGGGAGTACGCCCTGCCGCACATGGAGTAGTTCCCCGCGCCGTACGACCCGCCGACGACCACCGTCAGCTTGGGCACGCGTGTGCAGGCGACGGCCGTGACCATCTTGGCGCCGTGCTTGGCGATGCCGCCGGCCTCGTAGTCCCTGCCCACCATGAAGCCGGAGATGTTCTGCAGGAACACCAGGGGGATGCCCCGCTGGTCGCACAGCTCGATGAAGTGGGCGCCCTTCTGGGCGGACTCGGAGAACAGGATGCCGTTGTTGGCGACGATCCCGACCGGGTGGCCGTGGATCCGGGCGAAGCCGGTGACCAGGGTCTGCCCGAACTCGGCCTTGAACTCGGCGAAGCGGGAGCCGTCCACCACGCGCGCGATGATCTCGCGGACGTCGTAGGGGGTGCGGGGGTCGGCCGGGACGGCGCCGTAGAGCCCGTGGGGGTCGACCTTCGGCTCGACGGCCCCGGTGACCTCCCAGGGCAGTTCCCCGCGCGCGGGGAGGGTGGAGACGATCGTGCGGACGATCCGCAGGGCGTGGGCGTCGTCCTCCGCGAGGTGGTCGGTGACGCCGGAGGTGCGGGAGTGCACCTCGCCGCCGCCCAGCTCCTCGGCGGTGACGACCTCGCCGGTGGCCGCCTTCACCAGCGGGGGCCCGCCCAGGAAGATCGTGCCCTGGTTGCGGACGATCACGGCCTCGTCGCTCATCGCCGGGACGTAGGCCCCGCCGGCCGTGCAGGAGCCGAGGACGGCGGCGATCTGCGGGATGCCGGCGCCGGACATGCGGGCCTGGTTGTAGAAGATCCGGCCGAAGTGCTCACGGTCGGGGAAGACCTCGTCCTGCAGGGGCAGGAAGGCGCCGCCCGAGTCGACCAGGTACAGGCACGGGAGGCGGTTCTCCAGGGCCACCTCCTGCGCGCGCAGGTGCTTCTTCACCGTCATCGGGTAGTACGTCCCGCCCTTGACGGTGGCGTCGTTGGCGACGATCACGCACTCACGGCCGCTGACCCTGCCGATCCCGGCGATCACCCCGGCGGCCGGGGCCTGCCCCTCGTACATCCCGTCGGCGGCCAGCGGCGCCAGCTCCAGGAAGGGCGAGCCGCGGTCGAGCAGCGTGTCCACGCGGTCGCGCGGCAGCAGCTTTCCGCGCGCGGTGTGCCGCGCGCGTGCCTTCTCGCCGCCGCCGAGCCGGGCGGCGGCGAGCTTTCCGCGCAGCTCCTCGGCGAGCGCGCGGTGAGCCTCTTCGTTGGCCCGCCAGGCCTCCGACGCGGGGTCGGCCGCGCTCGTCAGCTCCGGTGCCTGATGCATCCTGCGGTCCCCTCACGTGTTAATGAGCGTTAACCCACTCCCTTCAGGTTAACGACCGCTAACCTCCCTGTCTAGAATCGTTCCCATGACCACGCGAACCGACGCCCCCACCCGCCGCGAGCAGATCCTCAAGGAGGCCGCGCGGCTCTTCGCCGAACGTGGCTTCCACGGCGTCGGCGTCGACGAGATAGGCGCCGCGGTGGGCATCAGCGGGCCGGGGCTCTACCGGCACTTCGCGGGCAAGGACGCGATGCTCGCGGAGCTGCTGGTCGGTATCAGCGGGCAGTTGCTGACGGGGGCGAAGCGGCGGCTGGCGGAGGCGGACGGGGGAGCGGGGCCGGGCGGCCCGGAGGCCGTGCTCGACTCCCTCATCGAGGGACACATCGACTTCGCGCTCGACGACCGCCCGCTCATCACTCTGCACGACCGGGAGCTGGACCGCCTCCGGGACAGCGACCGCAAGCTGGTGCGGCAGCTTCAGCGGCAGTACGTGGAGTTGTGGGTGGGGGTGGTGCGGGAGGTGCACCCGGAGCTCGCGGAGCCGGCCGCGCGGTCGGCCGTCCACTCGGTGTTCGGGCTGCTGAACTCCACGCCGCACCTGGGGCGGGCCGGCTCGCTGCCGGGGCGGGGGGCCACGGCGGAGCTGCTGCACCGGATGGCCCGGGGGGCCTTCGCCGCGGCGAGTTCGCCTGCGGCGGGCTGAGCGGGGGCGCCTCAGGGGTGGGTGGGTCGCCCTGGTCGGGCGGCTGCGGGTGCGTCGTGGTTGGTCGCGCCCCCGATGGGGGTCCCCCTGCTCGTCAAGAGCTTGGGGGAGGAGCCGCATGTCGATACAGCCCCGCGCCCCTCGGGGGCGCAAGCGCCCACCGCCCCCGCCGACTCCCACACCCCTGGCGGGGTGCAGTGACCGGCGTTACTGATGCGGGGACTTTACCGGAGCGCCTACTCGTCGGTACGTTTGTATGAGCAAGCGCTTAGCCATCGGGCCGCAGTCATCGATTGAGGAACCCGGACGGCGAGCAGCCAGGTACGCGAGAGCGGCGCCGGTTCAGGCGCGTGGAAGGGTGGTGGCGGCGTGCGCCGTACGGTGTTCGACGAGGATCACGAGGCGTTCCGGGAGACCCTTCGCGCCTTCATCGAGGCTGAGGTCGTACCGGTGTACGACGAGTGGTTCGCGCAGGGCATCGTGCCCCGCGAGTTCTACTACAAGCTCGCCGAGCTTGGCCTCTTCGGCATCAACGTGCCCGAGGAGTACGGCGGCGCGGGGCTCGAGACGCACAAGTTCGAGGCCATCCAGTCCGAGGAGACCGCCCGCGCGGGCGTCACCTTCGGCGGCTCCGGCGTGCACGTCCTGCTCGCACTGCCCTACCTCAAGATGCTCGCCACCGACGAGCAGAAGAAGCGGTTCCTGCCCAAGTTCGTCTCCGGCGAGGAGATGTGGGCCATCGCGATGACCGAGCCCGGCACCGGCTCCGACCTCGCGGGCATGAAGACCACCGCCAGGCTGAGCGAGGACGGGACGCACTACGTCCTCAACGGCGCCAAGACCTTCATCACCGGCGGTGTGCACGCCGACAAGGTCATCGTCTGCGCCCGTACCGCCGCGGCCACGGCCGAGGACCGCCGCCACGGGATCTCCCTGTTCGCCGTGGACACCAAGTCCGAGGGCTACTCGGTGGGCCGCAAGCTCGACAAGCTGGGGCTCAGGACCTCCGACACCGCCGAGCTCGCCTTCGTCGACGTCAAGGTGCCCGTCGAGGACCTGCTCGGCGAGGAGAACAAGGGCTTCTCCTACCTCGGCGCCAACCTGCCCTCCGAGCGCTGGGGCATCGCCTACGGCGCCTACGCGCAGGCCAAGGCCGCCGTCCGGTTCGCCAAGCAGTACGTGCAGGAGCGCACCGTCTTCGGCAAGCCGGTCGCCCACTTCCAGAACACCAAGTTCGAGCTGGCCGCCTGCCAGGCCGAGGTGGACGCGGCGGAAGCCGTCGCCGACCGGGCGCTCGAAGCGCTCGACGCCGGCGAGCTGACCCCCGCCGAGGCCGCCTCCGCCAAGCTGTTCTGCACCGAGGTCGCCCACCGCGTCATCGACCGCTGCCTGCAGCTGCACGGCGGCTACGGCTACATGAACGAGTACCCGATCGCCCGCCTGTACGCGGACAACCGAGTCAACCGCATCTACGGCGGCACCAGCGAGATCATGAAGACGATCATCGCCAAGGACATGGGCCTGTAAGGAACCATGAGCCAGGCACTCCAGTCCCTGCTCGATCTGCTCGACCTCGAGCGGATCGAGCAGGACATCTTCCGCGGCCGGTCCCACTTCGCGGTCGTCCCGCGCGTCTTCGGCGGGCAGGTCGCGGCGCAGGCGCTGGTCGCCGCCGGGCGCACGGTCCCCGAGGACCGGCACGCGCACTCGCTGCACGCGTACTTCCTGCGCCCCGGCGACCCGGGCGCGCCCATCGTCTACACGGTGGACCGCATCCGCGACGGCCGCTCCTTCACCACCCGCCGGGTGGTCGCCGTCCAGCACGGGCAGCCGATCTTCCACCTCTCGGCGTCCTTCCAGACCCATGAGGACGGGCTCGACCACCAGGCCCCCGCGCCGGCCGCCCCCGACCCTGCGACCCTGCCCACCTCCGACGAGCGCCTGCGCGGCTACGGCCACCTCCCGGCCGAGGTCGTGGACCGGTTCCGGGAGGCCCGCGAGGCGGTCGACCTGCGGTACGTCGACGAGCCGCCGTACGGCAGGTTCGGCGAGCCGCGCGAACCGCACTCCCAGGTGTGGTTCCGCACCAACGGCAAGCTCGGCGACGATCCTCTCCTGCACGTCGTCCTCGCCACCTACGTGTCCGACATGACGCTGCTCGACTCGGTGCTGCTCGCCCACGGGCGCGGCGGCTGGGCGGTCGGGGACGTCGTCGGGGCCTCACTGGACCACGCGATGTGGTTCCACCGGCCGTTCCGGGCCGACGAGTGGCTGCTGTACGACCAGGAGTCGCCCTCCGCGCACGGCGGACGGGGCCTCGGCCAGGCCCGTATCTACACACAGGACGGCCGACTGGCCATCTCGGTGATCCAGGAGGGCGTGGTCCGCGTTCCCCGGGAACACTGAGGGACATGGCGGACACCGCACGCAAAGCCTCACAACAGGACACCGGCGGCGGCGAGAGCACCTTCACGGTGATCGTCGCCGCCCTCGCCAACCTCGGCGTCGCGCTGGCCAAGGCGGTCGCCGGGGTGATCAGCGGATCCAGCGCGATGCTGTCGGAGGCCGCGCACTCGGTCGCCGACACCGTCACCGAGGTGCTGCTGCTCACCGCGCTCAAACGCAGCGGGAAACCCGCCGACGAGGACCACCCGCTCGGCTACGGCGCCGAGCGGTACCTGTGGGCGCTGCTCGCCGCCGTCGCCACCTTCGTCGGCGGCGCCGTCTTCTCCCTCTACGACGCCGTCCACACCCTCACCCAGGGGGAGGAACTGGGCGACCCCCTGGCCTCGTACCTCGTGCTCGCGGTCGCCTTCCTGCTGGAGGGCTTCTCGCTGCGCACCGCCGTGCGCCAGGCGCACGGCGAGGCGGCCCGCCGGAAGGTGCCCTTCCGGCACTATCTGCGGCGCACCCCCGACACCGCCGTGAAAGCGGTCGTCATGGAGGACTCGGCCGCGCTGATCGGTCTGGCCCTCGCGGCGGGCGGCCTGCTCGGCGGGCAGCTCACCGGATCCGGGGTCTGGGACGGGATCGCCTCCCTGTGCATCGGCCTCCTGCTGCTGTACGTCGCCTGGGTGCTGGGCCGGTCCAACGCCGAACTGCTCGTCGGGCGCCCGCTGCCCCGCTCCACACGGGAGCGGATCCGGCAGGAGCTGCTGGCGGTGGAGCACATCGAGGCCGTACTGGAGCTGACCACACTCGTGCAGGGCCCGCGGGAGGCCCTGGTGGCCGCCAAGGTCGACTTCCGGGACGTGTCGAGCGCGGCCCAGGTCGAGTGGGCGTGCGAGCAGGCCGAGCAGCGGCTGCGGGAGGAGTTCCCCAGCGTCGGTCGGGTCTACCTGGACCCGACGCCGGGCTGCGCGCAGCGCCGCTCGGCGGGCCTGAACCCCTGGCCGTATGAGCCGGGCCGGTCTCTGAAGGCCCTACCAGGGCCCTACCAGGGCCCTACCAAGGACCCAACGAAGGCCCTACGCCGCCAGGCCCGCCCGGTCCAGCAGGTACGCCGTCATCGGGTCGTAGTACCGGGGGCTGACCACGTGGTCGTCGAGCGGTACCGCCACCTGAAGCGTCCCCTCGGCCTCGGCGAGGAAGAGGGCCGGGTCGTTGCAGTCCGCGTAGCCGACGGAGTCCACGCCGTGCTGACCGGCACAGCCCGCCCAGCCGTGGTCGGCGACGACCAGGTCCGGCAGCGGGCGGCCCTCGCGCTCCAGGCCGGTGAGGATGGCGCGCATCGGCTCGCCGGAGTGGGTGTGCCACAGCGTGGCACCGTGTTCGAGGACGGCCACGTCCGCGAACTGCATGACGTACCCCTCGTCCGTCTGCAGCCCGTCCGGGATGACGGTGATCTCGCAGCCGGCGGCGCGCAGAGCGGCGGCCGTGGCGCGGTGCACGTCGAGCAGACCACCGGGGTGGCCGGTGGCGAACAGCACCCGCTGCTGCCCGTCGGCCGCCTTGCGCAGCCGGCCGGCCATCCGCTCCAGGGCGTCGACGGTCAGCTCGGGGTCGATGGTGTCCTGGCCGTAGCGGTGCTCCGGGTCGTCGCTGACGCCGACGCGCTCGGCCATCACCGCGAGCACGTCCTGCTCGTCGCTCCAGCGGTCGCCGAACTCCAGCCCGAGCCAGAAGTGGCGGTCGCCGTTCGCGAGTTTGCGGTAGTGGGAGAGGTTGTTCTCGCGGGGGGTGGCGACAGCCCCGGCGATGCGGGTCCTCACGAGGTGGTCGACGAGTTCGGCGCGGCTGGGTGTCCCGGGTATCGGCATGGCCCCCATTGTGGTGTCATGCCCGCCGCAGGGCGAACCACAGTTCCATGCGGACGTCCGGGTCGTCCAGGTCGGTGCCGAGCAGCGCGGCACAGCGGGCGATGCGCTGGCGGACGGTGTTGCGGTGCACGGACAGGGCGACCGCGGTGCGGTCCCAACTGCCGTGCAGGGAAAGCCAGGTGCGCAGTGTCTCGGTGAGCGCCGGCACCGCGCTGATCGGGGCGAGCAGGGCGCGGGCGTGCGCGTCGGCCTCGTCGCGCGTGAAGAAGGCCAGTTGGGCTCTCTTCCCCGGCAGGCCCATTTCGGGCGACGCCGACGTGATCGTCCTGGCCCGGGT
>NZ_QFDQ01000164.1 GCF_003270085.1 Streptomyces triticisoli | reverse complement strand
GGCACGCGCGCGTGCGCTGCTCCCGGAGGACTTCGCCGACGCCGGCGCGGCCGGGCTCGCCGCCGCCGCCCGCCGGACCGCCGAGGAGCTGGGCGGCCTGGAGTCGGTCCGCCGCGCCGAGCAGCGCCTGGCCGAGGTCGTCGCCGAACGCGCCGAGGTGGACCGGCAGGAGCTCGCCGACGACGACGTACTGCAGGACGCCGAAGGATGGCTCGCCGGGTGGGAGACCACCCGTACGGAACTGCTCTCCCGCATCGACACCGCCCAGGAGGCCGCCACCCGGGCCGAGCAGCTCGCCGTACGGCGCGAACCCGCACGACAGCGGCTCGCCGCCGCCCGGACGCGGGACGAGCTGACCGGGGCCACTGAGGAGGCGCGGCGGCGCGCGCTCACCTCCGCCCAGGACGCCGTGCACGCCAAGGAGCACTGGCTGGAGTTGAAGGAACAGCGGCTCGACGGCATCGCCGCCGAACTCGCCGCGAACCTCGTCGACGGCGAGCCCTGCGCCGTCTGCGGCGCCACCGGACACCCCGCACCCGCGCGCAAGGTCGCCGGACACGTCGACCGCGAGGCGGAGGAGCGTGCCCTGGCCGCCTACCAGGCCGCCGACGAACAGCGCGCCGGGGACGAGCGCCGTCTCGGCGCCGTACGCGAGGCCCTGGCCGCCGCCACCGCCGAGGCGGGCGACACGCCCACCGCACAACTCGCCGAGGAAGCCGAGGAGTTGCAGGCGCTGCTCGAGAGGGCACGCCGGGACGCCTCCGCGCTGCACGCGGCACAGCAGGAGCTGCGCGCCGCCGAGGAGGAGCGCGAGCGGCGGCTCGCCGACCGCCGCCAGGCCGAGGTCCGCGCGGCCTCGCGGCTGACCCTGAGAGAGAGCCTGTACCGCGAAAAGGCCGCCCTGGAAGCGGAGTTGGCCGAGGTCAGGGGCACCGCCGGCAGCGTCGCCGCGCGCGCCGCCCAACTGGAGCACCGGGCCGCGCTGCTCACCGGCGCCGCCGACGCCGCGCGCGTCGCCGAGGAGAGCGCCGAGCGGCTCAAGGACGCCGACGGACGGCTCGCCGAGGCCGCCTTCCGGGCCGGCTTCGACACCCCGCAGGCCGCGGCCGCCGCCCTCCTCGACGACGCCGCCCACCATGAGCTGCAACGGCGCCTGGACGCCTGGCACACGGAGGAGGCCGCCGTACGGGCGGTCCTCGCCGAGGCCGACACCGCGGCCGCCGCCCAGCAGCCGCCCGCCGACCTCACCGCGGCGCAGACCGCCGCGGCCACCGCGGACCGGCGGCTGCGCGAG
>NZ_QFDQ01000163.1 GCF_003270085.1 Streptomyces triticisoli | reverse complement strand
GGCTGCGGCTGGGGAGGCTGCTGCCGCGGCTGCGCCGCCGGCCGTGGCTGCTGCTGCGGCCGGGCCACCTGCCGCTGGGGGCGCCGGCGCAGCGGGTCCTCGCTCGGGTCCAGGTACTGGACCTGCGTCTGCTCGTTGCGGTCGCGGGCGGCGCGCAGCTGGGACTGCCAGGGATGCGGCTGGTCGGGCTGCGGGCCCTGTCCCTGCGGACCGGCGCCCGGCGGGCCCTCCGGCACCGGCGGCATCACGCGCGTGGGGTCGGCGGCGGCGTGCTGCGGCAGGACGCTGGTCGCGGCGTTCGGGTCGTACGACGCCGCGCCCTGCGGCAGCACCTGGGTGGGGTCGGCGGCACCGGGCACGTCCGGCGCGGGCACGGCCGCGGGTGCCGGATCGGGCGCCAGCAGCGCCGCGACTCCCTCCGCGGCGGCGATCTGCGCGGTGCTCGCGTGCACCCCGACGCCCTCGGCGACGACACGCAGCCCGCGCGCGAGGGTCTCGGCGCTGGGCCTTGCGTCCGGGTTCTTGCTCAGACAGCGCTCGATGACCGTCCACAGCGGGTCGGGCACCGTGGACGGGCGGCGCGGCTCGGCGCTCAGGTGCTGGTGCAGCACCTCCAGTGCCGAGCCGCCCGAGAACGGCGGGCGGCCGGTGACCAGCTCGTACAGCAGGATGCCGGCGCCGTAGATGTCGACGGCGGAGGTCTGCGGGCGGCCCTCGGCGGACTCGGGCGCGACGTACGCGGGCGTGCCGACGAACTCGTGGGTGCGGGTCAGACCGGGTGAGTCGGCGAGGCGCGCGATGCCGAAGTCGGTGAGCAGCGGGTGCATCCTGTCGCCGTCCTGCTTGAGCAGGACGTTGGCCGGCTTCAGGTCGCGGTGGACCACCCCGTCGGCGTGGCTCGCGGCGAGCGCGTCGGCGATCTGGGCGGTGAGCAGCGCGGCGGCCACGGGTGTGAAGGGGCCGCTCTCGCGCAGGTAACGGTGCAGGTCGGGGCCGTCGACGAGGTCCATGACCAGCGCCAGCAGATCGCCCTCGACCACCAGGTCGCGCACCCGCACGATGTTCGGGTGGGTCAGCCGGAGCAGCACGGACCGCTCCCGCAGGAACCGCATCACGACGTCGGGGTCGTTCGCCAGCTCCTCCTTGAGGACCTTGATGGCGACGGTCTCGCCGGGCTGGCCGGGCACGGCCGCCTCGGCACCCGCCGTCTCACGCTGGCGGGCTCGCCAGACGGTCCCGGTGGCACCGCGTCCGAGCGGCTCCTCCAGGAGGTACTTGCTGCCTACCGGCCGCACGTCGCTACCCCAATCATCGCGTTGACCTGCTGTTTCAGCCCTACAGACTTCCGCAGAACCATTGCACATCGCTTATAGGGAAGATAAGTTCCCGGAGGCATGACAGCCGAACGCAGCCTCTTCACCAGGCTCATCCGGTCCTGGGAGCTGTCGCTCCGCTCCAACAACAAGAGCGCTGAGACCATCCGCTCCTACCTCCGATCCGCAAACCTCTTCGCCGACTATCTCACCGATCCCCCGCCGCCCACGAAGGACAGCGAAACACCTCACGTGGCCGCCGTGGACGACGTCCTCGACATCACGCCCGACCACGTCCGCGCCTTCACCGTCCACGAGATCGCCCGGACCTCCGCCAGCTCCGCCCGCTCCCGCTTCCTCGGCGTCCAGCAGTGGCTCAAGTGGCTGGTCGCCGAGGACGAGCTGGACCGCTCCCCCGCCGCCGGCATGTCCGCCCCCCAAGTCGCCGAGCCCGAGGTGCCAGTCCTCACCACCGAGCAGCTCCAGGCCCTCCTCAAGGCCGTCACCGGCCGCGGCTTCCCCGAGCTCCGCGACCGCGCCCTCATCCTGCTGTGGCTCGACTCCGGGCTGCGGCTGTCCGAAGCGGTGAACCGCACCGTGGAAGACGTCGACCTGGACATGCAGGTTCTTCACGTCATGGGCAAGTTCTCCCGCGGCCGCGCAGTCCCGTTCGGGGCGAAGACCGCGCAAGCCCTGGACCGCTACCTGCGCGCGCGAGCGCGGCACCCTGGAGCGAAGGGCCTGGACGCACTGTGGATCGGGCAGAAGACGAAGCAGCCACTGACCACGTCGGGGGCAGGGACGATGCTCACGCGGCGCACGGTGGAGGCCGGGCTGCCGCACATCCATCCGCACCAGTTCCGGCACACGTTCGCGCACATGTGGCTCGCGTCCGGGGGCAACGAGACGGACTTGATGCGGATCACCGGCTGGAAGTCCCGGCAGATGCTGTCCCGGTACGCGGCGTCGGCCGGCGCCGAGCGGGCACGGCAGGCCCACAGATCCCTGTCGCCGGGCGACCGGCTGTAGAGCACATGCGAAGAGGGCCCGGTCGGTGTCGGCCGGGCCCTCTTCGCATTGCTGCGACGCGTCAGACGGTCGCGTACAGCACCTGGAAACCGTCGCGCACCAGCCTGGGCACACGAGTGCACAGCCAGGCCAGCGCGGCAGCCTCCGATATCTGGCGGGGGTCGAAGGCCGCTTTGACCTGGCCCCCCTGGACGATGTGCATGACGGGCACGCCGGCGGTGAGGGTGGCGCTTTCCAGATGCACGGTCACATGACCCCCTGTTCCCGCGTGACCGAATCTGCGCACACCAGACCCGCACACGCGTTCCATCCATGCGAGGCGCGATCACTCTACGTCCGGTAGCCGCGTTTATGCAGTACGTAGGCGGAATGGGCGCAGCCGTGAAGAGAATGTAACGGATCAGTGAACGTTACTGACCAGTTTCCTTGCGCCACTTCTCAGCCACCGCCCGCTCAGGCTCACCCGGCTCCACATCCAGGCGCCGCATCAGCGTGGCCGGCGCACCCCTCTTCAGCTCCGCCGCCTCGTAACCGATGATCTGAAGGTGCGCGGCAGCGGCAGCGATCTCACGGGGAATACCGAGGCCAGCCGCGATTGCGCCGACCAGTTCCGGGGTGACGTTGTAGCTATCCCCGCGCACGATCTTCCCGATCAGCCCGTTGCTGGGGCGGTAGCCGCTGTCAGGGTCGACCGCCCTCTGCACGAAAGCAGCGACGCTCATCTTGTCGGGACCCGTGTGCGTGCCGACATGCTGCTGCACCAGCTCGGTCAGTGCGCTCCTATGCTGAACCGCCGCCACGGGTGCCCCTTCTCTCGCGAGCGTCCCAGGACGCTCACTGTCATGGTCAAGAAAATCGCAGGTCAGTGCGTACAACCATTCGGCCGCCACGCATCATTGTCCATGT
Organism: Streptomyces triticisoli; assembly: GCF_003270085.1. Lineage (GTDB taxonomy): Bacteria > Actinomycetota > Actinomycetes > Streptomycetales > Streptomycetaceae > Streptomyces > Streptomyces triticisoli. The sequence goes on along the minus strand of NZ_QFDQ01000163.1, from coordinate 37,621 downwards.
ATACGGACGTGGATGGTACGCGGCTCACAGCACTTGGCCGAATCTTGGACACCCCCGCTGATGGACAACGCTCAAGCGATGTGCTTTCGTATCCACATCCACGGACGTGGATGGACGAAGGAGACCCGATCGACGTGCGCCTACGCCTGACCGACAGCGACCTACTCCGCAAGCTCATGCAGCGAGCACCCGGAGGACCCCTCTCGGTCCGGCGCCTGGCCCACATCGCCGGCATCTCCAAAACCCGCGTGGACGACCTCCTGCACAACCGGTACCCGACGGTCACCCAGGAGACCGCGACCCTCATCGCGAGGGCCGTCGGCGTCCACCGCGCGGCCCTTTTTCTGCCCGACGCATCCACGTCCGTGGACGTGGATAACGAAGGAGGAGGACCTGTTGGACACGAACGAGCGCTCCATGCGGATGCGCATCGCGTCGTACCAGAGCTGGGCCAAGACGACGGACCGGTCCGCGCGCACCGCGGCCGCCCGGAAGAGGTCGCACCACACCCGGTTCGTCGAGAAGGCCCGCGAGCTGCACCCGGACGGGACCGAGAAGCAGATCGCCGACGCGGCTGAGGCGCTGAAGAAGGCGCATTACCGGGAGCTGGCGCTGAAGTCGGCGCAGTCCCGGCGGATCCGCCGGGAGATCGCCGAGGCGGACAAGAAGCGCCGCGTCAGCCAGCTGCTGAACAAGGCCAGCTGACACCCCCTGAACGCGCCGACGGGCCGCCTGACTTCCCGGCCCGGCGACCCGACGACTCGGCGCCCCTACACAGCAGAGAAAGCAGAGGTCACCGTGACCACGATCATCCCAGACCAGCCGCTGCCGCGCCGCAGCGAGTCCGGCATGGCCACGCGGAAGGTGAACGCCGCTGCCGGTGTCGTCCTCGCCGCGATGAAGGCCGGCCGTCAGACCCCGACCAGCATCGCGATCGCCCTCGACTCCGCCTGCCTGCTCAACTCGCCCGAGCAAGCCGCCGAGTTCGAGCAGCTGCGCGACCGTCTCCCCGCGCTGAAGGCCGAGCTGTTCGCCGAGCAGACGCAGCACCGGACGACGCTGGAGCAGCGCAACGCGCACGCGAACGAGCTGCTGCATCTGCGCGCCCGCGTCGCCGAGCTGGAGGCCCGGCTCGCCGAGGACGAGCGGCCGACGGACGAGGACCCCATCGCCTACACCCTCACCGACAAGGCCGAGACCCTCGAGGACGACGTGACCCCGCAGGTGCGGAAGCTGCGCGCCCTCCTCGCCGAACAGCGCGACGCCGCCGAGGCCGACGGCATCACCCAGCGGATCGCCCCCGTGCAGGCCCTGCGCCTGGAGCAGGGGGCCGACGGATGACCACCACGCTCCTCATCGCCGCCGCGCTCGCGCTGTACCTCCTCGGCGGCTGGGCCGTCGTCAAGGGATGTGAGCGCTGATGTTCGGACTCACCACCACCCGCCGCCTCCGCCGCGAACTGCTCGTCGCCGCCGCCCTCACCGCCCGGCTGCGCGACGAGCGCGACCAGGCGCGCGACGAGCGGGACGCGTTCAAGACGGCCGCCCGCACAGCCGCCCGCATGGTCGCCGACGCCACCCAGCCGCGGCAGTCCGTGGCCGGGCGGCGTCTGAAGGTGTCGCTGCTGAAGACGCCCGCCCGGCTCATCGAGGGCGGCCACAGCAACACCACGCTGTCGCCGCTGACCGTGGCCGCGCAGGCCAACGCGCGGGCCCGCGCCCTCGAGGAACGCCTCGCCACCCTGCAGACCGCGAACATGCGCTGCACCTGCAGCCGTGACATCACCCCGCACACGCCGCGCATCTGCGAGTGCGGCCACGGCCACCACGCCCACACGGTCCCGACCCCGCACAGCTGCTTCGCCTTCGGACAGACCTGCCCCTGCAAGGCGTACCGGCAGCTCCCGCACGACAAGGCCGTGGCCCAGCTCGAGCGCAACCGCCAGGCCGCCGCCGAGCGGGAGTGGGAGAACGGAGGCGCGGCGTGAACGAGCGCATCACCATCGGCGCCGCCGCCCTCCAGGCCTCCCTCATCCTCGCCACGTTCCTCGCCCGCCACTACGCCCGGCCGCCCCGCCCCCGCGGCCGGCACCGCAGGAGGGCGTCGTGAACCTCGCCCGTGGCAGCGACCACTACATCACCACCGGCCGCGAGAACACCCGCGAGGAACGCGTCGCCGCCTCCCGCGTGGTGCTCCGCGCGGCCCGCAACCGCGAGGACCTCCGGCTCCTCCTCGACGCCCTTGGCCTCAACAACAAGCCCCGTGAAGGAACCACATGAGCATCCACACCCTGCCCCACGACCCGTACATCGACGCCATCGCCACCGCGCTCGAGGAAGCCGGGCTGGAGCCCGAGCAGGCCGACGCACGCGACAGCGAAACCTGCGGCACCCACCTCATGCTCGACGCCGTCATCACGCTGACGCCCGAGGAGTCCGGCATCCCGGACCGCTTCAAGCACGGCCTGATCCTCGTCTGGGAGTACCACGACGGCCACGAGGACGGATGCCTCAACGAAGGCGCCGCGTGGCAGTGGGCCCGCCTCAACGAAGACGGCTCCAACCGGGAGCTGGAGCCGCTGCCGGTGCCCGGCTTCGTCGCCCCGGCCATGCTCGCCGCCACCATCACCACGCTCGCCCACACCGGCAAGCCCACCCCGATGACCAGCGGCTGGCACGACCACCTGCGCGCGCCCGTCCAGGCCGCCATCGAAGCCTGGACCGACGGCAAGCCCTGACCCCCCGACCGGCCGGGCCCGCCAACTCCCCCGGCGGGCCCGGCCCCCAGCCCCACCACACCACCTTCAGGAAGGCCCACGCCGTGGCACGCACCAGCGGCTCCGACCAAGTCGGCGAGATGCTCGCCGAGCGCATCGCCGCGCTCATCGTCGACACCGCCAACAACGCCCCGCGCTCCCTGCAGAAGCGGATCGGGCCGTCCGAGGTCGGCGACCCCTGCGAGCGGCGCCTCTCCTACAAGGAACTCGACTGGCCGCGCGCGGCCGCCGAGAGCGACCCGGCCGCGTCGATCATCGGCACCGGCTTCCACACCTGGATGGAAGAAGCCTTCGAGCGGCGCCAGTCGACGCTCCCGGACGGCCGGGCCCGCTACAAGATCGAAGAGCGGGTCACCGTCTACGACAGCCCCATCGAGGCCACAGCCGTCGTCGGCTCCTCCGACCTATACGACCGTCTCACCGGCACCGTGTGGGACTGGAAGCTCGTCGGACACACCAGCCTCGACAACTACCGGCGCAAGGGCCCCGGCCCCCAGTACCGCACCCAGGCACACCTGTACGGCCTCGGGCAAGAGAACGCGGGCGAGACGCCGAAGCGGGTCGCGATCTGCTTCGTCGGCCGCTACCACGAACTCCGCGTCCACGTCTGGACCGAGCCCTACAACCGGCAGGTCGCCGAGGAAGGCCTGGCCCGCCTCGGCCGCATCCGCGCCCGCCTCATCGGGCCCGAGGCCACGGCCTCCAACTACGACCACACCTGGTGGTCCCAGATCCCCACCAACGAACTGGCGAAGTGCCGGTTCTGCGAGTGGTTCCGCCCCGGCAGCCAGGACCTGACGGCCGGCTGCCCGGGCAACGCACAGCCTGCCGACCGGCACGGCTTCGAATCCCTCATCGCATAGGAGCACACAATCATGAGCACCCCGCAGCAGCCGGTGCCGTCCGCCGACGACTTCCTCATGGGCGGCAGCATCCCGTCCGCGAAGTTCCCCACCATCGGCACCACCATCGGTGGCCAGATCACCACCCAGCCGACCGTCGAGCAGCAGCGCGACTACACCACTGGCGAGCCCAAGTTCTGGGACGACGGCAAGCCGCAGATGCAGATGGTCGTCACCCTCGCCACCAGCGACCGCGACCCCGCCGTCCAGGACGACGACGGCACCCGCCGCCTGTACGTCAAGGGCCAGCTGAAGAACGCCATCGCCCAGGCCGTCCGCGCGGCCGGCGCCCGCGGCCTCGAGGTCGGCGGCCGCCTGGCGGTCACCTACGTCCGAGACGGAGAGCGGAAGAACCCCCGCTTCAACGCGCCGAAGGAGTTCACGGCGCAGTACGTCCCGGCCGCGAACGTCGCGCTGCACACCCCCGACCCGGCCCCCGCCGCCCAGGCCGCGCCGCAGTACCAGGCCCCGCCGCCCGCCCCGGCGGCCGCGGCCCCGGCCGGCGTCAACCCCGTCACCGGCGAGATCAGCCCCGGCTACGCCCCGCAGCAGGGCACCGAACCCCCCTTCTAGTCCCCGCCCCGCCAGCACCGCCCCCCGCCGCCGCTGACCCTCGCGGCGGCGGGGCGGCCCAACCAGCCCCGTGAGGAACCACATGCCCACCGCACCCGGCATCAGCAGCGAAACCGCCCGCCACGTCCTCTGGCACTACGGCCGGCCCGGCGGCTTCCGGCCCGGCCGCTTCACCGAACTGCTCATGCAGACCATCGACGCCGCCGACGTCGTGCACACCGCGCGCCTCCGCGCCGCCTACCCCGACCTGGTCGACGCCATGACGGCCGCCGCCAACGACGCCGACGGCATCGCCCACCTCACCACCATCGCCAACGGCCAGCAGAACGGACAGACCCCGTGACCACGACCCCGTACACCGACGAGGACTTGCGCGTCGAAGCCGCCTGCCAGCACGCCACGCTCACCGAGGACCCCGACTTCATGGGCGTCGGCGAGCAGATGGACGACGACATCGTCGCCTCCACCGAGAACGAGGACGGCGGCAAGACCTGGAGCGAGCTGCTCCCGTTCGAGACCGACAGCGGCAAGGCGTACAACGCCGTCCAGCGGAAGATCCACGCCCTCATCAACGGCGCGGCCGACCTCTCGAAGTGGGCCGTCGACCTCGGCGCCGACGGCCTCGAGCCCGAGAACCACACGCTCACCGTCGACGGCGACGGCAAGCCCCTCGTCCGCCTGCACTGCGCCTTCAGCCCGGACCTCGACGACCGGGCCCGCATCGCCTTCATGTCCGGCCTGGCCAGAGTCATGTCCAACGGCCTCTGAGCACTGCCCCGAACCGGCCCGCCCGCCGTCCTTCCCCCGCCCGCGGCGGGCGGGCCCCGCACCACCACCCCGAGGAGCACACCCTTGAGCACCGCCACGGTCCGCGACACGCCACTCGACGGCGCCCTGTGGCTCACCCGCCACGGCTTCGCCGTCTTCCCCGTGGACCACCCGGGGCTTGACCAGTGCGTCGGCATCGGCCAGGGCCACGACCCCGCCACCTGCACCCACCGCGGCAAACACCCCACCGTCGCATTCACCCGCACCCACGCCAGCGACGAGCACCAGGTGCACGCCCTGTTCCGCGGCCAGCTGCGCAACGTCGGCGTCGCCGTCGGCGCCTGCACCGGACCCGACGGCGCGCAACTGCTCGTCGTCGACTCCGACCGGCCCGGCGCCCTCGAAGACGCCGCCGCCAACCTGGGCCACCAGCACACCCCGACCATGCGGGTGCACACCGCGCAGGGCCACCACGACTACTACTGGGCCCCGGCTGATCTGAAGCTCGGCAACAGCCTCGGCACGCTGAAGGACCGCTTCGACGGCGACGTCCGCGCCGGGAACGCCTACGTCATCGGCCCCGGCAGCGTCCACGCCACCGGCGTCATCTACGAACTCGAGGACCCCGAGCAGCCCCCGGTCGCCGCACCCGACTGGCTGCTCACCGCACTCACCACCAAGCCCGCCCCCGCCCCGGCGCCCGCCGGGCCGGCCGCCCCGATACAGCTGGACACCAGGCAGCTGGACGCCTACACCCGCAAGGCCGTGCAGGCCGAATGCGACGCCATCGCCAACGCCGCCGACAAGACACAGAACAACACCATCAACACGGCCGCCTTCAACCTCGGCACCCTCGTCGGCGCCGGAGCCCTCACCGAAACCGAAGCCCGGCAAGCCCTCCTCGCCGCCGCCCGCGCAGGCAACCACCCCGACGGCCGCGCCATACCCACCATCAACTCAGGGCTCACCGCCGGCATCGCCCACCCTCGCACCCCCTGGCCGCCCGTCACCCGGGGCCGCAACGACTTCGCCGTGCTCCTCCCCCCGCAGTCCGCCCCCGCCCCGGCCGCGAGCAGCTGGACCGCGCCCACCGAGCCGCCCGTCGCCCTGCCCTCGCCGATACCCGCCCGCGAATGGGACGACCTCGGCAACGCCGAACGCGTCATCGACCGGCACGGCCACGAGATCCGGTGGCTCGCCGACATCGAACGCTGGGCCTACTACGACCGCGGCCGCTGGAACCTCAAGGCCGCCAACACCGGCGTCTGGACCCGCGTCGTCAACACCATCAACCAGCTCGAGGACGAAGCCCCCAACTACAGCAGCGAGCCCGTCACCGACGCCCAGGGCAAGGAAACCGCCAGCCAGCGCGACCAGTTCCTCGCCTGGGCCCGCAAGCAGCGCATGCGGCCCAAGCTCGCCGCCGCCCGCGAAGTCCTCCAGGCCTACCCCGCCGTACACACCACCATGGACGCCTTCGACCAGCCGGAGAAGCTCCTCAACGTCGCCAACGGCATCGTCGACCTCACCACCGGCCAGCTGCGCGCCCACGACCGCGGCCTGTACCTGATGCAGCAGTCCCCGATCTGCTACGACCCGAACGCCACCTGCCCCACGTGGGACAAGTTCCTCACCGGCGTCATGCCCGACCTTGAGCGCCGCGCCTACCTCGCCCGGGTCGTCGGCTACAGCCTCACCGCCTGCACCGGCGAGCAGGTCATGTTCATCCACCACGGCGAGGGCCAGAACGGCAAGGGCGTGTTCATGCGCGTCGTCATGGGCCTCCTCGGCGAGTACGCACAAGCCGTGCCCGCCTCCACCCTCATGGCCAAGCACGGCGACGGCGGCATCCCCAACGACATCGCCCGCATGGTCGGCAAGCGGCTGCTGTCGACGTCCGAGACCGGCCGCAACGCCGAAGGCCGCGGCAAGCCCCTCGACGAGGAACTCGTCAAGCGCCTCACCGGCGAAGACCCCGTCAGCGCGCGGTTCCTGAACGCCGAGTTCTTCGAGTTCAAGCCCGTCGGCAAAATCCACCTGGCGACCAACCACCTGCCCGACGTGTCCGGCAGCCACAGCATGGCCCGCCGCCTCCAGTCCATCGGCTGGGACGTCATCGTCCCCCCCGCCAAGCGGATCCAGGGACTGGCCGAACAGATCCTCGCCCGCGAAGCGGCCGGTGTCCTCAACTGGGCCATCCGCGGCTGCCTCGACTGGCAGGCCCGCGGCCTGGCCGTGCCCGACTCCGTCACCGCGAAGACCCGCGAACACATCGCCCAGTCCAACCCGCTCGCCACCTGGCTGGAAGAGGAGACCGACGAGGTCCCGGACGCGGTCACCGAGAACGGCCAGCTGTACGGCAGCTACAAGACGTGGGCCGAACGCGCGGGCGTGCGACGCCCCATGTCGATGAAGGCCTTCACCATCCGCCTGCAGGAGCAGGGGTTCATCCAGGACAAGGACTCCCGCACCCGCCGGGCCGTCACCCGAGGCCTCGCACTCGCCCTCCTCGGCGGTGCCCAATGACCGGCCGTGCGAAGGCATCTGCGAAGGGATGCGAAGGGGTTGCGAAGGGGTTTGCGAAGGGGTCTGCGAAGGCTTTGACCTGCAAGTCGAAGGGGTCGAAGGGGTTTTTCTACGCCCGCACATACAAGGAGAAGGAAAACCAGGAAGCCCCTTATGCAACAGCAGGTGCGCGGAACCCCTTCGATCCCTTCGAACCGCAGGTCAACCCCTTCGACAACCCCTTCGCGCATCCCTTCGCAACCCCTTCGCACCCCTTCGGGGGCAACCCATGAGGGGGCTGCCCGCGCATCTCGTCGCCGCCCGCGCCGAGGCCTCCGCCCAACGCCCCCGCCACCAGCCGTGCCCCCGCTGCCGGGCCGACACCCTCGTCGCCCGCACCGCCGACCGGGTCGCCGCCGTAGACGTCCGCGCCGACCCCGCCCCCGTCGACCCGAACCATCCGCCGGCCGGACGCCTCCTGTGGTGCCTCGTCCAGCACGAGCACACCGGCGCCCGCATCCGCTGGCGCGACCAATGGCACGCCAAGGCGTGCACCCACACCGTCCTCGCCGACCACCACTGCCCGCCCCAACCCGTCCAGGAGACCCTGCTGTGAGCCGATCGAAAGCCAAGGGCACCGCCGCCGAAACCGCCGTCGTCCGCTTCCTCCAGGCCGCCGGCTTCGCCCAGGCCGAACGCCGCACCCTCAACGGCACCCAGGACCGCGGCGACATCGCCGGTATCCCCGGCGTCGTCATCGAGGTGAAGAACTGCGCCCGGCAGGAACTCCCCGCCTGGGTCGCCGAGGCCGAGCTCGCGCGCGACAACGACCGCGCGACCCTCGGCGTGGTCTGGCACAAGCGCCGCGGCAAGTCCAGCCCGGGCGACTGGTTCGTCACCATGTCCGGCGCCCAGTTCGCCGCGCTGCTGCGCGAGCAGCAGGGCCTGCCCGACCCGGCCGCCGAGGAGCGGCAGGACGGGGCACAGCGATGACCGCCTACCCGATCGGTGTCGAGGTCTCCTGCGACGGCCCCGACGAGCACACCGACTGCCCGCAGAGCGCCGCGATCAGCGCCCGCTTCTCCTCGAGGACTGCCCGACAGGTGCGCGCTGACGGCCGGGCCGACGGCTGGACCACCCGGCGGATCCCCGGCCGCCTTCGTGACGTGTGCCCCGACTGCACCGGGGCGCGGAAGGGCGGTGCCGCGTGACGCTCACCTTGCCCCCGCGGGTCCCGAACGGGTTCACGATCCTCGACGTCTGCTGCAAGGCCGGCGGCGCCAGCTACGGCTACTACCTCGCCGGGTTCAACGTGGTCGGCGTCGACCGAGAACCGCAGCCCCGCTACCCGTTCCCGTTCATCCGCGCCGACCTCCGCGACCTCGACGCCGAATGGATCGCCGAGAACTTCGACGCCTCGGCGTGGAGCCCGCCCTGCTGGGAGCACTCCGACCTGAAGCACCGCACGGGCAAGACCTACGAGGACTTCATCCCCGAGGCCCGCGCCCTCGCCGAAGCATCCGGCCTGCCCTACGTCATGGAGAACGTGGAAGGTGCCCCGCTCCGGGACCCGCTGGTGCTGTGCGGCACCCAGTTCGACGGGCTTCGCGTCACCCGGCACCGCCTGTTCGAGTCGAACCTGCTGCTGTACCCGCCCCGCCCCCACCCGAAGGGCCGCGAACCGCTGCACTTCACGCACGACAAGCGGAAGAACCATTACGGCCGGCTCGACGAGTGGACCGCGTTCGTCACGGTCACCGGTGGCGGGAACTCCTCAAAGGCGGCGGCCGAGGACGCGATGGGCATCCCGGCCGGGTGGATGACGAAGGACGAGCTGAACCAGGCGATCCCCCCGGCGTACACGCAGTGGATCGGCTGGCAGGTCGCCGACCACCTCGCCCGGCTGGAGGTCGCGTGAGCGAGCAGCCCGCCGTCGTCTCCGGCATCCCCGCCGGCCTCACCCTGCGCGGCCTGGACCGCGACCAGACCCCGGTCGCCGACTGGCTGTGCGGCTGCGGCCACCACCAGCGCGCCACCGGCCACCGCGACGTCCAGCAGCTGGCCGCCCGGGTCACCGTCGGCCACTGCCCACACCAGGGGGTGAGCGCCGCGTGAGCACCCGCTACCGCATCGACTGCACCAACTGTGGCTGGCACGGATACCGGCGGCCCCACCCGCTCAACGAATGCGCCTGCTACGACGAGTACGCCTGGTACTGCAGGCCCAACTCGCCCGGCCCCGGCTGCCCGAACGGCGCCAACCTCTTCGCCGTCTGCCCCCGCTGCCGGAACCTGCGCATCGAGATCTGGAACAACGCTCCGATCGCGCACCACGACAAGGGCAAGATCCTCGTCCGCCAGGCCTGGAGCCGCCAGCACGTGGCCGAGATCCTCCGCGGCCGCGCCAAGCTGCGCAGGCAGGAGGTCGCCGCGTGATCCCCGACGCCGTGCGCGCCGTCATCGCCTCCGTCATGACCGAACACCCCAACGCCACACCCGACCTCCTGTCCCGCCTCGTCGTCGCCGAACTCCGGCACCTCGGCTGGCACATCACCGCAGCACGCCCCCGCACCACCCGTCAGGAGACGACGTGACCTACCTCCTCACCGCCCTCCTCGCCCTCGCCGCCGGCTGGTGCTGGGGCCACGCCACCGCCCGCATCCGCCACGTCCCCATCGGCGCGGCCGAGGCCGACGACCAGGCCGCGCTCGACGCCCAGGAGCTGAAGCAGGCCCCAGCCTCCGACGAGGACGCGCAGCGCACCGCTCGCCGCCGCTCCACCGCCGTCCTGCTGGCCCGCATGCAGCACGGCGTCCTCACCGACGACGAAGCCACGCTCCTGCGCCAGCACGCCGAGGCCGAGATGCGCGAGGCCGACACCGCGCGCGCCGTCGCCCGCGGGAACCTGCTGCACGTCCAGCTACTCATCCCCGACCTGGAGCGAGCCGAGGCCGCCATCGAGCGCGTGTGCGCGCTGCTGCCCGACCACCCGGTCGACGACTTCCTCGCGGCAGGCATCCGCCCCGCAGCCCTCCGCAGCGCCGTCGACGGCACCGAGCAGCCCAAGGAGCAGAGCACCCCGTGAACGACTGTGGACTGTGCGAGCGGCAGCTGGAGCACGGCTACCTGTGCGGCGGCTGCACCCGCGCCACCACCCAGCGCCTGGACCGCATGCCGAAGCTGTGGACTGCCCTGGCCGCCTTCCTCGCCCCCGGCGCTGGCGGCAGCCCCCAGTACGGGCGCACCCGCCCCGCTGAGGCGCCGCTGCCCGCCCGCGAAGACGTGCTCAGCCTCCGCGCGGCCGGCGGCATCGCCGGGGTCCTCGAGGACTGGCGCGCGGCAATGCAGGCAGATCGCGGCTGGGGCGTCCCGGTCGTGCCCGCCGACGTCGGCCGCCGCGTGGCCGTCGCCGCCCGCGCCCTCGCCATCAACATGGACTGGATCGCCGCCGAGTGGCCGGAGGCTGGCCGGTTCGCCCTGGAGGTGCGCGCCCTCGAGGGCGACGTCCTGTCCATCGTCGACCCCGAAGACCCCGACGACCGCCGGCACCGGCGCGGCACCCGCATCGGCCACTGCGTCGCCGAGCTCCCCGAAGGCGACGTGTGCGGCGCCGTCCTCCGCTCCTACCCGGGCGAGGCAACGCTGACCTGCCGGTGGTGCGCCACCGAGTACCAGCCGAAGGACTACCTGCTGCTGAAGCAGCTCCAGCCCGCGGCGCCCGCGTAGCCGTGGACATCGCTCACACGATGTGCTTTGCTATCCACATCCATGTACGTGGATGCACAACCGCATAACGAAGGGCCGGGCAGCAGCTCGGGGGTTGCAGCCCCCGGCGCGCGCACCGCCCGGCCCTCCAACCGAACACCTGATCAGAGCAGGAGTCGGCATGACCGATCATTCCCCGCGCCCCGGCGGGGCCGCAAGTTCCAAGACCCGCATCCTCACCCGCGGTCAGTCCGTCGTCCTTGGCGCGGCCGCCGCCGTCATGGTCGCCGTCGGTATCGCTGGCGCGGTCGGCACCTTCTCCAACGTCCTCGCCGAGTTCGGCCGCAAAGCCGCCGCCGTCGGCGTCGTCGCCGCTGGCGAAGGCCTCACCCTCATCCTGGCGTTGACGCTGCTGGGCCTGACCCTGCTCGGGCAGTCGTCCCCGGCCTGGGTCCGTGTCGGCCTGTGGCTCGCCCCGCTGGCCGCCTGCGGCATCGGCTTGTCCCTCGCAGACAACCTGACCGAGGCCGCCGTCTACGGGGCCACCCCGCTGGGCATGAGCGGCGCCGCCGAAGGCCTCGGCCTGATCGCCCGCCGCATCGTCGTCTACACCACCGGTGTGGACGCCGAGGCGCAGCGCCGCAACGCGGACGCCGCCCGGCAGCTCGCCTTTCAGCGCGCCGTCGCCGACGGCCACCCCGGCAAGTGGAAGCGCCAGATCGCCGTCCGCCGCTACTGGCGGCTCGCGAAGTACGTCGGCGTCGGCGACACCGAGCTCGGTGCCGGCCTGGTCGACGTCCAGCGCACCCGCGTGAAGGCCGGAGCTGATGCGGCCCTCGCATCCATGTACGGCGCGCCCGCCGCGACCGCCACCGAGGAGCCGCCCGCGCGACCCCGTCCGGCGTCCGCCACCGAGGTACTCCGCGAACGCTTCGCCGAGATGGACCCGGTCGATGCGATCCGCCTCGCCCACGATGCGCGACCTGATGCGCCCCCCGCCGAGCTCGCTTCCATGCTCACCCACTACGGAGTGCCCGTTGACCCCGTCGCGGTTGCCCTGGTCCTCGACCAGCGACCCCCGGAGTACGACGTGCAACGCGGTGATGCGCCCGCGCATCAGCAGGTCAGCGCCCCTGTCAGCGCCCTGGAGCCGGTCACCATGGAGGCCGCGGTCGTCGAGGCCGCATCCACTCTCGGACCGGATGCGAAGGCCAAGGAGATCGCCGACCAGGTGGCCCGGCACCGGCGCCTGGTCGTCACCGAGAACTACGTGCGCACCGTCCGGTCCCGGGCCGCGAAGAGGGCCCAGGAGCAGGCTGATGCGCCCGTGATGCGCGACCCCGGGAACGGGGGATACGCGTGATGCGCTGGCCCCTGCTCGCCATGTTCTTCGCGCTCGCCGCCGTCGCCGCCCTCGCCGGCCTGGCCCTCATCGACTGGCGCACCGTCCCGCCCGTGACCGGCACGTGCGCGCTCATCCTCACCATCGCCGCGCTCGCCGTGGCCGTCCTCCACTGAAGGACTCTTCATGCCGTACATGGCCATCAACTTGGGCGGCGTCGCCCTCGGCGTCGCCATCGTCCTCGTCCGCCTCATCCGCTGGGTCCTCGCCGAGAAGCGGCGGCCCGCTGCCCTCGTCCCGTTCGTCCTCGCCCACCTGTACGGCATGCTCGCCGCCCTCGCCGCGCTCGGCTCCGTCTCCGCCCTCGGCATCGCCACCTGGGCCACCGTCTGGGCCGCCAACGTCGCCGGATACACCGGCCTCGTCTGGGGCGTCGGCGGCACCGCACCCGACGTCACCCGCGCGCAGCAGCTCGCCCTCACCCCCGGCGGCTACGTGATCGTGTTCCTGCTGACCGCCGTCTTGTTCGCCCTGTGGAAGTGGGCGCCGCGCGTCCCCAACGGCGAGCTGATGCAAGGCTCGTTCTCCGGGGTCTCCGTCGCCCTCTCCGGGACCGTGGCCGGTATCGCCGCCGTCCCGCTGGGGTCGTCGGCGAACCTGCTCGGCTCATGGTTCACCGGAGCGTTCGCATGAGCAGCGCCGAGCCGGAGGAGACCGAGCTGGACGAGCCGGGCGGGATGAGCGAGCGCACCGCCCACCTGATCCTCGCCGCCGTGCTGCTGCTCGCCATGTGGGGCATCGTCGCCGCCGTCCCCGAGACCGCGTACGTAGTCGTCGGCGTGCTGCTGTGCCTCGCCTGGCAGCGCGTCGCCGGATGGCTGGCCGCCCGCCGCCAGGACGACGAGGACGAGCCCGCGGCCGAGGAGACACCGGACGTCGCCGAGGCGCTGCGGACGCTGTCCAACGGCGGCCAGCACGTGCTCCTCACCCAGCTGCAGAAGACGCTCGCCGTGCCCGACACGAAGACCGTGCGCGCGCTGCTGAAGACCGCCGGCATCCGCGTCCGCGCGGGCGTCCGCACACCGGCGGGGAACGGGCCCGGGGTTCACCGGGACGACATACCGGCCCCTTCCCTGACCGAGAGCGGCCCCCACTCGGAGGGTTGTTGTTGCAGGTCAGGCAACAACGCCAACGCCAACAACGCCCCGACCGGCCCCACTGAAGAGGGGTTGCGTGTAGAGCCCATCGGCCTCGCGGGGGCGGTCGTACGCGACCCCGCCGACGCCGTCCGCCACCACCAGGTCGGCGGCAAGTAGACCCCGGGGCGGCCCTGTGCCTGCCAGCTACCGGCCGCCCCGGTCCCATCCCAACGAAGAGACGGAGAGCCCATCATGGCACTCGGATTCAAGAAGCCCATCAAGCCCGACGACCCCCGGCTGAAGGGGCACGAGACGGACTACCAGGCGTCGCGCGGCGGCTGGGTGAAGACGAAGCAGAAGCCTGTCCCGGGCACGCCGAAGAAGCCCCAGACGAGCTGACCGCCTGCCACACTGGTGGCTGCGCGCCGGGTAGCGCCCGGCAACCCGAGGCCCCGCCGCACCCCCCGTTGCGGCGGGGCCTCGATGCATCATGAACCCCATGGACAGCCTGTACGCTCCGCCCGGCCGCCTCACCACTTCCCAGGTCGCCCAAGTCCTCGGCACCACTCCCGGCGGTGTCCGCAACCTCGTCTACCGCGGCCGCCTCAAGCGCGCCGGCGGAACCCCACGCCGCCCCTGGTTCTGCGCCGACCACGTCGCCGCCCTCGACGCCGAACGCCGCGCACGCAGATCAGCTTGACCGCAGGTCAGATGCTGTGTGACGATCGCGGTGCACAACTGTGCCCACAGACACACGATGAAGCCCCGGCCAGGATCCCCCGGCCGGGGCTTCGTCGTGTCCGTCCGCCGCCCGGCGCCTGGGGCTGGAGGCGGCCCCGAGCGGGGATCACGGGCACCCGCGGGATGCGGGGCGCCAGGGCGGCGGACACCAACGTCACAACACGGCCACACAACCCCCCACACAGCCCCCACGCGGCGCATGATGCCCCCAGCATCCGAACACCCTGGGGGAACCGTGAGCGACTACAGAGACATCCAGACCGCCGTACGCGTGGAGAAGCTCCGCATCTGGTTCGCCTGGATCTGCGGCAACATCATCCTGCTGATCATCGCCAACGGCACCAAGGACATCGCGATCGTCAGCGTCATCACGCAGGTGCTGCTCGTCGCTGGCTTCCTCGCACTGACCGTCGCCCTGTTCCGCATGACTGGCGCCCTCAACCGCAAGGCCGCCGCGGCCCGCCGCGAGGTCCTCGGCGACGACATGTGACCTGAAGGAGGCGCCCGTGGCCAAGCGATGGGACGGGCGCCCCTACCGTCGACTCACCGCCGAGATCCGCCGGCGCGGTGACCCGTGCTGGCTGTGCGGCCACGACATCGACCTCACCCTCGACCCACGCTCGCCCTGGTCGTTCACCGTTGACCACCTCATCCCGCTCTCCCGCGGCGGTGACCTCCTCGACCCCGCCAACGCCCGGCCCGCGCACCGCCGATGCAACTCGAGCAAGGGCAACCGCGTCGCACCCCGCACCGTCGGCCCGGCCTCACGCAGGTGGTGACATGCTGTACGTCATCTGCGGGCCGCCGGCTGCGGGCAAGTCCAGCTGGATTGCTGCCCGTGCCAGGCCGACCGACATCGTCATCGACCTGGACCGCATTGCGCTCGCTCTCGCCGGACCCGACGCCCCACCCTGGCAGCACGACGAGACCCTGCTGAAGGTCGCCCACCGGGCCCGCTTCGCTGCCCTTGACGAAGCCGTCAAGCACCGCGACCAGGTCGACGTCTACCTCATCCACACCATGCCCAGCGCCAAGGCCTTGGCCCGCTACCACAGGCTCGACGCGAAGATCGTCACCGTTGATCCCGGCGAGCAGATCGTTCGGCAGCGCGTCAGGGACATGCGAGCACCAGGCATGGACCAGGTGGTCACCCGCTGGTACCGGCAACGCAAGCGGCTCGGACCACAGACAGTGAGCAGGCAGGCATCACGGGAGTGGTGACCACACCCAGTCACCCCACCAAGGGCAACACGGCGCACGACCACCGGCCCACCCGGCCTACCCAGCCACCGCTCACCGAACGTCAACGACCAGCGCGCTGAACTGCGCTGACCTGCCGCCCGAACCCGAGGGGAGGGGGGCACCAACCCCACGGGAAACCCGCAGGTGAGCGACCCACAAGCCCTTCGTGGTCGGTTTTGCGCGCGGCTCGATCGAGCCGCTAATCACCCTGAACTCAACTCGACTCCATTAGGGGCCGTCACCCTGCGTGACCGCCTTAATGGTCACGCTATGTAGCCAATTCTTGATAACTGTCAGTAGCCCTCACCGCTGATCACGGTGGGTAGGAAGGCCCGCGTCTCCCAGCGCGGGCCTTCCGCGTGTCTGGGAGACCTTCATGACCAAGACCTGCGAAGGATGCGGGAACCCCTACCAGCAGCGACGTCGTGATCAGCGGTGGTGCTCCAGGTCCTGTAAGGACAGGGCCTATGGGGCTGCCCGTCGTTCTGCGGGGCTCCCGCAGAACCTCTCTCCCGAGGCGCGGGAGCGGCAGCGTCTGTACTGGCAGGCGAAGTGTCGACGGCGGCGCGCGGCAAAGCGGGGCGGCGCCTCTGAGCCGTACACGACGCCGGAGATAGCCGAGCGTGATCGGTTCCGCTGCCAGCTCTGCGGCAAGCGTGTGGCGATGAAGCAGGTGGTGCCGCATCCGAAGGCTCCGACGGTCGACCACGTCGTGCCGGTGTCGGAGGGCGGGGACGACACGAGGGCGAACGTGCAGTTGGCGCACTTCCTCTGCAACTCCGTCAAGGGCCCTCGTGGCTCGCAGCAGTTGGCGCTGCTCGGCTGAGGGGAGGGCCCGATGGGCTTCGTCGCTGAGGCGATCGCCGCCGAGATCCAGCAGCTCGCCGTCGGCGACCGCGCGCCCGGCCTGTCCGAGCTGGCTGAGTCGCTGGCCCGGTCCGTCGACGATGCGGTCGACAACCCGTCGGCGAAGGCCGCGGCGGCGCGGGAGCTGCGGGCGGTGATGAAGGAGCTGCGGGCGCTGGCCCCGGTGAAGAGCGAGGGGGGTGCGCTTGATGACCTTGCTGCCAAGCGTGCGCAGCGGCGGAGAGCTTGAGCCCGCTGTCCCTGATGCCCGGGGCGCTCAACGTCCACGCGTCGTCACTGTCCCGCCGTTCGTGTCCTCGGCTGGGCAGGAGGCGGTGGAACTCGCGGCCGTCGCGGGGCTGGTGCTGGACGACTGGCAGCAGTTCGTACTGCACGTCGGCCTGGGAGAGCGGGAGGACGGCTCCTGGTCGGCGTTCGAGACGTGCGTGAACGTGCCGAGGCAGAACGGTAAGGGCGGCATCATCGAGGCCCGGGAGCTGTGGGGGCTGTTCCTCGGCGGTGAGCGGCTGATCCTCCACAGCGCGCACGAGTTCAAGACGAGCATTGAGGCGTTCCGGCGTATCGAGGCGCTCGTCATGAACTGCGATGAGCTGCGGAAACGCGTCGCGCGGGTGCGGCGGACGACCGGCGAGGAAGCGATTGAGCTGCTGAGCGGGCAGCGGCTGCGCTTCCTCGCCCGGTCGGGCGGCTCTGGCCGTGGCTTCACCGGCGACTGCAACATTTTGGATGAGGCGATGATCCTCGGTGACGACGCCATGGGTGCGCTGATGCCGACGATGGCGGCCGTGAAGGATCCGCAGCTGTGGTACCTGGGCAGTGCGGGCATCGGCGCACCGTCGATGCAGCTGGGGCGGCTGCGGCGGCGGGCGCTGGCGGCGATCGAGTCGGGGGTGCCGGACCCGTCGCTGGCGTACCTGGAGTGGAGCATCAGCCCGCATGCGCGGGAGTGCCCGACCGGATGCACGGACCACGACGACCTGGAGTCGCCGGTGTCGGCGGCGCGGGCGAATCCTGCGCTCGGCTACCGGCTGACGCTGGAGCACACGGAGCGGGAGCGCCTGAGCATGGGGCCGGAGGTGTTCGCGCGGGAGCGGCTCGGTGTGGGCGAGTATCCGTCGGACGGGGCGGACGCGTGGCAGGTCATCGGTGAGGACGCGTGGCGGGCTCTGGCTGACGCTGCGAGCCGCCCGGCGGACCCGGTGGCGTTCGCCATCGACGTCACCCCCGAACGCAGCCACGCGAGCATCGGCGTGGCCGGCCTGTCCGGCGAGGTGGTGCATGTGGAGGTCGTCGACAACCGGCCCGGCGTGGGCTGGCTTGTCGAACGGGCGAAGGAACTGCATGAGCGGTGGGGGCCGCGCTGCTGGGTCGTGGACGGCGGCTCGGCTGCGGCCTCCCTCATTCCCGACTTGGAGGCCGCGCTCGGCTGTGAGGTCGTCAAGCCGAAGGCGCGGGATGTGGCGGCGGCGGTCGGCCAGTTCTACGACGCGGTCATCGAGGGCCGTCTCGTGCACCTGGACCAGGCGCCGCTTGCCGTCGCGTTGGCGGGCGCCCGGAAGCGGGACCTGGGGGATGCGTGGGCGTGGGCGCGGCGTGGTGTCGACGTGGACATCAGTCCGCTGGTGGCGGTGACGCTGGCCCGCTGGGGTCTGACCAGTGATGTGGCGGAGCCGGAGCCGGAGGTGGAGCCGTGGGTCGCCTACGGGTGACGAGGTGGACGCGGGCCGCCCGGGCCCGGCTGGGCTACTGGTCGGGCTGCGGGGTCCTCGCCGTCGGTGCCGGGCTCGAGTTCGGGGCGGGTGCCGGCCTCATGTCGGCGGGGGTCCTGCTGGCTGGGTCGTGCCTGCTGCTGGTGGAGACCGACGAGGACGACGACGGGAGGATGCGGTGACGAGCCTGTGGCAGCGCGCACGGCGCTCTGTGGTGTCTTCCCGGCTGGATGAATCGTGGCAGGTCGGCGGGAACCTGTACTACGGGTCGGCGCGGGTGTCGGACGGCCGGGAACGACCCGGCCCTTACGACTTCGAGGCCGCGGTCCAGCGGATCTACAAAGCGAACGGGCCCGTATTCGCGCTGATGATGGTCCGGCAAATGGTGTTCTCCGAGGCGCGGTTCCAGTTCCGGCAGCTCCGGAACGGCCGGCCGGGGGATCTGTTTGGCACAGCCGCGCTGGCGCCGCTGGAAAGGCCCTGGCCGGGTGGCAGTACGGGAGATCTACTGTCACGGATGATCCAGGACGCGGACCTGAACGGGAACGCGTTCGTGACGCGTCTGGACGATGGCAGGCTGCGGCGGCTGCGGCCGGACTGGGTGACGATCGTGACCGGGTCCCTCGAGGAGCCGTCCGCGCCCGGTGACGCGCTCGACTCCGAGCTGGTCGGCTACGTGTACACGCCGCCGACGGCGGATGCGCAATGGCTGCTGCCGGAGCAGGTGGCGCACTTCGCGCCGATCCCCGACCCGGAGTTCTCGTTTCGCGGCATGTCGTGGCTGACGCCGGTGATGCGGGAGATCAGCGCGGACCTGGCGACGACCCGGCACAAGCTGAAGTTCTTCGAGAACGGGGCCACCCCGCAGCTCGTCGTCAGCCTGGACGCGTCGGTGACGGCCGAGAACTTCGCGAAATTCAAGGCCGCCATGGACGCGAGCCACCAGGGCGTCGACAACGCCTACAAGACGCTGTATCTGGGTGGTGGCGCAGACGTCACCGTTGCGGGTAAGGATCTGCACCAACTGGACTTCAAAGCCACGCAGGGCGCCGGTGAGACGCGGCTGGCGGCCGCGGCCGGTGTGCCCTCGGTCATCGTCGGCTTCTCCGAGGGCCTGGCCGGGTCGTCGCTGAACGCGGGCAACTACGCCTCCTCGAGGCGCCGGTTCGCCGACGGGACGATGCGGCCGCTGTGGCGGAACGCGGCCGGGTCCCTGGCCGAAATCATCGACGTGCCTGACCGGTCGGAGCTCTGGTACGACGACCGGGACATCGCGTTCCTGCGGGAGGACCGGCGGGATGCTGCCGAGATCCAGGGCATTCAGTCCCGCACGATCCGCGCGCTCGTCGACGCCGGCTACGAGCCGGAGACCGTGGTCGCCGCGGTCCAGGCCGAGGACTACAGCCTGCTGCAGCATTCCGGTCTGTACAGCGTGCAGCTGCAGAGGCCGAGCAGTGGCCAGCCCGCCAGTCCCAACGACTCGATGACGGAAGTGTTCTGATGGACGCGTTCATGCGGTCCTTCCCGCTGGAGGACATCCGTGTCCGTGCCGGTGGGGACGGGCGGACCGTGGAGGCCTACGCGGCGGTGTTCGATACGCCGACGGAGATTACCGACCAGGACGGGCACTACCTGGAGGTCATCGACCGTCGGGCGTTCGATCGGACGCTGCAGCAGCTCGCCCCGGCCGGCTCCCGTAGTACGTGGCGGGTCGGGGTGTTCTACAACCACGGCCGCACTCTGTGGGGCACTCCCAGCGAGCGGGGCAGCATGCCGATCGGGACGCCGGTGGAGGTCCGGGCCGACTCCCGGGGCTTGCTCACGGTGACCCGCTACAACAAGACGGAGCTGGCCGACGAGGTCCTGGAGAACATCCGCGAGGGTGCGATCACCGGCCAGAGCTTCACGGGCCGGTTCACGCGCTCCGACCCGGGCCGCACACCGCGTGCGGGCTGGCGCGCGGACAGCTCCGGGAAGCTGAAGACCGTCAAGCGGCAGGAGATCGCCCTGAAGGAGTACGGGCCGACTCCGTTCCCCGCCTACCCGGACGCCGCTGTGATCGGTGTCCGTGCCGAGCAACTCGTACAGCTCCTGGGTCAGATGCCCGACGAGGAGCGCGAGCGGCTCGCCCTGATGCTTCGGACCGGCACTCCGCTGGACTCGCCCGCCGAGGGCGGTCCGGAGGGCCCGCCGGCCGCTGGCGACCCCGCAGATGCGGGCCCCGCCGCCGAGGACCCGCCCGCAGGGCACTCCGTTCGGCAGAAGATCGCGTGGGCGAAGGTCCGCGCTGAGATCAAGGCCAGGAGGGCCCTGTGACCACGAAGCGGAAGAAGAAGAGCGACAAGCTCAAGGAGCAGCTGGAGGCGATCCGCTCCGAGCTCCTGGAGCTGGACGAGGTGGAGGAGCCCACCGAGGAGCAGGCCAGCCGCGCGCAGGAACTGCTCGGGGAGTTCGACACCACGCAGGAGGCATACACCGAGCAGGTGGAGCACGAGAAGCGTGTGGAGGCCGTCCGCGCAGCTTCCCTGGTGGAGGGCGGTCAGGAGCGGTCATCCGGCCCGGACGTGCTGTTCAAGTCGCGCACCAACCCCTACGAGGGGCTGGAGGGCGTGCGGGGCGCGAACCTGCACGACCGCAGCGTGGTCGGGGACCTGCGCTCGCGTGCGCTGACCGCGATCGACGACGCGGGCGAGGAGATCAGCGCCGAGCAGCAGGAGCGGGCTGAGCGCCTGGTCCGCGGCGACCGGCGCGGCCGCATCGCCCAGCACATCCTGCTGACCGGCTCCCCCGAGTACGCGCGCGCGTTCGAGAGCCTCCTCGCGAACTCGGGTAACCCGGCGCTCCTCGACGGGGATGAGCTGGACGCGTACAAGCTGGCCGAGGCGCACCGGCGGGCGATGACCCTCACCGACGCGGCTGGCGGGTTCCTGGTGCCGTTCACGCTGGACCCGACGATCATCCTGACGAACGCGGGCAGTGCGAACCCGTTCCGTCAGATCGCCAGCGTGCGGACCATCACCACGGACACGTGGAACGGTGTCTCCTCGGCTGGTGTCACTGCCGGGTGGCTCGCCGAGGCTGGCGAGGTCACCGACAACTCGCCGTCGTTCGGGCAGCCCACGATCACCCCGCACAAGGCCGCGGCCTGGGTGCAGGGGTCGTTCGAGGTTCTCGCCGACTCCGGGTTCGCCGCCGAGGTCGGGCCGCTCCTGTCGGACGCCAAGGACAACCTCGAGGCGACCGCGTTCGCGACCGGCTCGGGTACCGGCCAGCCGAAGGGTGTCGTCACCGCCGTGGGCGCCGTGCCCGGCTCGGTGGTGGCGTCTGCGGCTGCACTGTCGTACACGGTCGACGACGTGTACGCGCTGGACGCGGCGCTGCCGCCCCGGCACCGGAACACGGCGAACCCGTCGTGGGTGGCGTCGAAGGCGACCATCAACGCGACCCGCCAGTTCGACGAGTCCGGTGGCTCCAGCTTCTGGGCGAACCTCGGTATGGGGCAGCCGGAGCAGCTGCTGGGTGCGCCGATCTACGAGTCGTCGTCCATGTCGTCCGCGCTGACCACGGCGGCGGCGAAGCCGCTGCTGGTCGGCGACTTCCGGCAGTTCTACATCGTCGACCGTGTCGGCATGACGATGGTGTACGAGCCGCTGGTGAAGGGCTCCAACGGTCGGCCGACCGGCGAGGCCGGCTGGTTCTGCTACTGGCGGGTCGGCTCGGACGTCGTCAACCCGGACGCGTTCCGTCTGCTGAACATCAAGGCGTCCTGACCCTGACAGCTGAGAGGCCCGGACCGTGGGGTCCGGGCCTCCTGTCTGCCTGGAAGGAGGCAGTCATGCAGCGTGCGAAGAAGATCTTCTTCGCGCCGGGGCGTCGGGTCGCGAAGGGTGAGCTGTTCGCCGACGACGACCCGATCCTCAAGGGCCGCGAGATGCTGTTCGAGCAGGTCGACGTGCCGACGGCGCCGGAGCCCGCGAAGCCCGTGGCGAAGAAGGCCGCGCAGAAGTCTGCGGCGAAGAAGCCTGCGGGGTGACCCGTGGCGTTGCTGACGCTGGATGAAGCGAAGGCCCAGCTCAACATCACCAGCGACGTCAACGATGTCGAGCTGGGCGCGTACATCGAGGCGGTCGGCCCGGTCATCGAACGGTTCGTCGGCCCGGTGGAACCACAGCAGATTGTGGAGACCCATGACGTGCCGCGTGATGGTGGTCGCGTCATGGTCCTGCGCCGTCTGCCCGTCATGTCGCTCACCTCGGTGGTGCCGCTCCTGACAGGCGGCACCACCTACGACGTCAGCACGCTGGTCCTGGACAGTGACACGGGCGTCGTGCAGCGCGCCGATGGCGGTTGGCTGCGGGGTCCGCTGCGGGTCACCTACCAGGCCGGGCGGCCGGAGGTTCCGGCGACGATCAATCTGGCGGCGCGGATGCTGGTACAGCACTTGTGGCGGACGCAGAACGCGGGCCGTGGCGGTGTCCTCGCGGGCGGCGACGACTTCTCTGTCTCCGAGCCGGTCCCCGGGTTCGGGTATGCGGTGCCCAATCGGGTGCTGCAACTGCTGGAGCCATACCGACTTCCCCCGGGAGTGGCGTAGATGGGATCACGAGTACCTGAGGTCATCGACGCCCTGGTGGCGCTCGGCGCCGCCGACCCCGAGCTGGACGAGGTGCAGGTGTCGGACGGGCCCGAGGTCACCGACACCAGCGCACTGGACTGGCTGATCGTTGGCTTCGACGGCGACCCCAACGGCGACTTCCAGGCGGCGCAGACCGTCGGCGGCTGGACGGACTTCGGTACCGGCCGTGAGGAGCAGTTCCAGGTGATGGTCGCGGCGGTCGCGCAGCGCGGCGACACCGACGTGCGCGCGGCCCGGATGCGGGCGTATGAGATCGGCGCCCGCGTCGAGGCGTGGCTGCGCGCCGACCCGAGCATCGGTCTCGGGCCCGGCCAGGTCGAGGCTGCGATCGAGGCGTCGCAGCTGACGCAGGACCAGACCCAACAGGGTGCGCAGGCTGTGCTGCTGCTGACGGTGGCCGGCCGCGCTCTCACGTAGAGAGGAGCCGCGCGGTGGGTGTGCGGATGAGGCACGAGGGTGTCGAGCAGGAGATCGAGGTCTCGGAGATCTCGGTGAAGCAGTACGAGCGATCGGGTTGGAAGGTCGTTGACGGCCAGCCCGGCAGCAACGTTGCCGCGGCGAAGGGCCGCCGGCGGACTGAAGGAGAGAACTGATGGCGACTCCGATCCAGGCGTCGACGCGGTACTACCGCCGCGGCGTCACGAGGGTGCTGTGGGTACCGACGATCGCGAACAAGAACAGCCCCGCGCGTGCGGAGCTGGACGCGGGTACGGCGCTGGAGGCCGAGACCGGCGCGATGTCCGGGTGGCAGACCACCTCGGGCACCGTTCCCACCCCCGCCCTCGGCTCGCGGTTCACGCCGGTGGTGGGCGGCGAGATCACGGCCGCGGAATCGTCGCTGACGTTCTGGGCGAGCAAGGACGGCGACGACGTGCGCACGCTCCTGGTGCGCGAGGCGACCGGGTTCATCGTGTGGATGGACGAGGGCGACACAGAGTCGGGGACGATGGATGTCTACCCCGTGACGGTCACCTCGCAGGCCAAGGTCCGCGAGCTCGACCAGGCGGCGCAGATCATGTGCCAGTTCGCCATCACCGGCGAGCCGAGCGAGAACGTCGCAATCCCGGCGGCTGCGGGCGGCTGACCGATGGCGGGCTCGGTACGGATTCTGGGCACCGGCCAACTGGTGGATCTGTCGAGGCGTATGCGTACGGCGGGCGGGCCGCGGCTGCGGCGGAACATGGCCCGCCGGATCCGCCGGGCAGCTGAGCCGCTGCAGAAGGACTTGCAGCGGGAGATCCGCACGGTGCAGCTGCCCGGCTCGGGCCGCCGGGGGCGCGGCGGCCCGTCGCCCACCACCCGGCCGCTGCGCGCCACGCTGGCGGGCGCCGTGCGGATCAGCGTCCGCCAGGGCGCCAACCCCGGTGCTCGCGTGTGGGTGGACCGCTCCCGCCTGCCGGCGGACATCAAGAACATGCCGTGGGTCATCGAGGAAGGCCGCGTCCGTCACCCCGTGTTCGGCAACCGCCGCCGGTGGGCGACCCAGTGGGCCCGGCCCACCGGCTGGTGGTCGCGCACCGTCCAGGCCGGAACCCCGCGGATGCGGGCCGAAGTCGAACGCGTCCTCGGCGACGTCCGCCGGGACCTTCAGTAAGGACAACCATGATCATCACGCATGTGCAGGACGACGGCACCGAGCGGCGCGTGGACACCGACGACCTGTCCGCGCTCGAGGCCGCCGCCATCGAGGAGGCCACGGGCGAGCCGTGGCGGCAGATCGAGGCACAGCTGCAGGCGCAGGACCCCACCGCCATGCGGGCCGTGCTGTGGGCTTTCCTCCGGCGGACCGAACCCGACCTCGACTTCGAAAAGTTCGACGTCCCCGGGTGGCGGCGGCGCCTGCGGGCGCGTGTCACGCGCGCCGAGATCGACGAGGCCCTCACCAACGTCATGCGGCAGGCCCTCGCCAAGAGCGAGGACTCCACGATCGACATGCTCGCCCCCCACCTGCGCAAGCTCGCCGACGACCCGGACGACGTCGACGCCGCGCTCGACGGGCTGGGAAAAGGCCACTTGGCGCGCCACCGGACGGACTCCGGGGACTGATCGCCGAGTACCGGTGGCTGCTCGCTCACTACCTGCACATCCGCCCATGGGAGATCCGCCACCTGTCCGCCGGCGACCTCGAGTCGGCGATCGCTTGGATCAACCAGCACATCAGCCGGTGAGGAGGTGACCGGTCGATGGCCGAGCGTCTGACCTTCACACTGACCGGCCGCGACGAACTGTCCCGCGTCCTGAATGGGACGGCGGACAGTGCGGACCGGCTGCGGCTGCGGCTGTCTGGGATCTCAGCCGACGCCGACGGTCAACTGCGCGACTTGCGCGGGCGTTTCCTGTCCGCCGACGAGGCGGCCCGCCGCCTGGGCGATTCCACCCACGGCACCCGGGACTCGCTTGCCAACCTGCGTGACGAGGCTGGCAAGCTCGGCGAGAGCCTGAAGGCGAACTTGATCTCGCTGGCGCCGGCGGCGATCCCGATCGCGGCCGGCCTGGCGGGAAGCGCGGCCGCGGTCGCCGCCCAGTTCGGCGCCGTGGCTGTGGCGGCGGGCGCGTACGGGCTCGCGCTGGCCCCGCAGATCGGCGCCATCGGCGAGGCCATCGAGGCTCATGACCGGTACGAGGACGCGGTGGAGTCCTCGGGCAAGGGTTCCCGGGAGGCGGCCAAGGCCGCGGCCGATTACCAGCAGAAGCTGGAGAGCCTGCCTCCCGCGACGCGGGAGGCCGCGGTCGCGGTGGGCCTGCTGCGGGACGCCTACCAGGACTGGTCCGACGACCTGTCCGACGACGTGATGGCACCGGTCATCAAGGGTGTGGCCGTCGCCAACTCGTTGCTGCCCAAGACGACTGGGCTGGTCCGGGCCGCTTCTGGCCAGTTCGACCGGCTGATTACCCTGGTCGGCGGCGCAATCAGCACGCCCGGGTTTGACGCGCTCAACGATCGGTTCACCGCCTTCACCGAGCGGACCCTGACCCGCGGTATCGACAAGCTGACGATCTTCCTGGCCCGGGCGCAGGCCGGGGAGCTCGACAACTCCCGCCTCAACCGGTGGATGGACTACGCCCGCGAGGTCGGACCCGAGGTCTGGGACACGCTGGAGAACATCGGCGACGCTCTGATCAACGTCCTCGAAGCAGGCTCCGACATCGGGGTCGGCGCGCTCGATGTGGTCAACTTCCTGACCGGTGTGGTCTCGGCGGTGCCGCCCGAGGCCATCGCCACGCTGCTGCAGCTGGCCATCGCCATCAAGGCCGTGCGCCTGGCCGCGGCCGGGGCCGGCGCTGCCAAGGCAGCCATGCTTGCGCTGGGCACCCAGATCATGGCGATGCGTACGGCAGCCGCCGGGGCGCCCGGCGCGCTCGCCGGGGTGGGCGCGGCGGTCTCCGGTCTGTCCCGGACAGCCAAGCTGGCCATGGCCGGCACCGGTATCGGCCTGCTGCTGATCGGCCTGGACGCCATCGCGTCGAAGAGCGAGAAGCCCAAGCCCGATGTCGACAAGCTGTCGACATCCCTCGTCGAACTCGCCCGGTCGGGCAAGGTGTCCGGGGAGGTGCTGCGCGCCTACGGCCAGGACCTCAGCGGCCTCGGCGAGGCCTTCCAGCTCGCGATCGACCCCAAGGGGATCGATCAGTTCCAGCAGTCCCTCGTCAGCGTCATCGGCATGGACTCCACTCCGGTGAAGAACGCCAAGGAGGACATCGGCGCGCTCGACGACGCGCTGGCCGGCCTGGTGTCGTCCGGGAAGGCGGACCTGGCGGCCGCCGTCCTCGACAGGGTCATCGCCAACCTGGAGAAGCAGGGCTTCACCTCGGACCAGGTGCGCGGACAGCTCGACGACTACAAGGCCGCACTGGCAGGGCAGGCCCTCGAAGCGGAGCTGGCCGCCGAGTCGATGGGTCTGTTCGGCGACCAGGCGATCGCGGTGCAGGAGAAACTCAATGCGCAGAAGGCCAGCGCGGACGGGCTGCGCCAGAGCATCATTGCCCTCAATGAGGTCAACCGCAGCGCTCTGGACGCTCAGGCGGCGTTCGAGGGGTCCCTCGACAACGCGGCCAAATCCGCCCGTGAGTACGGCAACGTGTGGAAGGCCAACGGCGGCAAGCTCGACCTGACCACGGAGAAGGGCAGGAACGCCTACCGGGCACTGTCCGATCTGGCGGGCAAGACGAACGAGGCGACTGCCGCTGCCCGAGAGGCGAAGGCGCCCTGGTCTGAGGTGTCCAGCACCTTCGATCGCGGCCGCCGAGAGCTGATCAAAAACGCCGAGCAGATGGGCCTCACCACCACCGAGGCCAAGCGGCTCGCGGACCAGATCCTCGACATCCCCGACGACAAGACCACCCAGCTCAAGGGCAACATCGAGGATCTTCAGGAGAAACTCGGCAAGGCCAAGGGCGAGCTGAAGCGGGTACCGGACTCACGGAAGGCGAAGGTCCGGGCGGAGATCGACGACCTGAAGCGGAAGATCAAGCAAGCTGAGTACGAGCTGTCCCGGCTGCAGGACAAGACGGTCACGGTCACCACTCGGTTTGTGGTGGTGGGTGACGGCAGCGCCGCGCGGCGGGCCGGGTCTCACGGCTCCCAGCTGCGGAACGCGCAGGGCGGGCCAATCGGCCGCTTCGCCGGCGGCGGCGACGTGCAGCTCATCCCGTTCGGCGGTCCGGTCTGGGGCCCGGGCACGTCGATGTCGGACTCTGTTCCGGCGTGGCTGTCCAACGGTGAGTACGTCATCCGCGCGTCCGCGGTCGAGCGGTATGGGATCAGCCTGTTCGACGCGCTCAACTCGGAGAGGTTCGCGGGCGGTGGGTTCGCGGGCGGTGGGTTCACGTACACGCCGTCGCAGTCGGCGGCGGCGCGGATCTCCACCTCGACCGTGTCCTCCTGGTACGACCAGGACATGCAGCGTCTGAGAGACGCGTGGGCCAAGCTCAACGAAGCGCTGCGCGCCCAGGCCAAGCACTCCACCTCGGCGACCCGGAAGGCGGTGGCCGACGCGCGGAAGGCGGTGAACGAGGCGGACCGGGCGCTGGGCCTCAAGCCCGGCACGAAACCGTCCGGGTTCAGCCTGACCGGCTACGGCCAGAACCTGAAGGAGGCCGTCCGAGCGTCAGATGCGTGGGAGAAGAACCTGAGCCGGATCGGCAAGCGGGCCGGCGCCGACATCGAGGAAACGCTGAGGGGCATGGGCGAGTCGGGGCGTGCCCTGGTCGCCTCGCTGGCGAAGGCGAGCAACAAACAGTTCGCTGAGATCGTCAAGAACCTGCGGAAGCTCGCGCCGACGGCGGCCGCGACGTTGGCCGACTACACCAAGCAGCTGACCGCCACGACGGCTGGCAGCAAGAAGTTCCAGGACAACCTCCTGAAGCTGGCGGCCTCCGGGTATGGGGACCTGGCGATGCAGCTGGCGGGGCAGGGCGACGCGGACGCGATGGCGATCGCCGCCGCGGCGGTCAAGTCCCCGGCGGCGGCGAAGAAGGCCAACACGGCGCTCCAGGCCCACGAGAAGCTGCTGTCGGCGGACGAGCTGGCGGCGGCCGCGCAGATGATGGGGGCGCTGTCCAAGAAGGGCGCGACCGTCGAGGACGTGGTGAAGGCCGGCGTGAGCTGGCCGATGCTCGCTCACCTCGCCCCCCGCTACGCCAAGGAGATCAAGGCGCTCGCCGGGGGCCCCTCCTTCGTGAAGGGGATGAAGGAGCGCGGGATCGCGCTGGCGCAGGGCGGGCTGCTGCTCGGGCCGGGCACGGCGACATCGGACAGCATCCCGCTGTGGGGCTCCAACGGCGAATACATGGTCAAGGCCGCCGCGGTCGCCAAGTACGGCATCAAGTTCATGGACGCCCTCAACGACGGCAAGCTGCCGGTGGGCCGGGCGGCGCGGCCTGGGCTGCCGGCGGCGCCGGTGGCGGCCGCGCCAGCGGCAGGCAGTGACCGGCCGCCGGTGAACTACTACGTGTACCCGCGCAAGTCGGTCATCGATGTGGAGGACCTGCGGCTGCTGCAGCGGCAGGAGGAAGCGCGGCAGCGCGTGGGGAGGCCCGGATAAATGCCCCTGGTCACAGCGCCAGTTGTCACGCCCCCAAAGCCGCCGGTCGTCGTCCCGCCGCCGATCCAGATCCCGGAGATCGGGTACGCGTCGATCACCTACATCGACCCGACGGGGACCAGGTGGCCGATGACCGACCTGTCCGCGGACTGGTACGCGCTCGCTGAGGGCGTGTCCGGTCTGGGGGCAGCGTCGTACGCGATCACGTCGGACCCGCTCCCCCGGGGTGGTGCGCGGCTGCGGCACGCTCAGCCGCAGCCGCGCACGATCATCTGGCCGCTCCTCGTCAAGGGCGCCGATCACCTCGTCTTCACGGCGAACTGGCGGGATCTGGGTAGGGCCTTCACCCGCACTCTGCGCCGGGGGCCGGGCGGGCGGCGGCCGCCGGGCACGCTGGAGGTGGCCCGCCCGGACGGCACCGTGCGGCGGATCGCGGTCCACTACTGGGACGGCTGGGACGGGCGGGGGCAGACCGCGACCGGCATCACCTGGGACAGCGCGGTCCTCACCCTGTGGTGCGAAGACCCGTACTGGCAGGACGCCGTGCCGGTCACCGTGCACCGCGAGACCGGCACCCTGGACGACTACCTGGTGCCGTACCCGACGGTGTCCAGCTCCCAGGTGCTGGGCGCCACCACCCTGAACAACCCTGGCGACATCGAGGTGTGGCCGGTGTGGAAGGTGACTGGTCCCGCGTCGAAGATCACGTTCACGCGGGAGGACCCCGTCGACGACGGTGACGACACCGCCGCCGCGTTCTCCCTCGACCTGGCCAAGGCCGGGCGCGGCCCGCTCCTCACAGGCCAGACCGTGACCATCTCCACCGACCCGCCCCGCGTCCGCTCCGGCACCGGCGAGAACTTGATCGGCGGGCTCAACTGGCCCGAGGCCGAGCTGTGGAGCATCCCGCCCGGGCAGACGCCGGTCACCTTCCAGGTCGACGGCGCCGGGCCCGGCAGCGCCGTCGACCTCGTCTTCTACCCGAGGTACGAGACCGCGTAAGGAGGTGAGCGGTGGCAGTCCAGCTGCTGGTCACCGACCGCAACCTCAACGTGGTCGGCGACCCACTGAGCGGGTGGACCAGGCTGGCCGTCGACCTGAACTACAACGCTCCCGCGTCCGGCAGCGTCACCCTGCCGGCGTGGCCGGAGGTCATGGAACTGCTACAGCCCGGCCACCGCCTGGTCGTCGTCCGTGACAAGGCCGTGTGGTGTGCGGGGCCGATGGAGGAACCGCAGGACTACCGATGGGACCTGGAACAGAACCCCGACCCGGGCACGGTCACCGTCCGCTTCAGCGACGACCTGGCGCGCATCGCCGGCTACCTCACCTACCCAGAGCCCACCAAGGCCTTCACCGCCCAGGACACGATCACCGACCGGCTGCGGACCTTCACCGCCACGAACGCAGAGACGATCATCCGCACCCTGGTGAACGAGAACTGCGGGCCCGGCGCCCTGCCCGTCCGGCGGATCGAGCGCCTGGTCCTCGACGACATCGCCGGCGTCGGCGGCAACCGATCCCTCAGCACCCGGTTCGAGCCGCTGCTCGACGCCTGCCGGACAGCGGCCGCCACCGACAGACTCGGCTTCCGCACCAGGCAGGTCGGCAACGAGATCAGGTTCGGGGTCTACAAGCCTGTCGACCGCACCAGCACGGCCCGGTTCTCCCAGGGGCTGGGCAACCTGCGCTCACTGTCCTTCACGATGGGCGCCCCCCTGGCCACGTCCGAACTGGTGCAGGGAGGCGGCGACCCCGACGACCAGGCCACCCCGCCCAACATCCGCGTCTACGCCGAAGTGACCTCCGGCGCGGCAGCGGACTGGTACCGAGTCGAGAAGCTCGTCGACAAGACCGGCACCCTCGACGACTCCGGCGGGGAGCTCACCCAGGCCGGGACGCTCGCCCTCGGCGACGACAACCCCCAGGCCTCCCTCGCCACCGTCACGGTGGATACCGAAGACCTGCGCGCGGGGCGCGACTTCTTCCTCGGCGACAAGGTCACCGTCGCCCTGCCCACCGGGCTTGAGGTCGCCGACATCGTGCAGACCATCCGGCTCGAGGACACCCCCGACGAAGGCGAAGTCGTCACCTCCGTCGTCGGCAACTCCGACAAGACCACCACCACGGCCACGGTGCGCGCCGTGCGAGACCTAGCCCGCCGGCTGGGGCGACTGGAAGCGAGGTAGCAGTGGCGCAGCAATCCTGGCCGTCCCCGGGCCACAACAACCGAGCCGTCACCGACCTGGAGTACGAGCGCATGGCCGCCCGGTTCTCCGACGACGGCGTGTACGGCAGCCCGCTCGATGCGGCGGTGGTGTCCGCCGGGGCTGGCCTGCAGGTGGCCATCCGCGCGAACGTGGAAGCGTCGGTGCGGGGGCACGCCTGGACGTCCGGCATCAGCGGCGACACCCACCCCATCGCGGCCAACGCATCCGGACAGACCCGCATCGACCGGGTGGTGCTCCGGCTGACCCGCTCCACCTGGCAGGTCCGCACCGCGGTGAAGCAAGGCAGTCCCGGCGGTGGTGCCCCGGCGCTGACACAGCAGACCGGCGACACCGGCGTCTTCGAAATCCCCCTCGCCCGGGCGACCGTCCTCAACGGGGCGAACGCGGTCTCCGTCGCCCGCGAGGAGCTGTACGTCGGCGCGCGCGTGAGGACGTGCACCTCGTCGACCCGCAACCCTGCCCCGGTGCGCGGTGAGATGTGTTTCGAGACCGACACCGGCGATGTGCGGATCTGGACCGGCTCCACATGGCGGGTTGTGTCAGGGGACAGCGGTCAAGTGGTCGTCACCGCCAGCGTGTCGGGCTGGTCGGTGATCTCGGACAGCGTCCTAGAGATGCGCAGCGGCGTCGTGCACCTGCGGGCCGGCACTTTCAAGCGGGCGGGCGGCACCCTTGCCGCGGGTGTCGACACGCGCCTGCCGATCCTGATCCCGGCCGCGTACCGGCACCGCACCCGGGACCAGTACGTCCTGGCTTACACCTCGGGTGGGGGGATCGGCCGATTCCTGATCTACGCCAGCAATACGGACAGGGCGGGGCAGGCGTGGATGCTGGAGCACCCGCAGATCAACACGGGGGACAACGTCATCCCGCAGAGCGGCATGAGCTGGGTGGTGGACTAAGTGGCACGGCAGACATTCGGCGCGGGCATTGCCGACTTCGTGGTGCGTCCCTCGGACGGCCTGTGGGGCGTCGGGGCCAACGCTGAGATCACATTCTGGGACGCGGCCACCGACGGCACCCAGTACACCGACCTCCTCGACTCCAGCGGCCACACGATCACGTCGGTGGTCACCGACGAATACGGCGCGCTGCCCCGCATCCAGGGCCCGGATGGTGTGACCGGGATGTGGGCGGACGCCGGCGGCGGATCCCGCGCGTACATGGAGGCGCACAGCATTGACTGGGTGAGCCTGGGCAGTGCGTGGCGACGCCGCGACCTGCCCGACCTGGTGCTGGCCGAGACGCTGGCCTCGGACACGCCGACGATCAAGGTGAACGGGCCGCAGGCCACCTCGAGCATCCCGTCCGCGCAGGCGAGACTGGCCCCGGATACGGGCCCGTTCCTGTACCTCGGCGCCGGCGCATTCCAGTACGGCACCGCGTTCCCGGACACCGAGCTGTACCTGCCGACCTCCCGCTACCCCAACACGTACTCCAGCGGCCAGGCGCACTGGGCTCTGGAGTTCATGACGGACGCGGCCACGTTCGGCATCCAGTTCAAGTACATCTCGTCGGCGTCCAGGTACCGGCTGACCGTCGACGATCGCATCGTGACCGACCTGCCGCAGCTCACCGGTGCCTCGTCTGCGGGCAGCCGATACGAGCTGCAGCTGACGTTCCCCACGGCCAAGCCGAGGCGTATCAGGTGCGACTTCACCACGATGCCGTTCGGCGGGCTCTTCCTTCCGCCCGGAGCCACCGCGTGGCGGCCGACCGCCCGCGGCGGACGGCTCGGTGTCCTTGGCGACAGCATCAGCGACGGCTCCGGCCAGAACACCGGCGCCGGCATTGGCACCTGGACCTACCGGGCCGCCCGCCTGCTGGGCTGCACTGACGTGTGGGACCAGGCCCGCGGCGGCACCGGCTACATCACCCCCGGCAGCTTCGCCACCCTCGGCAACCGCGTCGCCAACGACATCGCCCCCTACTCGTTCGACAGATTGCTGGTGTGGGCCGGGTACAACGACAACCTGGGGGACCAAAACACCATCGGATCGGCCGCTGACAGCCTGTACGCGAACCTGAAAACAGCGTGCGCGCCGGGCGCGGACATCTACGTCATCGGCTGCTGGGACCCCACCGGCAGCCCCGCGGGCAGCGTCCAGGCCACCACCAACACGCTGAAGGCCGCGGCGCAGCGCGCCCGGCTGCCGTTCATCGACAACCTGACCGGCGAGGTCTTTGACGGGATGGGCAACCTGGTCGCCTCGCAAGGGCCTTGGATGACACCGCAGATCAAGGCCAGCTACGTCGGCGCCGACAACGTGCACCCGACCGATGCCGGCCACGCATACCTCGCCCGTCGCGTCGTCGAGGCGATCAAGGCCCTGATGCCCGCCTGACCCTGCCGCCCACCACCAGCCCCGCGCCGACCGGCCGGGGCTCTTCTTGTGCCCTGGAGGCACCGATGAAGCTTGTCACCCGCGCGCAGTGGGGGGCCCGGGACTACCGGCGGCCCAACGGCGCCACCCTCTACAGCGGCAAGCGCCGCGGGGTGAAGCTGCACTACCTCGGCACCGCCTACAGCGACCGGCCGCACACACAGTGCGCCGCCTACGTCCGCCAGCTCCAGGCGCAGCACATGGACGGCAACGGCTGGTCAGACATCGGCTACTCCTTCGTCGTCTGCACGCACGGCTACGTGTACGAGGGCCGCGGCCTCAAGCGCCGCAACAGCGCGAACGGCAACACCACGCTGAACGACCAGGCCTACGCGGTTCTGCTGATGGTCGGCTCGTCCGGTCTGGTCAAGCCGACCGACGACCAGCTGCACGGCGCCCGCGACGCCATCGACCACTGCCGCGAGGAAGGCCCGGCCGGGACGTGGCTCGGCGGGCACCGCGACGGCTACGCCACCGCCTGCCCCGGCGACCCCATCTACAAGTGGGCCAAGGACGGGGCTCCCCGGCCCAAGACACAGGAGGACGACATGCCCGCACCTGCCGACGTTTGGAAAGCCGACGTCATCCCGGCCGCAGCCCCGCCCTACAACAACACCGACTGGGCCAAGGGCAACAAGACGTGGACTGCCAGCTACGCGCTCGGCTCCGCAGTGCTCACCGGCCGGAAGATCGAGAAGAAGGTCGACGCGCTCACCGTCCAGGTCGCCGCCCAGTCCGCGGCGATCAGCAAGCTCGCCCAGCTCGTCGGCTCCGGCGTCTCCACCGAGCAGGTCGTGGCCGCCGTCGAGCGGGCCATCGCGGACGCCGTCGTCAAGGTCAGCGTCGACGTCACCGGCACTGCCGTGAAGGAGTCCTGACCATGCGAATCTCCAGCATCGCCAAGGCGATCGTCGCCGGTATCGCCGCAGGCGCCACCGCGGCGGTCACCGCCGTGCAGGACGGCGTACTCGACACCGGCGATGGCGTCACCATCGTGCTCGCCATCCTCGGCGCCTGGGGCATCACGTGGGCTGTGCCGAACCGTCAGCCGGACGAGATCAGATGACGGGGCCCGACCCGGCAGGCGTGTTCATCAGCAGCGCCCAGATGTACCAGGAGGTGAGGGACCTGGCTCAGACGGTCGGCCGCATCGAGTCCAAGGTGGACAGCTTCCTTGATGAGGCGAAGGACATCCGCTCGGACGTCCAGGACCACGAGCTCAGGATCCGCACCCTCGAACGCGCGCGTTGGCCACTGCCCACCATCGGTGTCCTCGCCGGAGTCGCCGGCGCCGCCACCGGTGCCGTCGCGCTCTTCGTCCGCTGAACACAACTGCGGCCCCGTCCTCCCCCTGGTGGGAGGGCGGGGCCGCTTCGTCATGCCCGGGGCCTGGCTACTGTTTGCCGAGCCACTTCCGGACGGTCATGCGGTCGACACCGGCCTGCCGGGCGAACCCGGCCTCGGTGGCGTCGCCCCGACCGATGAGGGTGGTGGCGGCCTGGCGGAGGCCGGCCAGCGCGTTGGCCTCGGCGACGCTGGCCGCGACGCGCCGCTCGGCGAGCTCGGCGACAACAGTGTCGGGCTCCTCGATCATGAGGCGGTAGGCGGTGACGAGCTCCTCGCGCATCTCGTCCTGGTCGCCGTCGCAGCGCTCTTCGATCTCGTCCGCCTGGGCGAGGAGCTCGCTGATCTGGTCGTCGTTCAGGCCGTGGTCGTCGCCGAGCCAGGCTTCGAGTTCGTACTGCTGCATGGTGGCCCCCTCCTGGAACGCCCTCCGCTCCATCTGTAGATCACACTACAGGCAAGCTGTAGAGTTGTCTACAGGGGGCGCTCAGTCATCGGTGGGCGGCCGGTCGGCGACAAAAGTTCCGATCCCGGTTTCACCGCGCAGCCAGCCCTCCCGGCGCAAATGCGCGAGCGCCTTGCCGCTGGTGGACGATGCGATGCCCAGCTCGGTGGCCAGCTCCAGCGTGGACGGGACGCGGGTCCCGGGCGGGTAGGTGCCGTCCTTGATGCGGCCGATGACGATCTGTGCGGCCTGCCGCCATACCGCCCGCGTCCGGTCAAGATCAGCGCTCATGCTCGTGACCGTAGGTTCCCGCACTATGCCGCGCGACCGCGGGAACCCTCGGCAACCCTCGGTAAGGCGCGGTATGGTCTGGGTCACAAAGACCCCCGCGGCCTGGCAGGGCCCGGGGGCGTGGCCACCGCTACAGAGGAGCGACGACCCATGGATCGTAGAACACCGGCCCCCGCCCCGGCAGTGCCCGGGTGTGCCGAATGCCGCCGCCTCCAGGGCGAACAGGACCAGGCGGAGCGCGACCGTGACCACTCGCGGGCGAGCGACTGCCGGGTATTGCTCCGCCGGCATCACGCCGCCGCGCACCGGGGTGAGCAGTGAGCGCCGGGCAGGCCGCCACCGGCGGCGAGGACACGCCTGTACACCTGATGACGATGCGAGTCACCCGCTTCCGTGACGGCCGCGTGATCGAGCAGCGCAAAGAGGTGCGCATCACGGCCGACACCCCGCTCAGCCCGTACGAGCTGACCTCGGCGTGGCCGCCGTGCCAGTGCCCAAGGCACCGCGGCAAGTAGGCCAGCGGTCGACCGCGACGCCGGCCGTGGTCGAACGCGAAGCAGGGCCTCCGCCCCCGCCCCCCGTCGGGGACGGGGGCCCGTTCATCGGCGCACCAGGTCCTCGAGTTCGACGCCCATGGCGTCAGCGATACGGATCAGCGTGTCCACCTTGGGCGAGGAGTGCCCTTGCTCGATGCGGCTGTAGGTGGCGATGTCGATGCCGCTCCGGCCGCACACGTCCGTCTGGGTCAAGTTCAGGCGCTCGCGCACACGTCGGATCCGTTCCCCCACCTGGCGGCGGCGGGCGAGGACCCGGTCGTCGGGCGAGGTGGGACGGGACACCCGTCCACGCTCCCGAGGGCATGATCAAATGTGATTAGGGCCGACCCTAATTTGTGTGATCTTGGAGCGGGACGGGAAGGCCAACCGGACCACCCCCCTCCGCAAGCGGGGGCGAGATAGGCAGCACCTGCGAGGCCTGCCGCTCCGTCCGGATGACGGAGCCTCGTCCTCTGAGCCGCCCCTCAGCCGCCAGGCTGGGGAGGCGGCGCCATACGCACTGTGGAAACCCCACAAACTCAGCCCGGTGCAGGCCGGTCGCCGGGCATGAAAAAAGCCCCTGAGATGGGGCAGATAACTTCACTGAACACGCTCAACGCCCAGCAGGTCAAAGGCACCTATGCACATCGCTCGCAGTGTGATACTTGCTGCCTACCGGCCGCACGTCATGCGCTCCCTGTTGCTTGCTTGCCTGGTTCCCGCGCCCCTGGGGGCGCCTCGCGGGTGTTTCGACCCAACTCTAGGGCCTCCCCGCGCGATGCCGGGCGGTCGTGCCGCCGCGGCCGGCGATGCCTCCCCGGGCCGTGCCCTCTCCTTCCGGCTCCTTCCGACTCCTTCCGAGGCGACTTACGCACGGGGTGCCGTCCATGTTCGACGGAGTCTGACGCAGTCCGACACAGTTCGACGGAGTTCGACGGAGTTCGATGGAAAGACGCTCGGCTCGGTCGGTTGGTTGCCGTATGCGGACGTGACCGATCTCAAGCGGGCGCCAAGCGGACATTCGCAGGGCACTGGTCAGGCACTTTTGGGGGCAGAGCCGACCAATCAAGATCACTTGCCGGTGGGCGGCGGGCGCGCTGTCAGTGGCAGGTGCGAGGATGCCCTCCAGAACTGGCCGACGTGCTCGTGCGGTGGGGGGATTCCGCGGTGGGGGACCGCGGGGCGACTTCGTCCCCCGCCGGTCGCGGGCGTCCGTGCAGAAGGGACCGCTGACGGCGATGCAGATCCGGCTGACCGTCGTAGATCCGCTGGGCCCGCCAACGGCCCGGGGCCGCGCCGCGAGTCACGACGTGCTGGTCACGGCTCCCGCGGGTACGGCGCTGGCCGCGGTGGCGTCGGCGCTGGCCGCGGCGGCCGCCGGTGAGGGGGGCCCGGGAACCGAGCGGGGCGGCCGGGAGCGGGGCGCGTCGGGCGGCCGGGAC
>NZ_QFDQ01000162.1 GCF_003270085.1 Streptomyces triticisoli | reverse complement strand
GCCGTGTGCCGGGACCGCCGAGGGTCCCGGCACACGGCACCCGCGCCGTCGGCGAGCCCCGGTATCGCGGGACGCGGCCGCCGTGTCAGCTCCTGAGCGGCTTTCCGGTGGCGACGAACTCGTCGCGGTGCTCGTCCGCGACCCCGCCGAGGTTGAGCTCGAAGGTGAAGCCCTGTTCGAAGCGGTAGCTGCGGTTGACGTCGACCGGGTCGATGCCGTTGAGGGCCTCCTTCGCGGCACGGATGACCCGCGGGTCCTTGGCCGCGATCTCCCCGGCGACCCTCAGCGCGGCCTCGTCGAGCTCCGCACGGGGCACGACCTCCAGCACCGAGCCGTGGGTGACGAGCTGCTCCGCGGTGATGGTGCGGCTGGTGTAGTACAGGGTCCGCATCAGATGCTGCGGCACCAGCCGGGCGAGATGGGTGGCCGCCCCCAGAGCGCCGCGGTCCACCTCCGGTACGCCGAAGTACGCGTCGTCGCTCGCCACGACCGTGTCGCAGTTGCCGACGAGGCCGACGCCGCCGCCGAGGCAGAAGCCGCCCACGGCCGCGACGACCGGGACGGCGCACTCGTAGACCGCCTTGAAGGCGGCGTGGCAGCCGCGGTTTGCGCCGAGCAGCGCCTCGAAGCCGGTGGTGTGCTGCATCTCCTTGATGTCGACGCCCGCGTTGAACCCGCGGCCCTCGGCCCGCAGCACCACCACACGGGTCCGCTCGTCCTGGCCGGCCTCCCGCATGGCCTCGGCGATACCGAACCACCCGGCGACCGGAAGGGCGTTCACCGGGGGGTAGTCCATGGTCACGACGCGAACGCCGTTGCTGTGCCTCGTCGAGTTGATCCCCATGTCGTCCCTTCCCTGACCGAGCAATTGCTTGTTAGCCTAACGCTTGCTTGGTTCGGGGAGAAGGGGTGACCCCCGTACCCGGGGCACTCGCGACGACAGGGAGAGCAAATGAGGATGTGTGAGGGGCGTGTCGCCCTGGTGACCGGTGCCGGCCGTGGTCTGGGCCGGGAGCATGCCCTCGAACTGGCACGGCAGGGCGCCAAGGTCGTCGTCAACGACCTCGGCGTGACGGCCGACGGCGCGGGCGTGTCCGCCGGTCCGGCGGACGAGGTCGTGGCGCTGATCAGGGAGATGGGCGGCGAGGCCGTCGCCAACGGCGACGACGTCGCGGACTTCGAGGGCGCCGGCCGTATGGTGCGCCAGGCCATTGACACCTTCGGGGGTCTCGACATCCTGGTCAACAACGCCGGCTTCGTGCGCGACCGCATGCTCGTCAACGCCGCCGAGGACGAGTGGGACGCGGTCATCCGCGTCCACCTCAAGGGCCACTTCGCCACCCTGCGCCACGCGGGCGCCTACTGGCGCTCCGAGGCTAAGGCCGGCCGCCGGCGCCAGGCCCGGGTGATCAACACCAGCTCCGGGGCGGGCCTGCAGGGCAGCGTCGGCCAGGCCGCCTACAGCGCGGCGAAGGCGGGCATCGCCGGGCTCACCCTCGTCGCGGCCCAGGAGCTCGGCCGCTACGGCGTCACCGTGAACGCGCTCGCGCCCGCCGCGCGCACCCGGATGACCGAGGGGCCCTTCGCCGAGGCGATGGCCGCCCCGGAGTCGGGTTTCGACACGATGGACCCCGCCAACGTCTCACCGGTCGTCGCCTGGCTCGCCAGTGCGGACTCCGCCGACGTCACCGGCCGGGTGCTCGAGGTCGAGGGCGGCAGGATCTGTGTCGAGGAGGGCTGGCGGCACGGGCCGGCGGCCGACATCGGCCGGCGCTGGGAGCCGTCCGAAGTGGGCCCGGCGGTCAGGAAGCTGCTCGCCGACGCCGCGCCGCCCGAGCCCGTCTACGGAGCCTGAGGCTCCCTCCCGGGCCGGGTCCGGCCGCCGTCGCCGAACACTCCGTCAGTTCACTTCCACACCTGTCGGGGGGCTGTTACATTGCAAAACAAGAATTCATTTCAGTTTGCTCGGGCTGGAGGCTCCAGTGACAGCTGTCGAGGTTGTTCCTGCTGAAGTTGTTCCCGCCGAGGTGGCTCCCGTTCGCAGGGAGCTGCCGCCGTCGATGGTCGAGCGCATGACACTGATCATGGACGCGTTCGACACCCGCACCACCCGGCTGTCCCTGGAGGACGTGGCCCGCCGCACCCACCTCCCGCGCTCCACGGCCCACCGCATCCTCGACCAGCTGGTGCGGCTGAGGTGGCTGGAGCACACCGCTTCGGGCTACGGCCTCGGCCGGCGCGCACTCGGCCTCGGCGGCGGCGACGGCGCCCACGGCCAGATCCGGGAGGCCGCCGCGCCCCGGCTCCACCAGCTCCAGATCCGGACCGGGCTGGTCGTCCACCTGGCGGTGCTCGACGGCGCGGAGGTCCAGTACCTCGACAAGGTCGGCGGACGCTTCGCCGCATCGGTGCCCTCACGGGTCGGCGGCCGCGCCCCGACCCACTCGACGGCCCTGGGCAAGGCGATGCTGGCCTGGCTCGAACCGGAGGAGGTGGAGGCGAGGGTGGAGGGCACGATCAGCCGGCTGACCCAGCGGACGATCGCGACCATGGACACCCTGCACCAGGAGCTCCACCGCATCCGGCAGCGCCGCGGGCTGGCGTTCGAGCACGGCGAATGCTTCCCGGGCATCGCCTGCGTCGCGGCGGCGATCCGGGGCCCCGAAGGACCCGTGGCCGCCATATCGCTGGTCGGCGACCCCCAGGCCCCCCTGGAGAAGGTCGCCCCCCTGGTGGTCGACGCCGCGCGCCAGGTCTCGCTGGAACTGTTCCCGGCCCCGAGGACGCAGGGCCGGGCACACCGTACGGCCACGGTCCCCGAGCAGACCTGGTCACCGCAGACCATGGACCGGCTGCTCGCCACCGGCCGGCACGGCGACTGGCTGTAGCGTCCTGCGGTGTCCTGACCCAGGACACCGCAGCCGCCGGCGAGCTCAGCCCCAGTAGTCGCCCCAGCCCCACGGGCCGGGAACCTCCAGGGAGGGTACGGCGGGCGGTTCCGCCTCGATGCCGAACCGCCCGCGGAAGAACAGCATCGGCCGTTCCTCGGTGACCGTCTCCAGCCCGAGGACCCGGCCGATCACCACGTCGTGGTCACCGGCGGCGTGCACGTCGTACACCTCGGCATGGACCCGCATCAGCACATCGCGCAGAGACGGGGTCCCCCAGTGCGAGAGATCCCAGTCCAGACCGTCGTACTTCCGTCCCCTGCTCGAACCGAAGCGGGCGCACAGGTCGGCCTGGTCCTCGGCCAGCACATTGACGCAGAACCGCCCCGAGTCCCTGATCGCCGGCCATGACCGGCCCTTGTGATCGGCGCAGAAGAGGACGAGGGGCGGTTCCAGGGAGACGGAGGCGAAGGACTGGCACGCGAACCCGACCGGTTCGCCGCCGACGCCCATCCCGGTGACGACGGTGACCCCCGTCGCGAACGCCCCCATGGCACGTCGCATCCGAAGGGGCGTGGGTGCGGCGCTCTCAAGCGTCTCGGGGGTGGTCAAGGACTGTGCTGTCATGAGGTTCACCTCGACGGGGCCGGCACTGTTGGCGTGCTCCTGATCGGACACGGGCCGACCGTAGGGCAGCGGCCCGCGGTGCCGGACGGCCCGTTCCGATGAGTGGAACCCGGCACGGCGCCGGACCGGCGCACGCCGATTCCGCCCCCCTGGACCCGCGCATCCCGCTGACCGAGACGTCGAAGGCGTGGCGCCGATGCCGCTGGCTACGGTCCGGAGCGTCGGCACCGGACTACCGAGGACAGGGATGATGACGGAGCTGAGCCACGAGTCCACCTCGCGCGAACTCACGACCGATCAGGGAGTGCTGCGCTACCACGAAGCCGGCGACGGCCCCCCGCTGGTGATGCTGCACGGCTCCGGTCCCGGGGTCACGGGGTGGCGCAACTTCCGCGGCAACCTCGCCACGTTCTCCGAGCACTTCCGCTGCCTGGTCCTGGAGTTCCCCGGATTCGGCGTCAGCGACCCGGTCGACGGGCACCCCATGGCCACCGCCTCGGCCGCCGTCGGCCGCTTCCTCGACGGCCTCGGCCTGCACCGGGTCGACGTGATCGGCAACTCCATGGGCGGCTTCGTCGGCACCCGGTTCGCCCTGGACAACCCCGAGCGCGTACGCCGGCTGGTCACCATCGGCGGCATGGGCCGGAACATCTTCAGCCCGTTCCCGGGTGAAGGCATCAAGCTGCTCACGGAGTTCACCGACAACCCCACCCGCGAGGGGCTGATCCGGTGGCTGCACTCCATGGTGTACGACCCGGCCATGGTCACCGAGGAGCTGATCGAGGAACGGTGGACGCAGGCCACCGACCCGGAGACGCTCGCGAGCGCCCGCAGGATGTACGGCAGTGCCGCCTTCGCCGCCCAGGCCGCCGCCACGGCGGCCTCCGACGAACCGCCGCTCTGGGCGATGCTGCACAAGCTCAGGGCCAAGACCCTGATCACCTGGGGCCGGGACGACCGGGTCAGCCCGGTCGACATGGCGATCCTGCCGATGCGGACCATCCCCGACGTCGAACTGCACGTGTTCCCCGACTGCGGGCACTGGGTGATGATCGAACAGAAGACCGCCTGGGAGAGCGCCGTGCTGGCCTTCCTGACCCGTAAGGACACGGCATGAGCACCGGCAGCGGCACCTCCTGGGACCACGAGTTCGACTTCGTCGTCGTCGGCAGCGGCGGCGGCGGCATGACGGCCGCGCTGACGGCCGCGGACAGCGGCCTGTCCACCGTCGTCGTCGAGAAGGGGACGATGTACGGCGGCACCACCGGCATCTCCGGCGGCGGCATCTGGATCCCCAACAACCCCACCCTGCGCGCCGAAGGCCACGACGACAGCCACGAGTCGATCCGCCGCTACCTCGACCGCCTCACCGAGGGCCGGGTCCCCGGCGCCCGGCTCGACGCGTACATCGAGCAGGGCCCGGCCGCCATGGAACTGCTCGGCAAGAGCCCGTGGATGCGCTTCTTCTGGGTCAAGGGCTACGCCGACTACCACCCGGAGTACGAGGGCGGCCGCCCGACGGGCCGCTCCGTCGAGGCCCTGCCGTTCGACACCCGCAGGCTCGGCGAGGACGAGAAGTACCAGCGGCCCAACAACCTCAAGGGCCCCCTGGGCCTGTGGATCACCGCCAAGGACTACCGCCACCTGGCCATGGTGAAGCGGACCTGGCGCGGCCGGTGGGCCTCCGTCGTCGCCGCCTGGCGCGTCTCCTCCAACCTGGTCCGCCGCCGCCACATGTCGACCGGCGGGCGCGCCCTGGTGGCCCGGCTGCGGATGGCCCTCAAGGACGCAGGCGTCCCGCTGTGGCTGCGCACCCCGATGACCGAGCTCGTCACCGACGACAGCGGCCGGGTGACCGGCATCGTCGTGGAACGCGACGGCAAGGCCGAACGCATCGGAGCCCGGCACGGGGTGCTGCTCGCCACCGGCGGCTTCGACCACAACACGGACATGCGCTCCGCCTACCTGCCGGAAGGCGGCCGGGAGAACTACAGCGCCGGCGCGCGGGAGAACACCGGCGACGGCATCAGCGCCGGGCTGAAGCTCGGGGCCGCGCTCGACTTCATGGACGACGCGTGGTGGATGCCGTCGGTGCGCCACCCCTCCGGCGCGGTGATCCCCCTGGTGTCCGAACGGTGCATCCCGCCGTCGCTGATTGTCTCCTCCCACGGCAGGCGCTTCACCAACGAGTCCGCGCCGTACGTCAACTTCGTCCACGACCAGCTCGAGGGCAAGCACGTCCCGGCCTGGTTCGTGATGGACGCGAAGGCCCGCGCCCGCTACCCGTTCGCGCAGATCCTGCCCGGAATGCCGTTCCCCCGGGAGTTCTACGACAAGGGCCTGGCGCACCGGGCGGACAGCATCGCGGAACTGGCCGCCGCGATCGGCGTACCGGCCGACGAACTGACCGCGACGGTCGAACGGTTCAACGGCTTCGCCCGCACCGGCAAGGACACCGACTTCGGCCGCGGCGACAGCGCGTACGACCGCTACTACGGCGACCCGACACTGAAGAACCCCAACCTGGACGAGATCGTCAAGGCCCCCTTCTACGCGGTGCGCATCGAGGTCGGCGACCTCGGCACCAAGGGCGGCCTGGTCTGCGACGAGCACAGCAGGGTCCTGCGCGAGGACGGGGCGGTCGTCGACGGCCTCTACGCGACCGGCAACACGTCCGCGCCGGTGATGGGAGGCGAGTACGCCGGCCCCGGCGCCACCATCGGCCCGTCCATCACCTTCGGTTACATCGCCGCCCGGCACGCCGCCACCCGCCGTGACAACGGGCAGGGCCAGACCGCGAAGCCGGCCTGACCGTCCGGAAGAAACAGCTGAGGAGAACCCCCGTGGCGCAACCCCCATCGCTCACGGTGCGCGTCGTCGAAGTCATCCGCGAGACGGCCGACGCGCACTCGTTGGTCCTCGAACCGGCCGACGGGACGCACGAGAAGTTCGGCTACAGGCCGGGCCAGTTCCTGACCATCCGGGTGCCGTCCGACCGCGAGGGCGGCGCCGCCCGCTGCTACTCGCTGTGCAGCTCCCCGCTGCGCGACGAGAAGCTGAAGGTCACCGTCAAGCGCACGGTGAACGGATACGGCTCGAACTGGATCTGCGACAACGTCGTCGAAGGCGACACCCTCGAAGTACTGCGCCCGGCAGGCACGTTCACGCCCGCCACGCTCGACGAGGACTTCCTGCTGCTGGCGGCGGGCAGCGGCATCACCCCGGTGATGTCCATCCTCAAGTCCTGCCTGTACGGCGGCACCGGATCCGTCACCCTGCTCTACGCCAACCGCGACGAGAACTCCGTCATCTTCCGCGACGAACTCGTCACGCTGGCCCAGGAGTACGGCGACCGGCTCACGGTCGTCCACTGGCTGGAGACCGTGCAGGGCCTGCCCACACCGTCCGGTCTGCGCGCGCTGGCCGCGCCGTACACCGGCCGCCAGGCGTTCATCTGCGGCCCGGGGCCGTTCATGGAGCTGGCGACCACGACGCTGACGGGCCTCGGCACACCGCCGGAGCGGGTGCACGTCGAGCGGTTCACGTCGCTGACGACCG
The DNA here is from genome assembly GCF_003270085.1 of Streptomyces triticisoli. Classification (GTDB taxonomy): domain Bacteria; phylum Actinomycetota; class Actinomycetes; order Streptomycetales; family Streptomycetaceae; genus Streptomyces; species Streptomyces triticisoli. Next base: position 37,079 of record NZ_QFDQ01000162.1, on the reverse strand, counting down.
ACCCGTTCGCCGCGCCGGAGACAACAGCCGCGCCGTCGGGTCCGAAGAGCACCGTCGAGGTCGAACTCGACGGGAAGACCAGGACCGTGGACTGGCCCGCCGGCAGGAAGCTGCTCGACGCCCTCCTCGAAGCCGGCCTGGACGCCCCGTTCTCCTGCCGGGAGGGCGCCTGCAGCGCCTGCGCCTGCGTGCTCCGCGAGGGCGAGGTGACCATGGAGCGCAACGAGGTCCTCGACAGCCAGGACCTCGCCGACGGGCTCATCCTCGCCTGCCAGGCGCTCCCGGTCAGTGAACGGCTCAAGGTCACCTACGACGGGTGAACCGCCTCCCGCTCCGCCGCGACGGGGCCGCGCTCCCGCTCAGCGGGAGATCCAGGGCGGTGGACCGACCGCGCTGACACCTTGGGGCCCCGGCCCCTCGACTCGGATGAGGTTCGAACAGTGACCAAGGCGACCGCCGCGATCGTCGGCTCCGGCAACATCGGAACCGACCTGATGTACAAGCTGCTCCGCTCCGACGGCATCGAACCCCGGTGGATGATCGGAATCGACCCGGAGAGCCCGGGTCTCAAGCGGGCGGCCGAGGAGGGCCTGCACGCCGGCGCCGAGGGCGTGGACGAGCTTCTGGCCCAGGACGAACGCCCGGACCTGGTCTTCGAGGCGACCTCGGCGTCCGTCCACAAGGCGAACGCCCCGAAGTACGCAGAACTGGGCATCCAGGCCGTCGACCTGACACCGGCCGCGCTCGGCCCCGCCGTCGTCCCGGCCGTCAACCTGGGCGAGCACCTGGACGCGCCCAACGTCTCCCTGATCACCTGCGGCGGACAGGCCACCATCCCCGTGGTGCACGCCGTCTCCCGGGTGACCGAGGTGGCCTACGCGGAGATCGTGGCCAGCGTCGCCTCGCCGTCCGCCGGCCCCGGGACCCGGGCCAACATCGACGAGTTCACGATCACCACCAGCCGGGGCATCGAGACCATCGGCGGTGCGGCCAGGGGCAAGGCCATCATCATCCTCAACCCGGCCGAGCCGCCGATGCTCATGCAGGACACCGTCTTCTGCTCCATCCCGGCCGACGCCGACCGGGAGGCGATCGCCGCCTCGATCCACGAGGTGGTCGGCCAGGTCGCCTCCTACGTCCCGGGCTACCGCCTGCGCGCCGAGCCGCAGTTCGACGACCCGTCCGCGGTGAACGGAGGCCTCGCCCGTGTCGCGGTGTTCCTGGAGGTGGAGGGAGCGGGGGACTTCCTGCCGCCGTACTCCGGGAACCTCGACATCATGACCGCCGCGGCCACCAAGGTCGGTGAGGGCTTCGCCCAGCGGATCGCCTCCCAGCGCGCCGCGTCCTGACCACCCAAGGAGTTCTCCTGCCATGCCCTACAGCACCGACCTCGACATCCGCGTCACCGACTCGTCCCTGCGGGACGGCTCGCACGCCAAGCAGCACCAGTTCACCGTCGAACACGTCCGGTCGATCGTGGGCGCGCTCGACGACGCCGGAGTCCCCGTCATCGAGGTGACCCACGGCGACGGCCTCGGCGGATCCTCGTTCAACTACGGCTTCAGCCACACCCCCGAGCAGGAACTGATCAAGGCGGCGGTGCAGACCGCGCAGCGGGCGAAAATCGCCTTCCTCATGCTGCCCGGCCTCGGAGTCCAGGACGACATCCGCGAGGCCGCCGGCAACGGTGCCTCCGTCTGCCGGATCGCCACCCACTGCACCGAGGCCGACATCGCGGTCCAGCACTTCGGACTCGCCCGCGACCTGGGCCTGGAGACGGTCGGGTTCCTGATGATGGCGCACAGCCGGCCCCCGGAGGTGCTGGCGAAGCAGGCGCGCATCATGGCCGACGCCGGCTGCCAGTGCGTGTACGTCGTCGACTCCGCGGGCGCCCTCGTCATGGAGCAGACCAGCGACCGGATCGCGGCGCTCGTCGCGGAGCTGGGCGACGACGCGCAGGTCGGCTTCCACGGACACGAGAACCTGGGGCTCGGCGTCGCCAACTCCGTCCTCGCGGTACGCGCCGGCGCGCAGCAGATCGACGGCTCGACGCGCCGGTTCGGCGCGGGCGCCGGCAACACCCCGGTCGAGGCCTTCGTCGCGGTCGCCGAGAAGCTCGGCATCCGCACCGGCATCGACACCCTGAAGATCATCGAGGCCGCCGAGAACGTCGTACGCCCGGTCATGGACGGCGAGTGCCTGCTCGACCAGCTGTCGCTGACCATGGGCTACGCCGGGGTCTACTCCAGCTTCCTCAAGCACGCCGGCCGCCAGGCCGCCAAGTACGGCGTCTCCGGCGCCGAGATCCTCCTGGAGGCCGGGCGACGCAAGCTCGTCGGCGGCCAGGAGGACCAGCTCATCGAAATCGCCGTCGCGCTCGCCGCGAAGAAGTGAGGCCGGCCATGGCTCATCAGGTACTTGACGCAATCGCCGAGCGCGCCGAGGAGCTGCACGCGCTGGGCCCGTCGAGCGAATCGCTCGGCAGACTCGACGACCAGGCGGCCAAGGCGCTGCGGGAGACCGGAGTGATCCGGATGCTCCAGCCCGCGGCGCACGGCGGACTCGAGCTGCACCCGCGGGAGTTCGCCGAGGCCGTCATGAAGGTCGCGGCCTGCGACGGGGCGACCGGCTGGGTCTCCGGTGTCGTCGGCGTCCACCCCTGGGAGATGGCGATGGCCGACCCCCGGGTGCAGGAGGAGGTCTGGGGCGAGGACCCCGACACCTGGATCGCCTCCCCGTACGCGCCGATGGGCGTGCTCCGGCCGGTCGACGGCGGCTATGTCTTCAACGGCCGCTGGCAGTTCTCCTCCGGCACCGACCACTGCGACTGGATCTTCCTCGGCGCCATGCTGGGCGACCGCGAGGGCAAGGCGGTCATGCCGCCGACGATGCTGCACGCGATCCTGCCCCGCTCGGACTACGAGATCGTCGAGGACTCCTGGGACGTCGTCGGACTGCGGGGGACGGGCAGCAAGGACATCATCGTCAAGGACGCCTTCGTCCCCGACTACCGGGTCATCGCCTACGACAAGGTCGTGGACGGCACCCAGGCCAAGGATGCCGGACTCACCAACCCGCTCTACCACCTGCCCTTCTCCCAGGCGTTCCCGCTGGGGATCACCGCGGCCGTCATCGGCGCCTGCGAGGGGGCCCTGGCGCACCACCTGGCGTACCAGCGCAACCGCGTCCAGGTCACCGGTGCGGCGGTCAAGGACGACCCCCACGCGCTGTACGCGCTCAGCGAGGCGGCGGCGGAGATCGCGGCCTCCCGGTCGGCCCTGCTGGACAACATCTGCCGGGTCCACGACCTGGTGGCGGCCGGCAAGGAGGTCACCTTCCACCGGCGGGCCGTGGGCCGGCGCACCCAGGTCCAGGCCGCCTGGCGCGCGGTCCGCGCGGTCGACGAGATCGTCGCACGCTCCGGCGGCAACGCCATGCGCATGGACAACCCCATCCAGCGGTTCTGGCGCGACGTCCACACCGGCCTGGCCCACGCCATCCACGTGACCGGTTCGGTCTTCCACGCCTCCGCACTCACCGAGCTGGGCATCGAACCGCCGCCCGGTCCGATGCGCTCCATGATCTAGACCGCCGGCCGGCCCGGGCCGCGGAACGGCGGACCTCCGGGCCGGATACGGCAGTCGAGCAACGTCAGACGAGAGGGAAGGAACGCACATGACGCAGATCCGAGGACTCGGCTATCTCCGGGTCCAGACGCGCGACATCGCCCGCTGGCGCGAACTCACCGTCGACGCCCTGGGGTTCGCCGAGGGCTCCGGACCCGATCCGGACGGCCTGTACCTGCGGATGGACGAGCGCCGGGCCCGGCTGATCGTCCTGCCGGGGGACACCGACCGGGTGCTCGCCGTCGGCTGGGAGGTGCGCGACCAGTTCGCCCTGGCCGCGGTCGGCCGCGCGGTCGAGGCGTCCGGCACGGCGGTGAAGGTGCTGTCCCAGAAGGAGGCCGACGAACGGGGGGTGGAGCAGGCCATCACCTTCGACGACCCCGCCGGCGTTCCCGTCGAGGTCTTCTTCGCCCCGATCCTGGACCACAGCCCCGTACTGACCGGCCTCGGACAGAACTTCGTGACCGGCGACCAGGGCATGGGCCATGTCGTCCTCCCCACGACCTGCATGGAGGAGACCATCTCCTTCTACACCGAGGTCCTGGGCTTCCTGCCGCGCGGGGCGTTCCGCCTCAGCGGCCAGGACCCGGACGCCCCGCCGCAGCGGGTGCGCTTCATGGGCATCAACCAGCGCCACCACAGCCTGGCCGTCTGCCCCGCCCCGCACGGGGAGGACCCGGGCCTGGTCCACCTCATGGTGGAGGTGGACAGCCTGGACGCGGTGGGCCGCGCGCTGGACAACGTGGGACGGCTCGGCTTCTCCCTCTCCTCCACCCTGGGCCGCCACACCAACGACAAGATGGTCTCCTTCTACGTGCGCGCGCCGGGCGGCTGGGACATCGAGTACGGCACCGACGGCATGCTCGTCGACGAGACGTACTACACCGCCGAGGAGATCACCGCGGACAGCTACTGGGGCCACGACTGGTCCGGCTCCGAGCCGCTCGCGGCGTTCGCGCCCCCCGAGGGGGACGGCCAATGACCGGTTCGCGCCCGGTGCCGCCCGTCCGGGCGGCGTCGGTGACCCGGTACGACGCCGAAGCCGACGTCCTGGTCGTCGGCTTCGGCTGCGCGGGCGCGGCCGCGGCCTTCGAAGCGGCCTCGGCCGGTGCCGACGTACTCGTCCTGGAGCGTGCCGCGGGGCCGGGCGGCTCCTCGGCGCTCTCCGGCGGCGAGCTCTACCTCGGCGGCGGCACGCCGGTGCAGACGGCGTGCGGCTTCGAGGACACCCCGGACGACATGTTCGCGTACCTCAAGGCGGCCCTCGGACCGCACGCCGACGAGGAGAAGCTGCGGGCCTACTGCGAGGAGAGCACCGAGCACTTCCAGTGGTTCGTCGACCGCGGTCTCACCTTCGAGCCGAGCCTGTGGGACGCTCCGACCTGGATGCCGCCGTCGAGGGACGGCCTGATGTGGCTGGGGGAGAACGCCTGGCCGTACACCACGCTCGCCCGCCCCGCACCCCGCGGTCACCGCTGCGCCACCGAGTCCTTCGGCGGCTGGAAGATCATGGAGAAGCTGATCGAGGCGGCGCAGGAAGCGGGGGCGGTCACCCACACCGACACCCTGGTCACCGCGCTGATCGTGGACAACGACGGACGGGTGGCCGGCGTCACCGCACGCAAGTACGGCGAGGAGCTGACCTACCGAGCCCGCAAGGCCGTGGTGCTCACCACCGGGGGCTTCGTCGACAACGAGGAGATGCTGGCCGACCACGCGCCGCACCTGCTCGGCCACGGCAGGATCAGCGACGGGCTGGACGACGGCAGCGGCATCCGAATGGCCGCCGCCCTCGGCGCCGCCACCCGGCGGATGTCGGTGACGCAGATCGCGCTCACCGCCGTCCCGGCCCTGGCCGTGCGCGGCATGCTGGTCAACGGGCACGGGCAGCGCTTCGTCAACGAGGACGTCTATCCGGGCCTGTTCAGCGTGGCGGCGGTCAGGACCCAGCCGGGGCCGTACTGGGTGATCGTCGACGAGGAGGGTTACGAGGCCGTCCCCGAGGCGGAGCGGTGGGGCGTGTTCCCGCGGTTCGCCGCGGAGACCCTCGCCGAGCTGGAGGCGGAGCTCGGCATGCCCGCGGGCGCGCTGGAGTCGACGGTCGGCACGTACAACGCGTACGCGGAGAAGGGCGAGGACCCGTACTTCCGCAAGGACGCCCGGTGGCTGCGGCCGCTGAAGGGACCCTTCGCGGCGATCGACCCGCGGCAGGGCTTCGACCCCGGGGAAGGGGGGAGCGCGAACGGGGGGACGGGCATCGCCGGCTTCACCCTGGGCGGCCTGCACACCACCGTGGACGGAGCGGTGCTGGACCTCTCCGGCCGGCCCGTTCCCGGGCTGTTCGCGGCCGGCCGGGCGAGCTCGGGCATCCACGGCGAGGGATACATCAGCGGTACGTCACTGGGCGACGGTACGTTCTTCGGCCGCAGGGCCGGAAAGGCCGCCGCTCGCGGCTGACCACCGGTCCGTACGCACGACAGCGGCCGCCCCGTCCGGGGCGGCCGCTGTTCTTCGTGCTGTGGTGCTGACGCCTGTCACGACCGCACGGTCCGGACGCTCAGTCCTCCGGCACGTGGAGGGCGCCGGTGACCGCGGCGTCCCGGATAGCGGCGCGCAGCGCCTCGCAGCCGGTGAAACCGCCACCGTTTCCGCCGCCCGAAGCGGACGCCTGCCGCTCCGGGCAGCCCTCCATGGCCGCGGTGGTCCACTGCACACTCGTCTGGTGCCAGCTGCTCTTGCGGACCAGCACCTGGTTGCCGCACCGCGGACACCCCAGGGGCTGCATCGGCGCACCGTCGGTCAGACGGTTGTCCTGCCGCGCCATCAGGCAGGCCGGCTTCCGGCCGCCGCGGCGGCCTTGCGGGCGAGGTTCTCCTCGACCTCCTTCTGCCACGCCTCGACGGGGCGGGTGGTGTCGAGCTCGTACTCGAAGCGTTCGACCATCTCCGGCTTGACGTCGGCCACGTCGACGTAGAACTGCTCGTACCAACGGCGCAGTTGGTAGACCGGGCCGTCCTCCTCGCAGAGCAGCGGGTTGTCGATACGGGCCTTGTTCTTCCAGATCGCGATGTCCTGCTCGAAGCCGAGCTTGATGAACTCGGCCATGCCCGCGGCCAGTTCGTCGGCGTTGTCGCCCTCGGGCAGGTCCGTGCGCTTGACGATGATGCCGTACTGCAGCACGAAGCGGTCGGCGCTCACCGGGTAGTGACAGTTGATCAGGACGCAGCGCACGGGTCCGGTGTCGTACTGGTAGGCCAACTCGTCGATCATGAACGAGGGGCCGTGGTACGTCGCGACCGAGTCGCTGCCCGTGGTCTTCTTGCCGTCGCCCTCCTGCGGGCGCGCGTCCGGGCGGCCCGCGCCCCGCATGTACTGCGTGGCGGTGTGCCCCTCGAAGACGTTCTTGAAGAAGGTCGGGAAGGAGTAGTGCACATAGAAGAAGTGCGCCATGTCCACGACGTTGTCGACGACCTCGCGGCAGTTGGCGTCCACGGTGGTCTCGTACCACACCCAGTCGGTCCACTCCTCGCTGGTCGCGCCCTCGATGCGGGGGATGGCGACGTCGGCCGGCGGGGGATTGCCCTCGGGGTCGTTCCAGACGAAGAGCATCCCGTCCTGGTCCAGCGCGGGCCAGGCGGCGGTGCGGGCCCGCAGCGGGACCCGGCGGGAGTAGGGGATCTGCTTGCAGCGGCCGTCGCCGCCCCAGCGCCAGTCGTGGAACGGGCAGGCGACCTCGTCGCCCTTGACGGTGCCCTGGGAGAGGTCGCCGCCCATGTGGCGGCAGTAGGCGTCCAGGACGTTCAGCTTCCCGTCGCTGCTCTGGAACACCACGAGCTTCTGGCCGAAGGCCTGGACGGAGTGCGGCTTGCCGTCCTTGAACTTCTCCGACAACCCCAGGCAGTGCCATCCACGGGCGAAGCGCGTCGGTGCCGCCTCCGCCTCGATGGCACGGACGGCGTCGTGCTCAGACTCGACTGCGGTCACGTTGCTCCCATCCCTTCACGGCCACATGGTCTCCGAGCCTGGACCGTAGATTCGCCGGGGCGGCGGCCACCGGGGCAGTCCCACTGACCGGAACCGGAACGGAACCGGGGCCGCGGGATCGGAACCGGGGCCGCGGGATCGCCGGAGCGAGGAGCGTCCCGGAGCCGTGGAGACCGGGCCCGGGAGGAAGCGCGCGGTCACTCAGTGGGACTGGGCATTGCCCGGGAAGAGAATGAATTCTAGTTTCTCGTCCATGCCGCCGTGCCCGGACAGGAGCGCCGGGCAACCGGGCCGGAAGACACCCGACCGGCCCGACACGGGCCGCCTCACACCTTACGGAGAGCCATGGCCGAGGCCGTCATCGTCGAAGCCGCGCGTACGCCGGTCGGCCGGCGCCGCGGCGCGCTGTCGGGTCTGCACCCGGCCGCGCTGCTGGGCCGGGCACAGAAAGGCCTGCTGGACCGCGCGGGCATCGCTCCCGAAGCGGTCGACCAGGTCGTCGGAGGCTGCGTCACCCAGGCCGGGGAGCAGTCCAACAACGTCACCCGCAGCGCCTGGCTGTACGCCGGGCTGCCGTACTCCACCGCGTGCACCTCGGTCGACTGCGCCTGCGGTTCCTCGCAGCAGGCCGTGCACCTGATCGCCGGACTGATCGCCTCCGGCGCGGTCGAGGTCGGCATCGGCTGCGGAGTCGAGTCGATGAGCCGGGTCTTCCTGGGAGCGGCGCAGACCCCCGGCACCGGAACGCCGGTGCCGCAGGACTGGTCCCTGGACATGCCGGACCAGTTCACCGCCGCCGAACGCATCGCGCGCAAGCGGGGCATCACCCGCGCCGACGCGGACGCCCTCGGCCTGGCCTCCCAGCACAAGGCCGCCCGGGCCTGGGCCGAAGGGCGCTTCGACGGCCAGGTCCTCGACGTCGAGGCGCCCGCGGTCGGCCCCGAGGGCCCGACCGGCGAAACCACCGTCGTCTCCCGCGACCAGGGTCTGCGCGAGACCACCGCGGAGGGCCTTGCCGCGCTGAAGCCGGTGCTCCCCGACGGCATCCACACCGCGGGCAACTCCTCGCAGATCAGCGACGGCGCCGCCGCCGTGCTCCTGACGAGCCGGGAGGCGGCCGACCGGCTGGGACTGCGTCCCCGCGCCCGGATCGTCGCCTCAGGCATGGTCGGCGCCGACCCCTACTACCACCTCGACGGCCCCGTCGAGGCGACCAGCCACGTGCTGCGCAAGGCCGGCATGACGCTGGACGACATCGACCTCGTCGAGATCAACGAGGCGTTCGCCTCCGTCGTGCTGTCGTGGGCGCAGGTCCACCGGGCCGACATGGACAAGGTGAACGTCAACGGCGGCGCGATCGCCCTCGGCCACGCCGTGGGCTCGACCGGTGCCCGGCTGATCACCCAGGCGCTCCACGAGCTGGAGCGCGGCGACAAGTCCACCGCACTGATCACCATGTGCGCGGGCGGCGCGCACTCCACGGCCACGATCATCGAACGGATCTGAGGGGCACCATGACCATCGGGCTGACCGAGGAACACCGCGATCTGCGCGACGCCGTACGGACGTTCACCACCCGGCACATCACCCCGGAGGCCGTCCGCAGGGCGGTGGACGCCAAGGAGGAGACCCTTCCGCCGTACTGGCCGGCCCTCGCCGGACAGGGCCTCCTCGGCCTGCACCTGCCCGAGGAGGCCGGCGGCGCCGGTTACGGGCTCGTCGAACTCGCCGTCGTCACCGAGGAGCTGGGCCGGGCCCTGACCCCCGGCCCGTTCCTGCCCACGACCCTGGCCGCGGCGGTGCTGCACCGGGCGGGGCACGGGACCCACCTGGCCGGCCTCGCCGACGGCACCACCATCGGCGCGGTGGGCCTGGCCCCCGGCAGCCTGACCCTGTCGCGCACCGGCGACGGCGGGGTGTCCGTCTCCGGCGAGTCCGAACTCGTCATCGGCGGGCACGTCGCCGACGTCTTCGTCCTGCCGGTACGCGACGGCGACGGCACGGCGTGGGTCGTGCTGCCGCGCGCCTCGGTGGAGACCACCGACGTACTCAGCCACGACCCGACCCGCCGCTCGTCCCGCGTGCGCCCCCGGGAGGCGCTGATCCCCGCCGGTGACGTGCTGGCCGTCGACCCGCGGCTCCCGCTCGACCTGGCCGCCACCCTGTTCGCGGCGGAGGCCTCCGGCATCGCCGACCGGACCGTCGCCGTCGCCGCCGAATACGCCCGGGTGCGTGAGCAGTTCGGCCGCCTCATCGGCCAGTTCCAGGGCGTCAAACACCGCTGCGCACGCATGCTCGCCCGCGCCGAGCAGGCCCGTGCCTGTGCCTGGGACGCCGCCCGCGCGGGCGACCCGGACGCCGTCGCCGACCCCCGGGAGGCCTCGCTCGCCGCCGCCGTCGCCGGCGCGACCGGCGTGGAGGCGGCCTTCGCCACCGCCAAGGACTGCATCCAGGTCCTCGGCGGCATCGGCTTCACCTGGGAGCACGACGCGCACCTCTACCTGCGCCGGGCCCAGACCCTGCGCATCGCCCTCGGGCCGACCGCCCGGTGGCACCGCCGGGTCTCCCGGCTCACCCTGGACGGCGCCCGCCGCCACCTGGGGGTCGAACTGCCGCCGGAGGCCGAGACCGTACGCGCCGAGGTCCGCGCCGAACTCCGGGCCGCGAGCGCCCTGGAGGGCAGGGAACGACTCGCCCACCTCGCCGACCACGGCTACACCGCACCGCATCTGCCCGCCCCCTGGGGCAAGGGCGCCGACGCGGTCGCCCAGCTGGTCATCGCCGAGGAGATGCGTACGGCCGGACTGACCGCCGTCGACATGATCATCGGCGGCTGGGTGGTGCCGACCCTGATCGCACACGGCGACACCGCACAGCAGGAGCGGTTCCTCGGGCCGACACTGCGCGGGGAGATCGTCTGGTGCCAGCTGTTCAGCGAACCCGGCGCCGGATCCGACCTGGCCGGCCTGAGCACCCGTGCCGAGAAGACCGACGGCGGCTGGAGGATCACCGGGCAGAAGGTGTGGACCTCCATGGCCCGCGACGCACACTGGGGCATCCTGCTGGCCCGCACCGACGCCGACGCCCCCAAGCACCGGGGACTGTCGTACTTCCTGCTCGACATGACCGCGCCGGGCATAGACATCCGCCCGCTGCGGCAGATCACCGGCGAGGCCGAGTTCAACGAGGTCTTCCTCGACGAGGTGTTCGTCCCCGACGCCCTGCTGGTCGGCGAGCCGGGCGACGGCTGGAAGCTCGCCCGCACCACCCTGGCCAACGAACGCGTCGCCCTCTCCCACGACTCGTCCCTGGGATCCGGCGGCGAGACCCTGCTCGAGATCGCCGCGACCGCCCCGCAGGACATGGACGACGAACGGCTCACCACCCTCGGCTCCATCCTCTGCGACGCGCAGTCCGGCGGCCTGCTCGCACTGCGGACGACGCTGCGCTCGGTCGCGGGACAGCAGCCGGGCGCGGAGGCGAGCATCGCCAAGCTGATCGGCGTCGAGCACCAGCAACAGGTCTGGGAGACCGCCATGGACTGGCGCGGCAGCGCCACACTGACCGGCGAGGGCCCGAGGCACGACGCCACCTGGATGTTCCTCAACTCCCGCTGCCTGTCGATCGCCGGCGGTACGACGGAAGTCCAGCTCAACATCATCGGCGAACGCCTGCTGGGCCTGGAGCGCGACCCCGCCCCCGTCCCCGCCCCGAAGCACCGCTGAACAGGAAGGCCGACCACCGACCATGGCCATCGACCGCGACAAGGCGCTGAGCGCGCCCCCGTCCGTGCGCGAGATCAGCTGGACCACCCGCGACGTGCTCCTGTACCACCTCAGCCTCGGAGCCGGCTCCGACCCCGCCACCGACCCGGAACTGCACCTCACCTTCGAACGCGACCTCACGGTGCTGCCCACCTTCGCCGTGGTCGCCGGCTCCGGAATCTCGGCCGGCGAGACCTCGGTGATGTCCATGGACCTGCCGGGCATCGACATCGACCTCGGCAGAATCCTCCACGCCGGACAGGAGCTCACCGTCCACCGGCCCCTGCCGGCCTCGGGCTCGGCCACCGTCAGCTCCCGGATCGCCGAGGTGTGGGACAAGGGGAAGGCCGCGGTGATCGTGCTCGAGTCGGCCGCGGCCGACCCGCAGGGCGAAGCCCTGTGGACCACCACGATGCAGATCTGGGCCCGGGGAGAGGGCGGATTCGGAGGAGACCCGGGCCCGGAGACACCCTGGTCGGCACCGGACCGCCCGGCCGACACCGTCCTGGACACGCCCACCACCCCCCGGCAGGCGCTGCTCTACCGGCTCAACGGCGACCTCAACCCGCTCCACGCCGACCCCGAGTTCGCCCGCGCGGCAGGCTTCGACCGGCCGATCCTGCACGGGCTGGCGTCGTACGGCCTGGTCTGCAAGGCGCTCGTCGACGGCCTCCTCGACGGCGACGTGACACGGCTGAACCAGCTGTCCGTGCGGTTCGCGGGCCCCCTGCTCCCGGGGGAGACCATCCGGACGGAAGTGTGGCGCGACGCGGAACGGCTGCTGCTGCGCGCCACCTGCCCCGAACGCGACGGAGCCCCGGTGCTCACCCACGCCACCGCGGCGGTCGCCCCATGAACACCGAACGCCACAAGGACCACGAGACCCACGAGACCCACGAGGCGCCCCGAAACGCCGTACGACCGGCGCGGCTGGCGGCCACGGCCCACGACGACGGGGTCGACGCGGCAGCCGCCGCGGCCCGCCGGCTGATCGCCGCCCTGCTCCTCGCCGGCGACCACACGGACGCCGACATGACCGGCGTCGCCAAGCAACTCCACGCGATCGCCGACCAGTTGGAGGCGCACGCCCCCGCCCGCGAGGAACGCATGGTCGCCATGTGGCGCGGTGAGGGCATCACCCGGCACGACCCGGTCACCGGCCCCGAGAACGCCCTCGCGCCCCCCTTGGCGCTGTACGGCAAGGACGACGGGTCCATCGAGGGCACCGTCACGCTCGGCCTGCCGTACCAGGGGCCGCCCGGATGTGTGCACGGCGGCGTCTCGGCGCTGCTGCTCGACCACACCCTCGGCGTGGCGAACCACTGGAGCGGCACGTCCGGGATGACCGCGGAACTCACCGTGCGCTACCACCGCCCCACACCGCTGTTCGAGCCGCTGACGATCACCGGGCGTCAGATCAGCGTGGACGGCCGGAAGATCCGCACCGTCGGCACCGTCTCGGCCGGTGGCCGGGACTGCGTGACGGCGGAGGGCCTGTTCATCGACAAGCACCTGCCGCGCCCACGCTGACCGGGCCGGCGACAGCACGGTCCCCCGGCCGCGAGCGGCCGGTACCACTCAGCGGGAGCCGTGCTCCCGGCCGGGAGCACGGCACACCCAGGATGGCCCCGACGCGGGGCCGAAGCCCCAGACGACGGAGAAAGGGACCCCATGGGAAGTCTCGACGGCAAGGTCGCGGTCGTCACCGGAGCCGGACAAGGCGTGGGCCAGGGGATCGCCCTCGCACTCGCCACCGAGGGGGCGTCGATCGCCGTACTCGGGCGGACACCGCAGAAACTGGAGACGACCTGCGAGCGGCTGCGCGCCCGCGGTGTCAAGGCCGAACCGTTCCCCTGCGACGTGGAGGACATCGACGGTGTCCCCGCCCTGGTGGAACGGATCGCCGACCACTTCGGCGGCATCGACATCCTGGTCAACAACGCCTACAGCGGCGCCTTCGGACCGCTGCTGTCCCTGAGCGACACGGACTTCCAACAGGGCTTCCGCAGCGGTCCGTTCGCCACCTTCGCCTTCATGAAGGCCGCCCACCCCCACATGAAGCGACGGGGCGGCGGAGTCGTCGTCAACCTGGTCACCTCGGCCATGGTCCGCTGGGATCCGAGCACCTACGGCGCGTACGCCGCCGCCAAGACGGCCATCCGCTCCCTGACCCGCACCGCCGCGAACGAGTGGGGCCCCGACGGCATCCGTGTCAACGCGGTGGCACCCCACGCCGTGTCGCCCGCCTACGAGAAGTGGCAGGCAGCCCACCCCGAGGAGGCCGCGGCGTTCTGCGCGTCCATCCCGCTGGGCTACGTCGGCGACAGCGAACAGGACATCGGACGGGCCGTGGTGATGCTCTGCGGGCCCGACGCCCGCTACCTCACCGGCGCGACGGTGCCCCTGGACGGCGGCCAGGCCAACTTCGACTGACCGGCCACCGAGGACGGCCGGGGCGCTCCCGGTCAGCGGGACCGCCCCGGCCCCACGGAACCCGGGTGACTAGCGTCGCGAACACCCCGCCGCCGCCCCACACGGCGACCTCCGCACGACCACCGACCACGACGAGGGCCGGCCACATACGCGACGACGCGGCCGGCTCCCGCACACCACACACCACCGACGGGAAACCCCGGCCACCGGGTGAGAGGGACCGACGTTGCCACACCACACCATCGCCGACCTCCTCCTCGCCCGCGCCGGCGACACCCACGTGGGCCTGCGCACCCGAGAGCGGAGCTGGACCTGGGACGAGGTCGTCCGGGAGAGCGCGGCGCGCGCCGCACTGGCGGCATCACTCCGTGCCGACGGCCCCTTCCACATCGGGGTGCTGCTGGACAACGTGCCCGAGTACGTCTTCTGGCTCGGCGGCGCCGCCCTCAGCGGCGCGACCGTGGTCGGCATCAACTCCACCCGCCGCGGCACCTACCTCGAACAGGAGGTGCGGCACACCGACTGCCAGTTGATCATCACCGACCGGGCCGGACTCGCCCTGCTCGACGGCCTGGACATCGGCGTGGACCGCGACCGGTTCCTGATCGTGGACGAGCCGGGATACACGCAGCGGGTGGCCGCCCACGCCGGTGAACCCGTCCGCGACCCCGCCGTCACCGCGGACACCCGGATGCTGCTGCTGTTCACCTCCGGCACGACGGGCACCTCCAAGGCCGCGATCTGCTCCCAGGGCCGGCTGGCCGGACTCGGCCGGTCCAACAGCGCGAAGTACCACATCGGCCGCGGCGACGTCTGCTACTGCCCGATGCCGCTGTTCCACGGAAACGCGCTGATGGCGCTGTGGGCTCCGGCCCTGACCGCCGGCGCCACCATCGCGCTCACCCCCAAGTTCTCGGCCTCCGGCTTCCTGCCGGACGTCCAGCACTTCGGTGCCACCTTCTTCACCTACGTCGGCAAGGCGATCGGCTACATCCTGGCGCGGCCGGAGCAGCCCGGCGACGCCGACAACCGGCTCACCCACGCCTTCGGCACCGAGGCCTCGCCCGAGGACCGGGACGCCTTCCTGCGCCGCTTCGGATGCCGGCTCATCGAGGGCTACGGCTCCAGCGAGGGCGCCGGCATGCTCCGGCAGGCCCCCGACGGCCCCGCGGGAGCGCTCGGCATACCCGCCCGCGACAGCGTCCGGATCATCCACCCCGAGACGCACCAGACCTGCCCGCCCGCCCTCCTCGACGAGCACGGACGGGTGAAGAACCCCGAGGAGGCCATCGGGGAGATCATCGACACCGAGGGCGCCGCCCGGTTCGAGGGCTACTACAACAACGAGGCGGCGAACGCCGAACGCATCCGAGGCGGCTGGTACTGGACCGGCGACCTCGGATACGTCGACGAGGACGGCTACTTCTACTTCGCGGGCCGCTCGGGGGACTGGATCCGCGTCGACGGGGAGAACACCTCCGCGCTGCTGACCGAGCGGATCCTGCGCAGGCACCCCGCCATCGTCGCCGCCGGAGTCTTCGGCGTGCCCGACCCCCGCTCCGGCGACCAGGTGATGGCGGCCGTCGAGATCCCCGAGGGAACGCGCTTCGAGGACCTCCGGCTGCCGGACTTCCTCGCCGGCCAGAAGGACCTCGGCACCAAGAGCGCACCCCGCTTCGTCCGTGTCTCGCACGCCCTGCCGACCACCGGCTCGGGCAAGCTGCGCAAGAAGGAGATGCAGCTCGAGGGCTGGCGCACCGACGACCCGGTCTACCGCTGGGCAGGACGCGGCCGGCCCGACTACACCCCGATGACCGACCAGGACAAGGCGGCGCTGCGCGAGGAGTTCCTCGCCAACGGACGCGCCCGCTTCCTGCCCTGATCCACCGCACCCCCTGCGACGACGCGAGGAGAACCACATGCAACTGCGCGAGACCGCCGCGCACCGCGCGCTGCGCACGGAACTGCGGGCGTACTTCGAGGGCATGATGCCCGAGGACGAGCGCCGCCGGGCAGGCGAGGAAGGCGTCGGCGGGGACCGGTTCCGCGAGGTGGTGGCGCGGCTCGGCGCCGACGGCTGGCTCGGCATCGGCTGGCCCACCGAGTACGGCGGCCAGGGCCGCTCGGTCGAGGAGCAGTACGTGTTCTTCGACGAGGTCCAGCGGGCCGGTCTGCCGTTCCCGTTCGTCACCGTCAACACCGTCGGTCCCACGCTCATGGAGTACGGGTCGGACGAGCACAAGAAGCGCTTCCTGCCCGGGATCCTCTCCGGCGACATCGTCTTCGCGATCGGCTACACGGAGCCCGAGGCGGGCACGGACCTGGCCTCGCTGACGACACGGGCCGTCCGCGACGGCGACGACTTCGTCGTCGACGGCAGCAAGATCTTCACCAGCGGCGCCAACACCGCCGACCACATCTGGCTGGCCGCCCGCACCGATCCGGACGCCCCCAAGCACAAGGGCATCTCGATCCTGATCGTCCCGACCGACGCCGAGGGGTTCTCCTGGAGCCCCATCCGGACCGTCGGCGGACTGACCGTCACCGCCACCTACTACAGCGGCATCCGGGTACCGGCCACCGACGTGGTGGGCGAGGTGAACGGCGGCTGGCCGCTGATCACCTCCCAGCTCAACCACGAGCGGATCGGCCTGGCCGCCCTCGGCGGCCGGACGGCCGGCCTGTGGGAGCGGGTACTGGAGTGGGCCAAGGACAACGGCACCATCGAACTTCCCTGGGTCCGCCAGGAGTTCGCCCGCACGCACGCCAAGCTGGAGGCGATGCGCCTGATGAACTGGAAGATGACCAGCGCGGTGGCCCAGGGAACGCTGACCGGAGCCGACGCCGGCGCGGCCAAGGCGTACGGCACCGAGACCCACATCGACGTCCAGCGCACCCTGACGCAGATCCTGGGAGCGGCGGGCCGGATCCGCCCGGAGTCACCGGGCGCGGTACTGGCCGGCCAGGTCGAGCAGCTCTCGCGCCAGGGCATCGTGAACACCTTCGGCGGCGGCGTCAACGAGATCCTCCGCGACATGGTGGCCACCCAGGGCCTGGGCCTTCCCCGCAAGGGGCGTGGCGCGTGAACGAGGAGTACGAGAAGCGGCTCCAGGCCTTCGTGGGACGCGAGCTGAATCCGCTCACCCCCGGCCAGGACCCGGTCAACCAGCCGATGATCCGACACTGGGCCGAGGCGATGGGCGACACCAACCCGGTGTACGTCGACGAGGAGGCGGCCCGCGCCACCGGACGTGCGGGCGTGGTCGCCCCGGCCTCGATGGTCCAGGCCTGGACGATGCGCGGCTACGCCGCCACGGTCCGTCCGGCACCCGCCCGCCGGGGCTTCGACGAACTGGTCGAACTGCTCGACGAGGGCGGCTACACCTCGGTCGTGGCGACCGACTCGGAGCTGGAGTTCCTGCGCGAACTGGTGCCGGGAGACCACATCAGCCAGCAGGAGGTCGTCGAGTCGATCTCACCGGAGAAGAGGACCGGCCTCGGCCCCGGACGGTTCGTCACCACCCTGAAGACCTACCGCGACCAGGACGGCGAGGTCGTCGCCACCCAGCGCTGGCGCACCCTGCGGTTCCGCCCCGCAGAGCAGGCCCCGGCACCGCAGGAGGAGCCGGCGAAGGAAGCGAAGGAGCCGGAGGAGCCGAAGGCGCTGCGCCCGCGTCCCGCGATCAACCGGGACAACGCCTTCTGGTTCGAGGCGGCCAGGCAGCACCGGCTGGTGATCCAGCGCTGCGCGGCCTGCGGGGCCCTGCGGCACCCGCCGGGACCGTGCTGCCCGGAGTGTGCCTCGCTGGAGTGGGACACCGTCGAGGCCTCGGGACACGGCCACGTCCACAGCTTCGTGGTGAACCACCACCCCCGGCACCCCGCGTTCGCGTACCCGCTCGTCGTCGCGGTCGTCGAGCTCGCGGAGGGCACCAGGCTCATCACCAACCTGGTCGGCACCGATCCCGACGACGTCGAGATCGGCATGCCCGTGGTCCTCGACTGGCTCGACGCCGACCCCGACCTGTCGCTGCCGGTGTTCCGGCCCGCCGCACTGGAGGAGAACTGATGGATTTCTCCCTGGGAGAAGAACTCGAAGCAGTCCGGGACCTGGCGCGTGAGATCTTCACCGACCGCGCCACCCCCGAGCGGCTGCGGGCCGTCGAGACGTCCGGGACACGGATCGACGACAGACTCTGGGGCGACCTGGCCGCCGCCGGTCTGCTCGGCCTCGCGCTCCCCGAAGAGGTTGGCGGCGCCGGCCTCGGGCCGGCCGCCCTGTGCGTGCTGCTGGAGGAGCAGGGCCGGTGCGTGGCGCCCGTCCCGGTCTGGCCGGCCGTCGTCGGAGCGATGGCCGTCGCCGCGCACGGCTCGGCCGAGCAGCGCACGGCTCTGCTGCCGTCCGCCGCCGACGGCACCGCCCGGGTCACCCTGGCCCTGGAGGAGTTCGGGCCCGCCGATCCGCTCGCGCCCTCGACCAGGGCCACGGCCGACGGGCAGAACTGGCGGCTCAGCGGCACCAAGGCCGTGGTGCCCTCGCCGGCCGGTGCCGGTCACGTCCTGGTCACCGCCGCCACCGATGCGGGCCCCGGCCTGTTCCTGGTCGCCGCGGACGCCGCCGGCCTCACCTGGGAGCAGGCGGAGACCACCAGCCACGACCTCAGCGCCCACCTCACCCTCGACGGCGCCGTCGCCGAGGCCGTCGGCGTTCCGGGCACCGGAGTCGCCGAGTGGACCGTCCAGCACGCCGCCGCCGCGCTGGCCGCCCTGCAGCTCGGGGTGGCCGAGGGCGCGCTCAGACTCGCCGCCGGCCACCTCGGCGAGCGCCATCAGTTCGGCCGCCCCCTGGCCACCTTCCAGGCCGTCCAGCACCAGCTCGCCGACTGCTACATCGACATCGAGGCGATGCGGGTGACGCTGTGGCAGGCCGTGACCGCGCTGGAGGACGGCGAAGCCGCCGAGCGGGCGGTGCTGGTCGCCAAGTGGTGGGCCGGCGAAGGCGGATGGAACGTCGTCCACCGTGTCCAGCACGTGCACGGAGGCATCGGCGTGGACACCGACTACCCGGTGCACCGCCACTTCCTGTGGGGCAGGCAGATCGCGACCACCCTGGGCGGGGCCGCCGCCGGCCTCTCCCGGCTCGGCGAGCTCCTGGCCCGCGAGACGGTGGCCTCATGACGGCGCCGGACACGACCCCCGCCACGCGGACGTACGACGAGGTGGCCGTCGGCGACACGCTCCCGGAATTGTCGATTCCGCTGACCCGGACGCTCATCGTCGCCACGGCCGTCGCGAGCCGGGACTTCCAGGACGTGCATCACGACCCCGAGCTGGCCCGTCAGCGCGGCTCGAAGGACATCTTCATGAACATCCTGACCAGCAACGGGCTGATCGACCGGTACATCACCGGGTGGGCCGGCCCGGCCGCGGTCGTCAAGGCGGTCAGGATCCGCCTCGGCGCTCCCAACCACCCCGGCGACACGATGGTGCTGAGCGGCACGGTGACCGCCAAGGCCGACGAGGACCGCCGCGTCGAGGTCGCCGTACGGGGCACGAACAGCCTGGGCGCCCACGTCACCGGCACCGTCGCCGTGCAGCTGCCGAAGGGGGTGGAGGCGCGATGACCGCCGGCGCCCTGTCGGGCACCGCCGCCGTCGTGGGCATCGGCGCCACCGAGTTCTCCAAGAACTCCGGGCGCAGCGAGCTCCAACTGGCCTGCGAGGCCGTCCTCGCCGCTCTCGCCGACGCCGGGCTGAAGCCCTCGGACGTCGACGGCCTGGTCACCTTCACCGCGGAGACCAACTCCGAGATCCACGTGGCCCGCAACACCGGCATGGGGGAGCTGTCGTTCTTCTCCCGCATCGGCTACGGCGGCGGAGCGGGCTGCGCCACGGTGCAGCAGGCGGCGATGGCGATTGCCACCGGCGCCGCGGAGGTGGTGGTCTGCTACCGCGCCTTCAACGAGCGCTCCGGCGAGCGCTACGGGCTGGGGCAGGCCGACCGTCCGATGGACACCACCGCCGACCGCGCCGCCTACGCCTGGATGACCCCGTTCGGCCTGAACACGCCCGCCCAGTGGGTGGCGATGTTCGCCCGCCGGTACATGCACGAGTACGGCGCCACCAGCGAGGACTTCGGCCGGGTCGCCGTCGTGGACCGCAAGCACGCCGCGAACAACCCGGCCGCCTGGTTCCACGGGCGTCCCATCACGCTGGAGGACCACCAGAACTCGCGCTGGATCGCCGAGCCGCTGCGCCTGCTGGACTGCTGCCAGGAGACCGACGGCGGCCAGGCCCTGGTCGTCGTGTCGGCGGAGCGCGCCCGCGACCTGCCCCACCCGCCCGCGGTGATCCGCGGCGCGGCCCAGGGGCTGGGCGCCGACCAGCACATGATGACCAGCTACTACCGGCCGGTGATCTCCGGCATCCCGGAGATGGGCCTGGTCGGCCGGCAGCTCTACGCGCAGAGCGGCCTGCGGCCCGACGACATCGGCGCCGCGATCCTGTACGACCACTTCACCCCGCTGGTGCTGCCGCAACTGGAGGAGCTCGGGTTCTGCGCCACCGGCGAGGCCAGACACTTCATCGCGGACGGCAACCTGGAGATCGGCGGCCGGCTGCCGGTGAACACCCACGGCGGCCAGCTCGGCGAGGCCTATCTGCACGGCATGAACGGCATCGCCGAGGGCGTCCGGCTGGTCCGCGGCACCTCGGTCAACCAACCCGACGACGTCGGCCACGTCCTCGTCACGGCCGGCACCGGCGTGCCGACCAGCGGCCTCATCCTGGGAGCGGACCGATGACCCCACCGACCACCCCACCGACGACCCCGCCCATGGCCTCGTCCCCGTGGCGCGGCCACGACCTGGGCACCCGTACCGTCTCCTACACCGAACGCGACGCGATCCTCTACGCGCTCGCGGTGGGCGCCCGGGCGAGCGACCTCGACCTGGTGTTCGAGGAGCGGCTGCGGGTGCTGCCGACGTTCGCGCTGACCCTGGCGCAGTGGGCCCCCGACGCCCTCGGCTCCCTGGGAGCCTTCGACATCCGCACCGCCGTGCACGGAGCCCAGCGCCTGACCGTCCTGCGGCCCCTGGCGCGGGCCGGTGAGCTGTCGATGTCGGCTCGGGTCGCCGAGGTGTGGGACAAGGGCTCCGCCGCCGTCTTCGACATCGAGGTGGCGAGCGACTGCTTCGTGGCGACCTGGTCGCTGTTCGCCCCCGGCTGCGGCGGTTTCGGCGGCGAGCGGGGTCCCGCCGCCCCCGAGCGGCCCCAGACACCCGCCGAGCACCACCTGACCGTGGACACCGGCCCCGACCAGGCCGCGCTCTACCGGCTGCTCGGCGACCGGCACCACATGCACATCGACCCCGAGGCGGCCAGGGCGGCGGGGATGCCCCGGCCGTTCCTGCACGGCCTGTGCACACTCGCCGCCGCCACCCTGCCGATGGCCGAGGCCCAGGGTGCCCATCCGGCCGACCTGGTGGAGCTTCAGGCCCGGTTCGCCGCACCGGTGTTCCCGGGCGACCGGCTCGACGTCCACGGCTGGAGCGACGGGACCGGCCTGCGGTTCGAGGCGTCGGTGAAGGAGAGCAAGGCCCTGTCCGGCGGCCGTGTCCGCTTCCGGTCCGCCCGGTCGGCGGACACGACCCCCGACCAACCATGAGGAGAACCAGGATGCTGGAGCCGTCGCAGCGCGCCGCGGCCGCTGATCTGCTGTGGGCAGCACAGCGGGACCGCACCCCCGTCGACCCGCTGACCGACACGTTCCCCGGGATCGACGTGGTCGACGCCTACGAGATCCAACTGCTGAACATCCGCAGGCAGCTGGACGCCGGCGCCACGGTCCGGGGCCACAAGGTGGGCCTCTCCTCGAAGGTCATGCAGCAGATGATGGGCGTGGACGAGCCCGACTACGGCCATCTGCTCTCGGACATGGTCCTGTCCGAGGACACCGCCGTCGACACCGGCCGCTACTGCTTCCCCCGCATCGAGGTCGAGATCGGATACGTGCTCGGCGACAGCCTGCCGGGCGAGGGCTGCACCGAGGAGGACGTCCTCGCGGCCACCGAGTACATCGTGCCGAGCATCGAGCTCATCGACAGCCGGATCAGGGACTGGAGGATCGGACTGGCGGACACCATCGCCGACAACGCCTCCTCCGCCGGGGTCGTCCTGGGCGCGGCCCGGGTCGGCCCGCGGGAGCTGGACCTCGCCGGCATCGAGGCCGTGCTGTACCGCGGCGGCGAGGAGGTCACGCGCGGCAACACCAGCGCGGTCCTGGGCGATCCCACGGTGGCCGTGGCCTGGCTGGCACGCAAGGTCGCGACGTTCGGCGTCAGGCTCGAAGCGGGCCACGTGATCCTGCCGGGTTCGTGCACCCGAGCGATCGACGCACGGCCGGGGGACGAGTTCCGGGCCGAGTTCGCCGGACTGGGCTCCGTATCGGTCCGCTTCGCATAGGAACGGGAGAGAGTGAACATGACTTCGAGGATCAGCCTGGAGGGGCGCACCGCCGTCGTCACCGGCGCCGGCGCCGGCCTGGGACGGAGCGAGGCGCTGGCACTGGCGGCCCGGGGCGCCAACGTCGTGGTGAACGACATGGGGCCGGCCGCCGAGGAGGTCGCCGGCGAGATCAGGGCCCTGGGCGGGGACGCCGTCGCGGTGGTCGGCGACGTCGGGGACTGGTCCATGGGCGACCGCCTGGTGCAGACCGCGGTGGAGAGCTTCGGCAGCCTGGACATCCTCGTCAACAACGCGGGTGTGCTGCGCGACAAGATGGTGTTCAACCTCACCGAGTCCGACTGGGACGACGTGATCCGGGTCCACCTCAAGGGACACGCCGCCGTCACCCGCGCGGCGGCGGTCCACTGGCGGGCAGCCAGCAAGGCCGCCGGCGGCCCCGTCTACGGCCGCGTGATCAACACCTCCTCCGAGGCCTTCCTCTTCGGCTCCCCGGGCCAGCCGAACTACTCCGCGGCCAAGGCTGGCATCACCGCGCTGACCCTGTCGACCGCGCAGGGCCTGTCCCGGTACGGCGTGCGCGCCAACGCGATCTGCCCGCGCGCCCGCACCGGGATGACGGCGCATGTCTTCGGCGACGGGGCCGGCGCCGACGGCGGGCTGGACATCCTCGCGCCCGAGCGGGTCGGGACGTTCGTCGCCCATCTGGCCTCGCCCGCCGCGGAGGGGATCAACGGACAGGTGTTCGTCGTCTACGGCGACATGGTGGCCCTGATGGCGGCCCCGACCGTCGAACGGAAGTTCACCGCGGCCGGGGGAGTCTTCACCCCGGAGGAGCTCGACTCCCAGCTCACGCCGTACTTCGAGGGGCGCGATCCGTACCGCACGTACGCGGCCTTCAGCGTCGCCGAGCTCGACACCACAGGAGTCGAGAACACCGCCGCGTCACGCTGACGTCTCCTGCGGCAGTACGAGGGGCGGGACCCGACACCGGGCCCCGCCCCTCGTACTGCCGCAGTCACAGGTACAGCCACGGTCAGCCCTTGTCCTCCGCCACGGGGCCCGGCCCGGGGGCGAGCAGCACCTCGCACGCCAGACGCAGGTCGGACTCCGCGTCGTCGGGGGAGATCCGCTCGTTGAGCTGGGACTGCAGGAGGCCGTACCACAGCAGCTCCAGCAGCCGGATACGGCTCAGATGCCACGGTGTGGGGTCCCTGACGCCCCAGGCGCCCAGCAGGATGTCGCGGAAGCCGGTGTCGACGCGCGTCACATCGGGAACGGTGGCCGCGCTGGCGGCGTTCGCCGACAGGAGCATGGCGGTCGCGAGCGCCGGGCGGCGCAGCAGGTTGTGCGTGGCGCTGACCAGCGTCTCGAAGACGGCCTCCTGCCCTGTGGCGTCCGGTCCGCGCTCCGGCTGCCGTGCGCCGAAGCGTTCGACCTGCTCGAGCATGACGGCCGTGAACAGATGGGTCTTCGAGGGGAAATAGCGGTACAGCGTGGCGATCGCCACATCCGCGGCCCTGGCCACCTCGTGCATCTGCACCCGGTCCAGGCCCTTTTGGGCGGCGAGCTCCGCGGCGGTCTTCAGGATGCGCTCACGGCGCACCCGCTGCCGGGGCGAACTGGGCTCGGCCCCCGCCCTGGCCTCGGCGATTCGTGGCACGGTGCCCCCAACACGGTCGGAACCAGGAACGACAGACGAGGATACGCGGCCAGGCGCCAGGGGGGTGACCTTCGAGGTGTTCAGGATCCCGGCCGGGAGGTGTCGCGCCGCCGGCTCCCGGGGAAGGTGCCTGTGCCGACGTCGCGCTCCGGCCAGTTCGCGGGCGGGAGGCCGTTCGGGCGGCTTCCGGCCGGCGCCCCGTAGAACAGCTCGTGGTCGCGCTGCCGCTCGAACCGCCACACCCCGTCCCGGCGGCGGTAGTGGTCGCCGTAGTGGATGGCCTGGTGGAAGAAGGACCCGTTGCCGCGCTGGACCTCGGCGCGGCAGTACACGCTGCCCACCGCCCTGTCCTCGTCCGTGAAGTCCACGATGTGGTTGCCGACGTGCAGGATCGCCATCCGCACCCCGTCGGCGGGGGTGCAGGACCCGGCGAACACCTGCCGCAGCGACTTCCTGCTGCCTCGCTCGCCGGTGCGCAGGGTGACGGGGTCGGTGTAGAGGTCGGCCAGGGCGTCCGGGTCGCAACGGGCGTAGTGCTGGGCGTACCGCGCGGGCAGGGAGCGGATCTCCGCGACGGCCTCCAGGCGCGCGATGCGGGCCTCCAGATCACCGGTGCTCATGCCGTCCCTTCCTCTGTGTCCGTGCCCCAGAACCGCTGCCACGTCTCCCAGCGCTCGGGAAGGTCCGCCTTGTGGATGAAAGGGTTGCCGGGGAAGTGGAACCTCCCCGGAACCTTCAGCGGATTCTCCTGAACGTCCGCCGCGTAGAACACATGGGGGCTGCGCGAGGTGAAGTACCAGTGCCCCTCACGCCGTTCGTAACGGTCCCAGTACTGCATGGGCATGACCACCCACAGGTCCCCGACCTCGTGCTCCGGCCGACAGTGGACGACGCCGGTGGCGTGATCCTCGTCCACGAAGTCGATGACGTGGTTGCCGACGAGGTGGAACGTCGTCCCGAACGGCCGCAGTACGGGGTCGAACCACTCGGCCAGAGCCTGCCGGCCCACTCTCCCGTCGTGTGTCCGGACGTCTTCGACGAACAGTGACACCAGGGCCGGGATGTCCCGGCTGTCGAGCGCGAGCGCGTAGCGGGAGACCAGCTGCCGGATCTCCTCGATCGCCTCCAGCCGCCGGACGCGCGCTTCGAGGCCGGTCATCGTCCCTCCGTGGGAAGGGGGGCCGGCTCGCTGAACCGGGATTCGGGCACCCGTCCCTCCCGCACCGCCGCGCCGATGGACCGACGGAGCGCCATGCACGTGGACACGAAGGCGCTGTGCGTGCCCTGCTCGGCGAGACGGGCGAACTCCGGACAGGCCGCCTCGGCGTCCTCGAGCCACTGGACACTGGTGTGGATCTCGCTGTACTTCTCCACGAGGACGCGGGTACCGCACTCGTGACAGGTGATCGGCTGCATGAATGATCGCTTTCCGGGCCCCGCTCCCCACGCGCCGAGACGGAGGGGAGCGGGGCCCTGGTCGCCGGGACCCGCTCGGACGGGCGGAACGCCTGGCGGTGCCGCCCGTCCGGTCCCGAGGGGTTCAGTGGAGCGAGCCGCCGGTGGCCGGGGTGCGGCCGGCCTTCATGACGAAGGCGAGGACGACGGCCACGACGCCGACGGAGGCCAGGCCCCAGTAGCCCAGGGTCCATCCCGCGTCCGTGTACACATGGGCGATGTCGATCGTCCGGGCCGGCTCCCCCGCCTGCGCCGCCGTGGTCACCTGGTACGGGTGCGCGGACAGGACCGAGGTGAGTATCGCGATGCCCGCCGAGGAACCGAACGACCCGATGAGCACGAGCATGCCCGTGCCGATGCCCTGCTGTTCCTGGGGCACACCCTCGACGATGAGGTTGTAGGCACAGGCGTTGTAGACGCCGTACCCGATGCCGTACACCAGGCCGATGCCCGCGAGCACCTGCCAGGAGCTGTGGGACAGCGCGTACAGCACCATGGCGAGGGTCATCAGCACCAGCGAGATGAGGTACGGCAGCCGCAGACCGACCCTCCGCGCCCACGCGCCGCTGGCCGGGCCGAGCAACAGGGACGGCGCGGACTGCCACACGGTCAGGTAGATGGCGACCGACAGCAGGCTGAAGGCGAGCCCGTAACCGATGTCCCCCTGGAAGACCAGCCCCTCCCGCATCGCCTCGACGGCGACGCCGGCGTCCTTGGCGAAGGCGGCGATGGTGGACTCACGGACGAGGTCGCCGTCGGTCTGCGCCATATAGGGCACTATGAAGCTCTGCGCGCCGATGATCATATTGGCGAGCAGGCTGATGACCAGCACAATCGCCACCCGCGGGGCACGCAGCAGCGTCAGATCCATGATCGGAGCCGAGGTCCGCTTCTCCCAGCCGTAGAAGCCGATCAGCAGGACGACTCCGGCGCCCAGGTACACCAGCGCGTCGGGGCGGCTCCAGCCCCAGCTCTGGCCGTTGCTCAGGTAGAGCAGGACCAGCGCGGCGCCCGCGCCCAGCAGCCCCGCCCCGATCCAGTTCAGCTTCTGCTGGACCCGCAGCCGCGTCTCCGGCACCACGGCCCAGAAGACCGGCATGGTCACGACCGTGTAGATGGTCAGGAACCAGAAGATCGAGCGCCAGCCGAAGTGGTCGGTGAGCACTCCGGCCAGGAACGGTGAGGCCAGCGCGGACAGACCGAACCCGGCGCCCATCAGGCCGACGCCCATGGGCACGTAACGGCGAGGCAACAGGTCCCGGATCAGTCCGGGGACGACCGCCGCCATGCCCAGAGCGGTCGCCTGCAGCCCGCGCCCGGTCAGGAACAGCGCCCACGACGAGGTCGCCGCGCACATGACCGAGCCGACGAGGAAGACGCCGCCCCCGGCGAGGAGCACCCGCTTCTTGCCGTACAGGTCGCTGAGCTTGCCCATGAGCGGGCACGTGGCGCCGCCGACCAGGCCGAGAATGATGATCATCCAGCTCAGGTTGGCGCCGACGTCCGGGAAGGACTGGCCGATCTTCTGCACGGCCGGCGTCACCAGCAGGTACTGCATGGGGACGAGTTCGGAGAACAGCACGATCAGCAGCAGGATCGTGATGAGCCGGCCCTTCGACGCGTCTTCGAGACGGCCGGTGTCGTCGCCCGCGGGCGGCGGGCCGGATCTTGGAGGAGGTGTGGCTTCCACCATCTTGCTCATGGCGGTCCTTCCGGGTGCACAGGTGTTCGGCAGGGCGGTGCGGCGGACGCCGCCACGCAGGGGAACAGAGGTGGGGGCTGAAGTGCGGTGACGCGAGGTCAGATCAGTGCGCGCAGGGCGCCCTGCGGTTCCACGCCCATCTCGGTCAGAGCGGCCGCGTGGTACGTCGGACCGGGGATGTTCACCGCGTGGTTGAGACCGGCATGGGCGTCGCGCCAGAAGCGCTGCAGCGGCTTGTCCATCCGCAGGGCGTTGCCGCCGGACCGGGCGAAGATCTCGTCGACCGCGCGGACCGCCCGCCACGCGGCCCGCACCTGCGTCAGCCGGCCGTGGGCACGCACCTCGAAGGGCACGTCCCGGCCCGAGTCGACGATGTCCCAGATCCGGTTGATGTTGGCCAGGACCTCGGTGCGGGCCGCCCGGATCTCGGCGACGGCCTCTCCCAGTGCCGAGAGGGTGTACGGGTCCTCGCGGACCTTGGTCCCCTGCGCGTTGATGCGGTCGCGTTGGTAGCCCATGGCCGTCTCCAGAGCGCCCTCGGCGATGCCGATGATCGCGGAGCTGATGCCGGCGGGGAAGGCGCAGGACCACGGAATCCGGTACAGCGTCTCCTCCCGGCCGAACTCCCTGACCGCACGGCCGTCGAGGACCTTGTCGCCGTCCATGACCCGGTACTCGGGGACGAACGCGTCGCGCACGATGACGTCCTTGCTGCCCGTCCCCTTCAGGCCCACGACGTTCCACGAGTCCTCGACGATCTCGTAGTCCGAGCGCGGGAGGATGACGTGAACCTGCCGTGGCGGGCTGACGGGCACTCCGTCGCGGTCCGCGCGCAGACCGCCGAGGAAGATCCACTGGCAGTGGTCGGTCCCCGAGGAGAACTGCCAGCGCCCCGAGAACCGGTAGCCGCCGTCCACCGGCTTGAGGACGCCGACCGGCATGTACGGGGAGGCGAGCCAGGTGTCGTGGTTTTCGCCCCAGACCTCCTCCTGGACACGCCGGTCGGCGAAGGCCAGCTGCCACGGGTGGACGCCGACTATCCCGTGCACCCAGCCGGCCGCCCCGGAGAGCCGGGCGGTCTCCATGACCGCCTCGGCGAACTCCGCGAGATGCGTCTCGGCGCCGCCGTACTCGGTGGGCTGGAGCATGCGGATGGACCCCGCGGACCGCATCAGGGCCGCGGTCTCGTCGGGCAGCCGGCCCAGCCGCTCGGCCTCCTCGTCCTGCTCCCGCAGTTTGTCGGCGTGGGCGATCATCTGTTCACGAACGGTACTCATGGAGATCCTCATGGTTCGGGGAGGGAGTGGGACGCCTGCGCTCAGGCCTGAGCGGAGTTCTCCCGGGCGGCGTTCTCCCGGGACTCGGCCTGCCACTTGGCGACCGCGGCCTCGCAGTCGACCTCGAACTCGAAGCGCTGCACCATCTCGGGGGTGACGTCCTCGACGTCGACGTAGAACTGCTGGTACCAGCGGCGGAGCTGGTAGACCGGCCCGTCCTCCTCCGTGAGCAGGGGGTTCTCGATGCGCGACTTGTGCTTCCAGATCTCGACGTCCTGGAGGAACTGCACCTCGAGGCCGTCGGTGAACGTCCGGGCCATCTCCTCGGCCTGCTCCACCCCGGTGCCCGGCTTGCGCTCGACGATGATGCCGTACTGCAGCAGGAAGGAGTCCGGCGAGATCGGGTAGTGGCAGTTGACGAGTTTGGCCTCGATGGTCTCGCCGCCCGACTCGGTCCAGATGGTGTCGAGCATGAACGACGGGCCGTAGTAGCTCGCCTCCGAGCGGGTGACGGCCTCGGGGAGGTCCATCTGGACACCCGTCTTGATGTCCTCACGGCCGGTGGAGCGCATGTGCTGGGTGGCGACGTGCCCCTCGAAGACGTTCTTGAAGTAGTGGGGGATCTGGTAGTGCACGTAGAAGAAGTGCGCCATGTCCACGACGTTGTCCACGATCTCGCGGCAGTGCGCGCCCTCGACCAGGTACGACTTCCAGCTCCAGGAGCTCCAGCGGTCGGTGCCGTAGTCCTCGATCTCGGGAATGGTCACATGGGGCGGCGGCGGGTTGCCCTGCGGGTCGTTCCAGGCGAAGAGCAGCCCGTTGCGCTCCAGCGTGAGCCAGGTCGTGGTGCGGGCGCGCAGGGGCGTCCGGCGGGCGTACGGCACGTTGGTGCAGCGGCCCTCGCCGTTCCACCGCCAGTCGTGGAAGGGGCAGGCGATCTCGTCGCCCTTGATCGTGCCCTTGGCGAGGTTGCCCCCCATGTGGCGGCAGAACGCGTCGATCATGTGGAGCTTGCCGCTGGAGTCCGCGAAGACGACCGCGGTCTGACCGAACACCTTGATCTCGTGCGGCCGGCCGTCACGGAAGCTGTCCGCCAGCCCCATGCAGTGCCAGCCGCGGGCGAACCTGGTGGGGTTGCTCCCCGCCTCGATGAGCCGGACCTCGTCCTCGGCGACCATGTCACCCATGTGTGCCTCCCTGGGCTGTCGTGGTGCACTTCACACCGCGTTGGTGCGCCATCGTGGGACAAGCCCCGGCACATCTCCGAAACAGTGCTCCCGCTGACCGGGAGCGCCTCGCCGGGACGGCCGGCCCCGGCCGTCCCGGTTCTTCGGGGCCCGGACCGCCCGGGCCCCGTTCTCTCCCGGTCAGCGGGACCGGGCGTACCCGCGGCACCCGGACTCCTCCCTACGCTGGCCCGCACGCTGACGACCGGCCAGGAGGAGACCCATGTCCATTGCCGCAGGTAGCACGTCCCCGGCCGAGGGGTGGGACACCGAGTGCGACGTCCTCGTGGTCGGTTCGGGGGGCGGTGGCTGTACGGGGGCCTACACGGCCGCGGCCCTGGGACTGGACACGCTGCTCATCGAGAAGACACCGCTGTTCGGCGGCACCACCGCCTACTCCGGCGCCTCGCTGTGGCTGCCGGGCAACCAGGCACAGCAGCGGTCCGGACTCGACGACAGCGCGCAGCGGGCTCTCACCTATCTGCGGGCCACGGTCGGTGAGCGCACCAGGGCGTCCCTGCAGGAGTCCTACGTCCACCACAGCGCGGGCCTGATCGCGTTCCTGGAGGAGAACCCCCGCCTGCGCTTCCGCTACGAGGCGTTCCCGGACTACTACGACGCCCCGGGCAGGTTCGACCGCGGACGTTCCGTCGTGCCGGAGGAGATCGACGCCGAGGAGCTCGGCGACCTGCTGGAGGTCCTGCGCCCCTCGTGGGCCGCCGACCGCCTGGGCGCGGACGTGCCCCGGACCCGCCTGTGGGGCGGACAGGCCCTGATCGGGCGCTTCCTGCTGGCCCTGCGGGAGACCTCCCGGGTGCGGCTGAGCCACAGCACCGCCCTGGACCGGCTGGTCCTGGAGAACGGCCGCGTCGTGGGCGTCCAGGCACTGCGGGACGGCCGCCCGCTGCGTATCCGGGCCCGCGGGGGCGTCATCCTCGCCGCCGGCGGCTTCGAGGGCAGCGACGCGCTGCGCCGCACGTACCAGGCTCCCCGGGACTCCCGGTGGACCATGGGACCGATGGGAGCCAACACCGGCGACGCACTGCGGGCGGGCCTCGCCGCCGGCGCGGGCACCGACCTGCTCGGCGAATCCTGGTGGTGCCCCAGCGTCAAGCTGGACGACTCCACGGCGGCCTTCACACTCGGCGCCAGGAGCGGCATCTTCGTCAACGCCCGAGGACGCCGGTTCGCCAACGAGTCCCTTCCGTACGACCGGATGGGCCGCGCCCTGCTCGCCCAGGAGGCCGACGGCGTCCCCCTGCCCTGCTACTGGATCTACGACGGTACGACCGACGGGGTGCCGCCCGGCTTCGTCAGCGCCAACCCCACCGACGCCCAGCCGTACCTCGACAGCGGGGTGTGGAAGAAGGCAGACACCCTGGCCGGTCTCGCGGAGAAGATCGGCGTCCCGGCGGACGAACTGACGGCGACGGTCGAGCGGTTCAACACGTTCGCGGAGGCCGGCGTGGACGAGGACTTCCACCGCGGGGAGGACCCCTACGACCGCTTTTTCGCGACCGGTGAGGGCCCCAACCCCAATCTGGTGCCGCTGGAGAAGGGGCCGTTCCACGCCGTTCCCCTCGTGCTCGGCGATCTCGGCACCAAGGGCGGCCTGACGACCGACGACCAGGCCCGGGTGACGACACCCGACGGCGAGGTCGTCCCGGGCCTGTACGCCGCGGGCAACACCATGGCGTCCGTGAGCGGCCTGGTCTACCCCGGCCCGGGCGTGCCCATCGGATCGGCGATGGTCTTCGCCTACGTGGCGGCGAAGGACATCGCACAGCGGCAGGAGGACTGAGCAGACGGAGGCGGCCCGCCAGGCACAAGACCTGGCGGGCCGTCTCCGTCCGTCCGGACTTGAGAACCTGTCGTCGAACTCCCGCTGGGCTACAGGGTCCTGAGGGTAGCTCAGGTGACTTCGGGGCCGCGAAGCGCCGGCGCCACCTTGCCGAACAGCAGCTCGACATGGCGCTGGACGAGGTCCTCGGGCATCCCGGCGACACTGGCCCACAGATAGACGTGCTCGACGGGAAGGCCTTCCGTCCGCTCCCGGATGGTCCGGACGGCGTCCTGCGCGGTCAGCACCGTCAGGCCGGGAACCCTGCTTCCCTCAGCGGCACCCGCGAGGACGTCCTCGGCGGTCAGGTCGCGGTAGGGCTGCGGGGACGGCGATCCGCCGGCGTGCATCCGCCGGTAGGAGTTCAATTGGTGGACGTAGTGCGGAAGGATGCGCGCGAACGCCTCCTCCGGGTCGTCGGCCACGATGATGTCGAGCATGCCGCCCATACGGGCCGCCGACGGGTCGTGCCCGCCCTCCACGAGACCCTCGGTGTAGGGCTCCAGCAGACGCGGGTCCAGGGACAGCAGTCCGGTGCCCAGGCGTCCGGCCCGCCGGGCTCCCTGCGGCCCCTGGTATCCCATCCAGAGCGGCACGGGATTCTGAATGGGCGGCGGAGTGACCTCCTCGGCAAGGAGGCGGCGGATCTCGGCCGTCGCCGTGTCCGTCAGCGAGTACCGCCGCCGCAGGTCCGCGCCGAAGGCGTCGTACTCCCGCTGAACGAATCCGGCACCTATGCCCAGTTCGAGCCGGCCGCCCGAGACGAGGTCGACGACGGCGGCCTCCTCGGCGGTGTGCCGGGGGTGCCGCAGTGCGGCCAGCAGGATCGCGGTGCCGATCCGTACCGTGGAGGTCCGCGCGGCCACGGCCGCCGCGAACGTGAGCGGCTGCGGGAGGTATCCGTCCTCCTGGAAGTGGTGCTCGGTGAACCACACCGCGTCCGCGCCCATCTCCTCGGCCGCACAAATGAGGTCCAGGGTGTCGCGGTAGTGGTCGGCCCAGGGGCGCTGCCAGCGGGGCGGGTTGCGCAGGTCGAAGAAGAGTCCTGTCTTCACAGTGGTGCTCCTGACGCTCCCGGCGCTTCGGTGAGGACGCACCGGGTCCCGGTGTAGACGGTGGGCATGCACTTGTTGCAGTGGATGCACAGGGACTTCTTCGAGGCGTCCTCGGCGATCTGGTTGATCAGGTCCGGTTCCCGCAGGAGTGCCCGGCCCAGCGCGACGAAGCTGAACCCCTCGGCCATCGCGCGGTCCATTCCGGCCCGGTCGGTCACCCCGCCGAGAAGAATGAGGGGCGTCTTGACCACCCCGGTGAACTGCCGCGCCTGCTCGAGCATGAACAGATCGCGGTACGGGTACTCGCGGAAGGCCGACTTGCCGAACAGCCGTATGCCCAGCTTCAGCGGCTGGGGCATCAGGGCGGCGAACTCACGGATCGGCGCGTCCCCCCGGAACAGGTACATCTGGTTGTACACCGAGCTGCCCATCGTCAGCTCGATCGCGTCGAGGTGCCCGTCCTCATCGAGCATCCGGACCGTTTCGAGCGCCTCGTCGACCCAGATCCCGCCCGGGATCCCGTCGTCCATGTTCAGCTTGGCGATGACGGCCAGTCGGCCGCCGACCGCGTCGCTCACCCGGCGTGCCACATCACGTGCGAGGCGAGCGCGTTGGGCCAGCGGTCCTCCGTACTCGTCGGTCCGCTTGTTGAACTTCGGGCTCAGGAAAGAGCTGATGAAGTAGTTGTGCCCCATGTGCAGCTCCACGGCGTCGAAGCCGGCCTCCTGCGCCAGCAGCGCGGCGTCCACATGGGCCTGGGTGATGCGCTCGATGTCCTCCCGGGTGGCCGGCCTGCTGTTGCGCAGGTTGATGAGGCTGAACGTCTTCCCCGGGGCGAGCGCGGGGCTCTTGTTGCTCTTGACGTCGCCGACCGGCCCCGCATGTCCCAGTTGGGCGGAGACGGCCGCTCCCTCGGCGTGCACCGCGTCCGTGAGCCGGCGCAGACCGTCCAGTGCCTCCCGCCTCATGACGATCTGCCCGGGGGCACTGCGGCCGTCGGGGCTCACCGCGCAGTACGCGAGCGTCGACATCCCGACGCCGCCGGCCGCCATGGCACGGTGAAACGCGATGAGCTCGTCGGTGACCAGCCCCTGAGGTGCCAGCCCTTCCGAGGTCGCCGCCTTGATGGTGCGGTTGCGCAGGCTGACCGGACCGAGCCGGGCAGGAGCCAGTACGTCAGGAACCGACGAGCTGTCCTGCGTTGCGGGTGACTGCGTCATGTGGCCTCCGGTGGTGTGACGGTGCGGGGAGGGTACGGCCCCGGACGACCGGGACTCAGCCCCGCACTCCCGGTCAGCGGGAGGGCCGCGACTATGGACGCGGCGCAGGGGTCCGTCTACAGTTGCCCCACTCCACCAAGCAAACACTTGGTCGAGGATTTCTGTGTTGATTCGCCGGCATGCCCGAGGGCAGCACCGAAGCAGCGGAGGACGTCATGACTCTCGTCACCGTCGCGGAAGCCGATCAGGAACCAGTTCTGACCTCGTCCATGGTCGGACGGATGACACTCATCCTCGATGCGTTCGGCAAGCGGGGAGTCAGGCTCACCCTGGAAGAGGTGGAGCGGCGCACGCACCTGCCGCGGTCCACCGCGCACAGGATCCTCAACCAGCTGATCGAACTCGGCTGGATCGCACGCGGCGACTACGGATACACGCTCGGCAGCCGGGCCCTGCGAGTGGGCGGCTCCGCCGGCAGCTGGGAGGATCTGCGCAAGGCCGCCGCTCCCGTCCTCCACGGCCTCCAGGTCCGCACCGGGCTCGTCGCCCACCTGGGCGTCCTCGACGGTCCGGAGGTCGTCTTCCTCGACAAGATCGGCGGTGCCTACGCGGCGACCCTGCCCTCGGACGTGGGGACCCGCTGGTGGGTGACGAACAACTGCGTCGGCAAGGCGATGCTGGCGTACCTTCCCCCGGAGCAGGTCCAGGGCCTGCTGCGCGACTGCCCGGAGCTGTTCAGCACCGCGGACGAAAGCTTCACCTCCATCCACTGCGAGCTCGACGCCATTCGCCGGATGCGCGGCCTGGCCTTCGAACGTGGTGAGGGAATGCCCGGCGTGGGAGCGGTGGCCTGCGTCATCCGCGGCCCCGACGGACCGGCCGGCGCGATCTCCCTCTGCGGCGATCTCGCCCAGATGCATCTCGAACGACTGGCACCCCTCGTCGCGGCAGCCGCCCGCCAGGTCTCCGAGGCACTCCACCCGGAGATGGCCGAACCCGATGACGGCCCGCTGCTCCCAACCGGAGGAAATCGGCCGAAGAACCGCCTGGATGTCGTCTTCCCACGGGACACCGCCCGGGAATGGCTCGAAGGGCGGTACGGCGGCGGCTGCTGCGGGCAGCGGGCCGTGTGCGGCCGACGCAGGGAAGTGCGACATGGGTAAGGCTCTGCCGCCCCGGTTCACGGGCATCCCGGCCAGTGGGATCCCCCCTCCGCACCACCGACTGCCGACCTATGGTCGCCGCACATTGCCCCCGGGGGGCCCTCGGGTGACATCCGGCGCACCGGACAGGCGGGACAGGAAGGAATCCGATGATCGACAAGAGCGTGTACGGGCCGTGGGCGGTCATCGCCGGAGGCTCCGAGGGCGTGGGCGCCTCCTTCGCCCATCAGCTCGCCGACGCCGGCCTGAACCTGGTGCTCATCGCGCGCAAGCCGGGTCCGCTGCGGCAGACCGCCGACGAGGTGCGCGCCAAGGGCGTCGAGGTGCGCACCATCGAGCTCGATCTGCTCGCCCCCGACGCGCTGGCGTCGATCCGTGAGGTGACCGACGGCCTGGAGGTCGGGCTGCTGATCTTCAACGCGGGCGCCAACAGCTATGGACACGAGTTCGTCAGTGGCGACCTCGACGGCTTCCAGGGTGTGATCGACCTCAACATCACGGCCCAGCTCGCGCTGTCCCACCACTTCGGCGCGCGGATGAAGGAACGCCGCCGGGGCGGCATCATGCTGGTCGGCTCGCTCGCCGGCTACATGGGCCAGGCGCAGATCAGCGTCTACTCCGCGGTCAAGGCCTTCGGCCGGATCTTCGCCGAGGGACTCTGGCTGGAGCTCAGGCCCTACGACGTGCACGTCCTCGAACTCGTTCTCGGCGTGACCCGTACCCCGGCGATGGAGCGGGCCGGCCTGCGTATGGACCTTCCCGGGCTCCGGGTCGCCGAACCGGACGACGTCGCACGGGAGGGCCTGGCGCACCTCGCCGACGGCCCGGTGTGGGTCGCCGGCGGAAACCTGGCCACGGCCGAGAAGCGCGCCGGCTTCCCCCGCGCCGAACTCGTCCTCGGCGCCCACGAGGCGTCACAGCGCCTGCTCCCCGCACCCTGAACCCTCACGCACACGGAGGACCGCACGATGGGCAACGAGGTCCTGGAGTCGGTGCGCCCGCTGCTGCCGGCCATCGCCGAGCGGGCGCACGAGACCGACGAGTCCCGGCGGATCCCCGAGAGGACCATCCGCGAGCTCGTCGAGGCCGGTGTCTTCCGTATGCTCCAACCCCGGCGGTACGGCGGGCTGGAGAGCGACGCGGTGGAGTTCTACGAGGTGGTGCGGGCGATCTCCGCCGTCTGCGGCTCCACGGGATGGGTGGCCTCGGTGCTGGGGGTGCACCCCTGGCAGCTGGCGCTCTTCACCGAGCAGGCGCAGGACGAGGTGTGGGGGGAGGACCGGGGCACCCTGGTCTCCTCGGCCTACGCGCCGGTGGGCAGGCTCACGCCCGTCGACGGCGGCTACCGGCTCTCCGGCCGGTGGGGCTTCTCCTCCGGCTGCGAGCACGCCCGATGGGCGCTGCTCGGGGCCCTCGTCGTCGGCTCGCAGGGCCGTCCCGTGGACTTCCTGACGGTGCTGGTGCCCCGGTCCGACTACCGGATCGAGGACGTCTGGGACGTGGTCGGACTGCGCGGCACCGCCAGCAACGACATCCTCGTCGAGTCGGCGTACGTCCCCGCCCACCGGGTGATCCGGAACTACGAGCAGGCACAGCTGAAGGGGCCGGGCCAGAAGGTCAACCCCGGGCCGCTGTACCGGTTGCCGTTCGCGGCGGTCTTCACCAGCGCGGTCACCGCCCCGGTCGTCGGCGCCGTCGCGGGCGGCTACGACTCCTACACCTCCGCGATGCAGGAGCGCGTCCGGCTGAGCCTGGGCGGCGGCAGGTTCGCGGAGGACCCCTTCGCCCAGGCCGCCATCGCCCGGGCCTCCTCCGAGATCGACGCGACGATCCTGCAGATGGACCACAACCTGCGCGAGCTGTCGGCCCTCGCGGCCGGGCGGCGGGAGATCCCGATGGAGCTGCGGCTGCGGACCCGCCGGGACCAGGTGCGCGGCACCGAGCGGGCCGTCGCCGCGATCGACCTGCTGTTCAAGACGGCGGGCGGCAACTCGCTGCGGCGCGGCAACCCCATCGAACGCGCGTGGCGGGACGCCCACGCCGGGAGCGTGCACGTGGCGAACGACGTCGAACGGGCGCTGGTCATGTACGGCCGAGGTGTGTTCGGGCTGACCGTCGAGGACAACCTCGTCTGACTCCGCCCCGGGTGGCGAAGCCGCCGGCCCGGACTCCAGCGGCGCGCGGACCCGGTGGTTCTGCCACCGGGTCC